>NSHP01000034.1 GCA_002737125.1 Actinomycetota bacterium | reverse complement strand
AAGGAGGATTTACTAGCAAACTTTGCGACTCTTACCCTTGGGTCCGGGGGAGCGGCCATGGTCTTGGGTAGGGCCAGTGAGCATCCCGAAGGTCACCGATTTGTCGGCGGGGTTTCACGCGCAGCAACTGAGCACAACAAGTTGTGCGTTGGCGATATCCATGGGATGAGCACCGATGCCCGCGGCCTACTTGAGGCTGGCGTAGCACTTGCCAGTGAAGCTTGGGCTGAAGCGACCGAGGTTTTTGACTGGAGAGACCTTGATTGCTACATCATCCATCAGGTGTCACAAGTGCATACCGCGTCAATTGTTGAAGCTCTTGGGATTGATAAGGCCAAAGTACCCGTGACATTTCCGACTCGCGGCAATGTTGGGCCGGCCTCGGTTCCATTTACGCTGGCTCACTTTGCCGCTGATTTAGTGGCGGGGCAACGGGTTGCTTGCATGGGCATCGGCTCAGGCCTGAATGCAGCAGTAATCGAAATTTCTTGGTGAACTCGCTCGCGCCGGCGACTTTACCGCCGGCCGATTTGCCCGGCCTAGAGCGATCTTGGTCGCGTCTGGTGGATGCGCCCGATCACTTTGGGCGAAGTTGCACCTGGCATCTTCTTGACTCATACGCGCAGCGCTCTGATCAGAAGGCACGCTTAACTTTGCTATGCATTCATGGCAACCCGACTTGGTCGTATCTATGGCGACGATTAGTGGAGCTTGCTCCGTCCGACGTCCGCGTGGTGGCGGTTGATCAACTTGAGATGGGTTTTTCTGAACGTACCGGAGCCACGCGGCGGTTAGCAAATCGTATTGATGACCTAAGCGCTCTCACTGAAAAACTTGGTATTACTGGTCGGTTGGTAACGGTTGCGCATGACTGGGGTGGCCCCATTTCACTGGGCTGGGCCCAAAATCACCTAGCACAGTTGGCGGGCGTTGTTCTCCTCAATACCGCGGTGCACCAACCTGCTGGGGCCAGCGCGCCGAAGTTGATTCGGCTGGCTCGAAGTGGTCCGTTATTAGAATTTAATACGGTCCGTACAACCGCCTTCTTGCGTGGCACCACAGCCTTGAGTGGGTCGAGGATGAACAAGCAGACGGCAAAGGCTTTCCGGGCGCCGTATGCGTCATCGGCTCGACGCACCGCGATTGGGGCATTCGTCACAGATATTCCGCTAGAGCCTGGTCATCCAAGTGCCGACACGCTCGCTTTGATTGCGTCGAACATGACCAATTTCGCTGCCGTGCCGATGTTGTTGCTCTGGGGTCCGGGTGATCCGGTTTTTAGTGATCTTTATCTGGGTGACTTAATGGCGCGGGTCCCGCATGCTGATGTCCATCGCTATGAGGGCGCAAGGCACCTGGTAAGTGAGGATGACGAGCGAGTATTTCCTGATCTACTGCGGTGGGTTTCAGGGCTGGATCGCGGCCATCAGGTGGATCCGAGTCCGGTGGCTGCCGCCGCACCAAAACCTCCACGTCGAACCAGATTGTGGGATGGGTTGCATGAGAGAGCTGAGCGCACCCCAAGTGCCACCGCACTTGTTGAGATGTCGGGTGCGGGCCGCCGAGTCACTTGGCGCCGACTCGCTGACACCGTAGATCAATTGGCCGCTGGCCTGCATGCGCGCGGGGTGAAACCCGGTGATCGAGTATCACTGCTCATCCCACCCGGGGCCGACTTGATAGCGACGGTCTACGCGTGCTGGCGCATTGGCGCATGTGTCGTCATCGCGGATGCTGGGTTAGGGGTAAAGGGGATCCGGCGGGCACTTCGCGGTGCGGCACCTGATCACGTGATCGCGATCACGGCGGGCCTCGCACTGGCACGTACTGTGCGCATCCGCGGTCTGCGCTGCTCGGTAAAAGGTCTGGCTGAGATCGCGAAAAGTGATGCGCAGATGCCACCGGAGCCGCCCGAATCAACTGACGCAGTTGTGGTGTTCACGTCTGGGGCTACCGGTCCGGCCAAGGGAGTTGTCTATCAGCAATCACAGGTGGCTGGCACCCGCGATGTGCTTCGCCAGCATTATGCGATGACTTCGAGTGATGCGATTGTTGCGGCGTTTGCTCCGTGGGCGGTTTTTGGGCCAACGCTGGGGGTGGCATCGGTAATACCCGATATGGATGTCACCAAGCCGCGCACTTTGCAAGCCGCGGCATTGGCTGATGCAACTGCTGCGGTTGATGGCACTTTACTTTGGGCCTCACCCGCAGCGCTCACCAATGTGATTGCAACGGCAGGTGAGTTGTCGCCGAGCCAGCGACACAGTTTCGATTCACTGAGGTTGGTGCTGGCGGCAGGGGCACCGGTGCCCGTGCAGTTACTCCATCAAATTCAACAGTTGGCACCGAATGCAGATATTCGGACGCCCTACGGGATGACCGAAGTGCTTCCGGTTAGTGAAGTCAGTCTTCCTGAAATTGCAATGGCTACTGAGATCAATGGAGTTCTGGTCGGTGCTCCGGTGGGCGGGGTCGAAATCATGATCAGCGCCCTTGACACTGAAGGTAGGGCCGGAGGCGCCCTGACTTCGCAGGCTGGCGTGACCGGTGAAATATGCGTTAAAGCAGGTCACATGCGTGATCGTTATGACCGACTGTGGGCCACAAATGATTTGGCCTCTCGCGACCTTGGTTGGCACCGCACCGGTGACGTAGGTCATTTGGACACAAGTGGCAGGCTCTGGGTCGAGGGGCGCATGGCCCACCTGATTGTTACTGCTGGTGGCCCGGTCACCCCGGTGGGGATTGAGCAACGGATTCAGCAATTGCCATTTGTGCAATGGGCGGCTGCGGTAGGGATTGGTCCGACCGGCAATCAACAGTTAATTATCGTCATCACCTCACCGAAAAATATTGCTCCTGGGCTGTTGGATTTTGACCGAGTGCAGGTGGTGCGTGAGCAAGTCCCTGGGTTTGATATTGCAGCGGTGCTTGTACGAAACGAGTTGCCCGTTGATATTCGGCACAATTCAAAAATTGATCGGGCGGAATTGAGTAATTGGGCCGATTCGATATTGGCCGGGCACCGGTAATGCGCGTACTCGTTACCGGCGCTAGCGGGTTGCTGGGTGCTGCTACTGCGAACGCGATAGCGAGCCGAGGCCACGAAGTGGTGGTGTTTCAGCGGCGGGCAAGTGGCTTGCCATATGACGAAGTCAGGGGAGATATCACTGACGTCGAAGCGCTAACCCGTGCGATGGTTGGTGTTCAGGCCGTGGTGCATCTGGCCGCAAAGGTGTCAATCACTGGAGTAGTGGCTGAGTTCGAGCGGGTCAATATCGAAGGTACGCAGCTCGCCATCCAAGTTGCAAAGGCTGCGGGTGCTGAACGTTTTGTCTATGTTTCCTCACCATCGGTGGCGCATTCTGGGGCTCCAATCATTGGCGATGGTGCGCTGCCGGCGGACCAATTTGCCGCACGCGGTGCATATGCCAGAACTAAAGCAAGCGCGGAGCTGCTGGCGCTGGCCAGCGAGTCCCCAGACTTTGCCGTCGTTGCAATTCGCCCACATCTTGTGTGGGGGCCAGGTGATGAGCAATTAATCGGACGCATTGTCACGCGAGCTCGGGCCGGCCGATTGTTCTTGATTGATCACGGTGTGGCACTTATTGATACGACTTACATCGACAACGCGGTATCGGCGCTGGTTGCCGCGGTAGAGCGCGCAACTGACCCCACCGTCCGTGGGCGAGCTCTCGTCGTGACAAATGGTGAACCGAGAACGGTGGCTGAACTATTGACCCGTATTACGCGGGCGGCCGGCTTATCGGCTCCCGATCGAAGTGTGCCGTTCGCTGCGGCTTATGGGGCGGGCCGAGTCGCGGAGCGGATCTGGCAGGTTAGCGACAGCCAGCCGCCCCTTACCGGCTTCCTCGCTGAACAACTGGCCACCGCGCATTGGTTCGACCAGCGTCAGACCCGATTGAGCCTTAATTGGGCGCCGGCGGTGAGTTTGGACGAGGGCTTCCAGCGGCTCACCGACTGGTACCAGCTGTCCAATTCTTGAACCTGCTGAAACCGTCAAAAAACGGCTCCGAAATGACGGAACGAGCAGGTCAAGGTGGTTGGGCTAGGTGGTGTGGCGCTGCAGCCTGTTGGCGGGATTTGCCCGTAATATTGAAAAGGCCCCTCGAAGTATGAGTTCGAGGGGCCTTTCCTTGAGGCCTTCTGTCTTCTGCCCGATTTCTCGGGGCGCCCGCGTTCTGTGCCGACCGCTGCGCTCGCTCCCCGTTGCCGGTTCACCAGTTGAACTATTCCGACCTCTCACATCGCTTCTTGCAACCAACTCCACCAGCACGCGGAGTTCCCGGAGGTCAAGCCTTCGGTTCGGCTGTCATTCTTCGATCTGACCCTTGCCTTTCGGCTCAGTGGGTTATTTGTAACAGTGTGCAAGTCAACACGCAACCCAAATCCAAAAATATCTTAAAAATATTTTTATTTGTTGCACCACGTTTAACATTTGTCACGCCAGCACATCGCCCACCAAAAAATTGGCCGCGATCTTGAATTAATTTTCGCTGGCGACCACTTCCGCTAAGTAGTTTGGTACTGAGTTGGTATGACCTAATCCCCATGACATCAGGTAGAAAAAAGCTTTATTTTGCAACAGATATCGGGATTTCGGCGGGGGGTAATTATGGGAAAGTTGGAAGGCAAAGTAGCCATCGTCACCGGTAGCGCACCTGGCCTTGGCGCGGCCGACAGCTTTATCTTTGCGGCTAAGGTGCGAAGGTTGTGGTTTGTGATGTACTTGATGAAGAAGGTGCTGCTGTTGCGGCGCACATTGGTGGCGCGCTTCGGCAGCGAGATGTGAGTGAAAAAAACTAGACCGAGGAGCTAGCCCGGGGCACCTTGCACTCGCGGCCCTTTGAGGATATAGTTGAAAGGTCAACTACTGAAGGGAGTCGTCCGTGCCCGCTGTCACCGTCGCTGATGTTTTGGTGCTTCCGCGCATTAGCGCACCCGATGCCACCGCGATGCTGCGTCCGGTGAAACGGGTAGTTACCGCACTGGCAACTTTTGAGGGTGAAGGGTTTCCGGTGCGCCGGCCCTTCCCGGGTCGAATGTCACTTAGCGATTCAGACCCGTTCTTGCTCCTGGACCAAATGGGAGCGGTCGAGTGGGGCGCTGGTGAACCCAAAGGCACTCCTTGGCATCCCCACCGCGGATTTGAGACCGTCACCTACATTGTTGATGGCGCCTTCGAACATCAAGACACCGCCGGTGGAGGCGGCCTCATCTCTGACGGTTCTACCCAGTGGATGACGGCGGGCTCGGGCCTGCTTCATATTGAGACCCCACCCGAAGCTCTGGTGAATTCCGGCGGGCTTTTTCACGGTGTGCAATTGTGGGTGAACTTACCTGCTGAACTTAAGATGACAGCACCTAGATATCAAGATATTTCAGCGTCTTCGGTGGCGTTGGCAGCAAGTCACGACGGCGGTGCGTTGGTCCGCATCATTGCTGGTGAGCTCGGCGGGATTTCTGGGCCGGGCATCACCTGGACGCCAATAACTTATGCGCATGCAACGGTGCAGCCGGGGGCCAAGGTCTCGCTCCCTTGGAACCGAAGCTTTAATGCAATGGTCTACGCACTCTCAGGCCGAGGATCTGCCGGCGTGGAGAACGTGGCTTTTGGTGAAGGCCAATTAGTGGACTTCGGTGCAGGCGATGCGATCACTTTCGCAGCCGATGCTAAACAGGATTCAAAATCCCCGACCCTTGAGGTGTTAATACTCGGCGGCAAGCCCATTGGTGAGCCGATCGCGCACCACGGCCCATTTGTAATGAACACCAAAGACGAGATAGCTACCGCAATTGAAGACTTTCAAGCAGGTAGGATGGGGCAGATCCCTGCTACTGAGCGTCGCTAGGTAAATCCAACCTTCACTCAGGGGGAGCCATGACCACCCGCCGGTTGCCGAGGTGGCATGAGGTTAAGCCTCTGCTTGGTACCGAAAACCCATTCACGAATCGACGGGCACACGCTCTGGCGCGAGCGGCGAATATCTGGGATCTCCGAGCACTAGCCAAACGACATACGCCGGCGGCGGTATTCGACTACACCGATGGTGCCGCCGGTGACGAGTTAGCGCTTACGCGGGCCCGTGAGGTATTTGGCCGCCTGGAATTCGAACCGCGAGTGCTGCGCGATGTGTCGAACCTCGACACCAGCACTGAAATTCTTGGTGCCGTAAGCGCATTACCTATAGTGCTGGCCCCCACCGGATTCACTCGGATGATGCATCACGAAGGTGAGCCGGCGGTGGCGGCGGTGGCCGCCAGTTCTGGTATTCCCTATTCGCTATCAACTCTTGGTACGACTTCAATTGAGGATTTGGCGCGCGCGGTGCCTACTGCACGGCGATGGTTTCAACTCTACTTAATGCGCGACCGTAGCCCAAGCCGGGAGTTGCTGGAGCGAGCAGCGGCCGGTGGCTACGACACTTTAATTCTCACTGTCGATGCCCCGGTTGCGGGTCTACGGCATCGCGATGTGCGAAATGGCCTGACTATCCCACCTAAACTTTCGATTTCAACGCTGGCCAATATGTCGCGGTACCCAGCATGGTGGTTTAACGTTTTAACGACCGAGCCACTGGAGTTTGCGACATTTAGGAATACTGAGGGTACGGTTGCGGATCTAATGAATCGTGTTTTCGATCCTTCAGTGACCCCGGCTGATGTGAAGTGGGCCCGTGAGGTTTGGGCCGGCAAGATTGTGGTGAAAGGCGTGCAGTCAGTGCAGGATGCGCAAATCCTTGCGGATCAAGGTGTCGATGCGATTGTGCTTTCGAATCATGGCGGCAGGCAATTAGATAAAGCGCCGGTGCCTTTAGAGCAACTACCGCTGGTCAAGGCCGCCGTCGGAGGGAACATGTCGTTATTTATCGATGGTGGAGTGATGTCGGGATCTGACGTGGTTGCTTCTGTCGCATTAGGTGCAGATGCGGTACTTATTGGCCGTGCCTATCTTTATGGATTGATGGCTGGAGGGCAGGCTGGCGTGCAGCGTGCTGTTGACATCCTGCAACAAGAGATTCGCACGACGATGGCGCTGTTAGGCGCGCGCAGTATCAGTGAACTAAATCCCGAGAGTGTCAGGATACGAAGCTCAAATTAGGGTGCTGATTTAACTTGATCCGCTTTTGCGCCTGTGCTCGCGCTTGCCGCCGGCTTTACTTGATTCGTCCTTGACCCCGCCAGTGTCAGCATCGCGGTCGGCGCCCGAGTGCCCACCCTTCTTGTTCTTAGCCTCAAGCGCCAAGCGGAAGCGTTCCTTTGGGTCATTTTGGTCGGGAGTCTCGGGGGTCTTGGGTGTCTTCGCGGTTGCCATGGGTGCAGTCTTTCACCTCCAATGGCTCCAGTTGACATGGGTGGCCGTGATTGAAGCGAGCGGTGGTGCAGGTAATCAATCGGATCGTGGTGGCCTTAACCCGCTGGCTCAAGATCACCCAGGGCGGGACATTTTTAAGGGATATTGCCGGTATTGAAGCTTTTCTCGGCGATAGCGGTATTAGCGCCGAGTTGATCGGTAGATCGCAATCATGACCGCGGGTGGTCTGGTTGGATGGCGTAGTGCCCCGGGAGATGAATTTCGAAATCGTCAATCGATTGGCACCAGAGTTGGGAGCGGCTGAGCCCCTTGGCAGGGTCGGGGTAATCACTACCCCTCACGGACAAATTCACACTCCGGCGTTCATTCCGGTGGGGACAAAGGCCACGGTCAAGGCCGTTTTACCGGAGTCGATGCGCGACTTGGGCGCGCAGGCGATTTTATCCAACGCGTACCACCTATACCTACAGCCCGGATCTAACATCGTTGAAGAGGCGGGTGGGTTAGGTGCATTTATGAACTGGCCCGGCCCGACATTTACCGACAGCGGGGGCTTTCAAGTGCTCTCACTCGGAGTTGGATTTAAAAAGGTATTGGCGATGACCGCTGAGACGGTTCAGTCCGACGACGTCATTGCCGAAGGGCGCGATCGCCTCGCGCATGTGGACGATGACGGGGTCACTTTCAAGTCTCACCTTGATGGTTCGATGCACCGATTCACTCCAGAGATCTCAATGCGCGTACAACATGAGATCGGCGCCGACATCATGTTTGCCTTTGATGAGTGCACCACGCTGCTAAATACCAGGGAGTATCAAGAGTGCTCATTGGATCGAACCTACGCGTGGGCAATTCGCTGTATTTCAGAACATGCCCGCCTAACCACGGAAAGGTCGAATAAGCCGTATCAGGCGCTTTTTGGAGTGATTCAAGGTGCGCAGTATGAGGACCTGCGGCGAAAGGCAGCGCGCGACCTAGGGGTCTTGGACTTTGACGGCTTCGGCATAGGTGGAGCACTCGATAAGGGGCAGTTGGGAACCATTGTGCGCTGGGTAAATGAGGAGCTACCGGTGAATAAGCCGCGACACCTCCTGGGCATAGGTGAGCCAGACGACCTTTTCACGGCCATCGAAAATGGCGCGGATACTTTTGACTGTGTTGCCGCGTCCCGCGTAGCGCGAAATGGTGCGGTCTATAGCCGTAGCGGCAGGTTCACTGTCTCAAATAGCAAGCACCGTAGGGTGTTTGCGCCGATCGACGAGGAATGTGATTGCTATACGTGCGCCAACTACACCCAAGCCTATCTGCATCATCTCTTTAAAGGCAAAGAGATTTTGAGTTCGATGCTCGCGACTATCCACAATGAGAGGTTCATTGTGCGTTTGGTTGAAGATATTCGGGGGAGCATCGTGACGAATGACTTTTATGAGTTCAAGGCCGACTTCCTAGGGCGTTTTAGGGCTAAATGATTGGGCGGCTCAGATCGATTCGAGGCAACGTTCTGGAGCTACGAGTGATGAAATGGCGAAGCCTTTCTAAGCTCTAGGGCCTTGTGCTGTGGGCTATTGAAGCTAAGACTTGGTGTAGGTTAACGAAGGGTTATATGTTTTTATGGTGAAGTAGAGTAATTAATAGGTGGGCTCGCGCTTTTTGACCGCAGCTATTACCCGATAGGTGATGGGTAGCAGGACGACTTCGAGGAGAGTCTTGTAGATGTATCCAACGATCACATAATTGATGAACTCGCCCCCGGTAATGATTCCGTAGAATGCAATCGTGCAAAAGACCACGGTGTCGGCTAGTTCACCGATGACCGTCGATCCGATCAAGCGCAGCCAGAGTGCTTTTTCTTGAGTGCGTTCCTTGATCTTCACCAGCACGTAGGCATTGAGCAATTGCCCAACTAGATAGCCGCAAATACTGGCGAGCACAATTCGGGGTACAAATCCCAAAACGGCCTCGAAAGCTTCTTGGTTTACATAGCCGGCAGCGGGCGGGGAGATCTGCACCAGCCAAAAGGTAAGTGCCGCAAGTACGGCGAGGGCGAATCCGAGGTAGATGGCCCGCCTTGCCGCTTTGAGCCCATAAACCTCGCTGAGTACGTCACCGGTTATGTATACCAGCGGGAAGAGAAATGCACCGCCATCGGTGATGATGGGCCCGAATTCAATTAACTTGGTGGCCCCGATATTTGAGATTAAGAACAAGCCACAAAACACTGCAACCACGACCGGGTAGTAGCCGGTGGTGACAGTAGCGAAGTGGGTCGTGACACGAGTGTCGCTCATCGGGGTCGGCTCACCTGGTGATGGTGCCCCATTGCATGATCACAATGCCGGCGATGACAATGCCCATGCCCCCGATGGAAACCGGACTCATCTTCTCGCCAAAAATTAGCCAGCCGCCAATAGCAGCACCTACTGTGCCGAGGGCTGACCAGGTGGCGTAGGTGGGCCCAACTCCAAGACTTTTTAGGGTCTGGGCGAGCAACGTGAATGCCAAGCCGTATCCGGCAACCACGATCAATGATGGCCACAGTCGGCTGAAACCGTCGCTAGCTTTGAGCGCGAGGGTGCCGATTACTTCACTGACGATAGCCAGCAACAGCAGCAGATATGCCATAACGATCATCTCCTAACGTGCCCCCGGCAGGATTCGAACCTGCGACCGTCGGTACCGGAAACCGGCGCTCTATCCCCTGAGCTACGGAGGCGCAGAGCGACTTCGCTCAATGCCACATTGTGCCGCAGTGGGTGACGCACAAGCTGTTGGGGTGCGCGCTGGTGGCTCCTTGAGCTAGTTACGGGTATCGAGTCCGCTATGGCCGCCACCCACGTCGTCGTACGACCTTGGGTCTTCACTGGGCTCTAGGTGGGTCTGGATATGGGCCCCGGGTAGCGCTAGAGCGATTGCCGACTCGACTCGTTCGACTAGATCATGCCCGGCGGTGACCGTCCATTGGCCGGGTACCAGTACATGAAGTGAGACGAACCGCTGCTGGCCGGACTCTCGGGTCTGCAGGGCGTGAAAAGCCAGTTGGCCGGGTGGGTACTCGGCAACAAATGAGTTCACGACTGCGATGACGCGGGCTTCATCGGCGGCATTTAGTGCTCGATCCATCAGCCCGTGGACTGAATTGCGGACCAAGGTGAACCCCGTCCACAAAATATTCAGCCCGACTGCAATGGCAACTATTGAGTCCAGTGGCAGCCAGCCGGTGAGAGCAACTAGACCGACGCCGATCACGACGCCAATTGATGTCCAGACATCGGTGAGCAGGTGCTTGCCGTCGGCGACCAAAGTCAGTGATCGGTGCCTGCGCCCGGCCCGCAAGATCAGCCAACCGACCGCAGCATTAATCGCTGTCGCAATGAGTGTGATGAGTAAGCCGACCCCGACGGCATCAAGGGCCTGTGGGTGCAGGAGTCTTTCGATTGCGGAGTACACGATGACTATTGCAGCGAAGAAGATCATCAGCCCTTCGATGCCCGCGGCGAAGTACTCCACCTTGCCATGGCCGTAGTGGTGGGTGTTGTCTGCGGGGCGCGAGGCGATCGACAATGCGATTACGGCGACAATTGCCGCCACTAGATTTACCACTGATTCAAGGGCATCGGACAGCAGGCCGACCGAGCCGGTCAGCAGGTAGGCCCAAAACTTAAGTGCGATAGTTGCTAGGGCAGCGGCTATCGCGAGCCAGGCCCAAAGTGCCAAAGATCTTGGCCCGGTGATGCGACCAGTTATGGAACTATGGCTCACGGGGTAATCATGTCAGGTAATTTGCGGACCGCGCTGATGGGAATGCGAGCTGAGGCCAAGCAAGGGTGCAACTATAGGTCGGTGCACCCAAGAGTTGACGCTGCGATCACCGATATTCGAGAAATCGGATTGCGGTTCACTGAGCACCGAAACTCGTTGGCTGCCGGTGGCTTGGCCTACTTCGTCGTCCTCGCGGTTGCACCCGCCGCCATAATCGTGGGTGCCTCGACCGGCCTGCTGCTTGGCCCTGGTCAAGTGAGCGAAGCGATAAATTCACTAGCAGTGCTGGCCCCAACCGAAGCGCTTGCACTAAAGCCAGTCACTGATTCCCTTATCGCTGCTACCAACAATTCATCCTTGGGCGGAGTTACCGCTACCTCTATAGCCGGCGCGCTTGTGGCGATCTATGCCGCTTCTAAAGTTGTTTATGGTTTGCGACTGGCACTTGACGGCGTATTCGAAACAACAGCCAAACGCCGTAGCTTTATAGGACGCGTTATCGCGACATTTATCGCCTTGGTAGGGATGGTGGTGGTGGTTAGCGCCTTTGTTGCCCTGACGGTGCTGCCTCGAATTCTGTATTGGCTGGGTGTTATGGACGTGAGGGTTTTCTCGGGTATCGGGGCAGTTGACTGGGTAGTTGGCGCACTGCTTTTGTGGCTGGCGACAAGGTGGGTCATGCAGCATGCGCCGAATAACCCAAGGCCGGTTCCTTGGCGCGCTCTCGGGCCGATCGTCACGACAATTTGGTTGCTGCTCGTTAGCGCCGGAATTGGGGTCTATGCAAATTTGTCGACTACCCTAGGTTTAGCAATTGCCGTATTTGGTGGGGTTGTGGTTCTCCTGCTCTGGTTCTACTTGGGATTCATCGGGCTACTTGTTGGGGCCGAGATTGAGGCGCAACGCCAGCGCAAAAGTGATCTCGCAAAATTAATTTGAGAGGCCTGTGGCGCGTGTTGCAAGAGTTAAGATAAGCAACCAACCCTGACAGTTTCCTTACAAGACTCGCCGCATTTGATGTTTAACCTGATCAAAATGTAGGTACATCAGTAAGTGTCACTACCGAATCGGGGGATTAGGAAGTGGCATAAGTGAAGGGCCCCGCCAATCGGCGAGGCCCTTCACGTAAAGCAGGTTCTACTAGCCAACCGTAACTTTGTCAGCCTGTGGGCCCTTGGGGCCTTGAACGATTTCGAACTCCACTGCCTGATTCTCTTCCAGTGAACGGTAGCCGTCCGACTGAATTGACGAGTAGTGGACGAAAACGTCCGGTCCGCCGTCGGCCTGGGCGATAAAGCCGTAGCCCTTTTCAGCGTTAAACCATTTCACGGTTCCTTGAGCCATGGTGCACATTCTCCTTGCGCGGAACGTCGCGACGGACGGTCGCCCATCGCGTGGCCTAGCCGTTCAAACCTCGTCCCGGCATCTGTGCACGTGCTCAGAAACTCCGACGCTCACCTAGGTGGGCACCATAGAACGGTGGTGCTGATCTGGCCTTGCCGATTTGAAGCATAGCCCCCGGCCCCTTGATAACAAGTAAAAATGGGTAGATACGCTCCACCAGTGACTCCAGAGGACCTAGCGGTGAGCGTGCGAGCTGCGGTTTTGGAGTGGGTATCCCAGGCCGACCTAATACTCGAAATCCCGGCGGAGTTGAGGCTGGAACGCCCAAAATCGCGTGACCACGGGGATTATGCGACCAATATCGCCCTAGCACTAGCCAAGGCTGCCCAACTGTCCCCCCGAGTTATCGCCGAGTCATTGGCGCCAAAGATTGCCGAAATACCAGGGGTCAGCGCCGCCGAAATTGCTGGGCCGGGATTCATTAATATTCGCCTCGATAGTGCCACTTTGGGCCAAACGGCACAAATTATTGTCGAGACTGGTGCTGCCTATGGCACCGGTACCGCCCTTGCCGGCCAGCAAATCAACGTCGAATTCATCTCAGCGAACCCGACCGGCCCCTTGCATCTTGGTCACACCAGATGGGCCGCGGTGGGTGATGCCATCGCCCGGGTACTTGTTGCCGCCGGGGCTAACGTGTCGACCGAGTTCTATATCAATGACCGCGGTGTGCAGATGGATAAGTTCGGCGCATCGGTGATGGCATCGGCGCACGATCAGGTGATCCCCGAAGACGGCTATCAGGGTGCTTATATCCATGATCTTGCTGCGGCTATTGTCATTGCGCGCCCGAGCATCAAAGAGTTACCGATCGAAGAACAATTCATCTCATTTCGTGAAGCGGCATACGCGCTCCAACTAAAGCAGCAGCAGCAGGTTCTTGAACAGTTCCGGACACATTTTGATTTCTGGACGTCTGAGCGTGCGCTGCATGAATCTAATTCGGTTGAGCACGGGCTGGATCGGCTGCGAGCACAGGGCCATGTGTATGAACTTGATGGCGCGGTGTGGTTGCGTACCACCGATTTTGGTGACGATAAAGACCGGGTATTGATCAAAGCCGATGGCGAGTGCACATACTTTGCATCCGATACTGCCTACTACGTAGACAAACGTGAACGCAACTTTGATATCTGTATTTATCTACTCGGTGCAGATCATCACGGATACGTGAATAGGCTGCGTGCCGTTGCTGCTTGCAACGGTGATCAACTCGATCAGGTAGAAGTCCTGATTGGACAGTTGGTGAAAATCACTCGCGGTGGTGAGGAAGTAAAGCTGTCAAAACGAGCTGGCAATATCGTCACCCTTGACGAGTTCGTTGACGAAGTCGGGGTCGACGCCGCAAGGTACTCGCTGATCCGGTACCCGGTGGATTCTCCGTTGACCCTTGACCTTGAGGTCATCACACTGCGTAGCAATGACAATCCGGTTTTCTATGTCCAGTATGCCCATGCGCGCATTGCCTCGGTCCTTCGTAACGCGGCCGAGCTTGGCATAGCTTGGCAAAGCCTTGATTTTGACGGTGGCTTACTTTCACATGAGCGTGAGAACGAACTCCTTGGTGCACTTGCCGAGTTCCCGAGAGTGGTGGCCGGTGCAGCTGAGCTTCGCGAACCCCATCGGGTAGCTAGATATCTGGAGGATCTAGCCTCGATCTACCACCGCTTCTACGACAGCTGCCGGGTTTTACCACGCGGTGATGAGGAGTTAACCCCCGAGCAGGTGGCGCGACTTTGGCTATGTGCCGCGACTCGCCAAACGATTTTCAACGGCCTGCAATTGCTCGGGGTCAGCGCACCCGATCGCATGTGACCGGGTATCGAATACCCTGCGCCTGTGCTCAACTCCGAATCTTCACTCAGCGTCAGACCCGCTGCTGAATTGAACCAGGCGATCTGGCCAAAGTCGGCACTGCGTAATATCGCAGGCGCCCTTGAGATTGCCGGCGTGGATTGTCGCGATTTAGTTGCTGAGTATCAGTCGCCGGTATACCTACTTGATGAAGGGGACGCTCGAGCGAGGGCCCGCCATTTTCGTGAGGCCTATGAAACTGCTGGCGCAAGAATCGTTTACTACGCGGCTAAAGCGTTCCTCGCAACGGCAATCGCTAGATGGGTCACCGAAGAAGGCCTTGGCATTGATGTTGCATCTGGCGGTGAGCTCGCGGTAGTGCTGCGCGCAGGGGTGCCAGGGCACCGCATTTTGATGCACGGCAATAACAAGTCTATGGCTGAAATTGAAATGGCGTTGGCGGCCGGAGTTGGGCGCATTGTCATTGATTCATTCGATGAGATCGTGCGCCTAGCTGATGCTGCGACTCGAACTGGCATCGTGCAGCAGGTTTTGGTCCGGGTAACTGTTGGTGTGGAGGCGCACACCCACGAGTTCATCGCCACGGCTCACGAGGATCAAAAGTTTGGGCTCTCGGTTGCCTCAGGTGATGCGGCCGAAGCAATTAGGCGCATCTCGAAACTGCCATCACTATCCTTTGCTGGATTGCATTCACATATTGGTTCGCAGATTTTTGACGTATCCGGCTTTGACGAGGCCGCTCGGCGAGTAGCCGCCTTCACCCGATCACTTCGTGATGATCAAGGGGTGGTTGTCCGAGAACTCAATCTAGGCGGTGGCATGGGAATCGCCTATGTCGAAGGTGATGATCCCCTTGAGGTGGCCGCGATGGCCCAGCAAATCTGCTCAGTCGTACGAACCGAATGCGAATTGGCCGGTATCGAGCTGCCCGAGTTGGCATTTGAGCCCGGCCGAGCAATTATCGGGCCAGCCGGAGTGAGTATCTATGAAGTCGGCACGGTAAAGCCGATTGAACTCGAT
>NSHP01000033.1 GCA_002737125.1 Actinomycetota bacterium | reverse complement strand
TTGTCAGCGCAGGTCGGGCTCGGTGGTGGCTTCTGACCAGAGGTCTTGCTCCGCCTTGCTGGCGGTGACCTGCCGGTAGATCACATAACCGATCCCAACCAGTGCTGCAACTATCAATAGTTTCTTCACGTGGGCATAGGTGGACTTGAACCACCGGCCTCTTCCTTATCAGGGAAGCGCTCTAACCAAGCTGAGCTATACGCCCGGGAACGACACACACTACCGGACCGCAGCCCGGCCTCTAGCCACAGGTTCGCTCCTTGGCCATAACTGAGATTTGGGGGCTAATTCTGATCGGTCAGAACTACTTCAACGCCCCCGGTTAGGCCAACGCTCAGGTTATACATGAAGGCAAAAAGGGTTGCGACAATAGAAACTAGTACGACTTCAACGGCCGCGACCACCACCGCCACACCCATCACTCGGGAGAAATCCAGCAGACTCACTAGGTCAAAATTGGCTGTTGCGCTACCGATCACGTCATTAATGCTGCTCGAGACGGTCAAGAAGACCCCCGCGTAGTCCAACACCCACCAGAGCACGGCCACTGCAACCACGATAACGATGCCCAAGGCCATAGCCAGCATGAAGGCCGCCTTGAAAATCGACCAAGGGTCGATCCGCGACACATAAAGGCGCGCCTTGCGCGGCCCACTGGTCACTTCGACGGTCAAACCGTGGCCTCGCCTTCGTCCTCATCGCTATCACTGTCGTCGCCCTCGCCGGCCCGGGCCACCGCAACCACGGTGTCGCCGTCAGCCAAGCTCATCAGCGTCACCCCCATGGTGTCACGACCTGATGGTCGAATCTCAACAACACGAGTGCGGATCACGATGCCATTTGAGGCGATCGCGAAGATTTGATCTTCAGCTTCACAAACCATCGCACCGACTAGGGATCCGCGTTCTTCAACCAAGCGCATCGCCCGAACACCAAGAATTCCGCGACCCTTAGGTGCCCACTCACCAACAGCGGTGCGTTTGGCGAAGCCGCCATCGGTGATGGTGACCACGAAGGTTTCGGGGCGGACCACATCCATTGCCAGGAGTGCATCACCGGCCCTAAACCGCATTCCGATAACACCACTGGTAGCGCGACCCATCGGCCGCAGGGTTTCATCGTTGCCAGCGAAACGTGCCGACATTCCTTTGCGTGAGAACAGCATGAGGTCATTAGTATTGGAAACCAGACGAGCTGCGATTAATTCGTCGTCTTCAGCGAGATTTATTGCGATGATGCCACCACTGCGGTTGGTGTCAAACTCCTCTAGTTTTGTTTTCTTCACCATGCCGCGTCGTGTCGCCAACACCAGGTTTTCACCGGCTTGGTAATCGGCAATAGCTAGCACCTGCGCGATCGTTTCATCAGGACGGAACGCCAACAGATTTGCCACATGTTGGCCGCGGGCATCACGACCGGCATCTGGTAGCTGATAAGACTTCGCTCGATATACCCGACCTTTGTTGGTGAAGAACAAAATCCAATGGTGGGTAGTGGTTACAAACATGTGTTCAACAACATCGTCTTGCCTCAGCGCCGCACCCTTAACACCGCGCCCACCTCGGCGCTGCGCCCTGTAGAGCTCACTCTTGGTGCGCTTGGCATAACCACCCGCGGTGATTGTTACCACAACTTCCTCTTCGGTTATTAGATCTTCGTCGGTGACATCACCATCCCAGGCAACAAAGTCAGTGCGTCGGTCATCACCGAATTTGTCGGTAATTTCCTGCAACTCTTGGGAAACAATTGAGCGCTGCCTTGGCTCGTTGGACAAAATGTCGTTGTAGTCGGTGATGCGTGACATGAGATCGTCATACTCATCAATAATTTTTTGGCGTTCCAGGGCCGCAAGGCGGCGCAACTGCATGTCAAGGATTGCGGTTGCTTGAACTTCATCTATCTCAAGCAAAGCCATTAAACCCGTGCGGGCATCATCAACTGTTGATGATGCGCGAATCAGCGCTATGACTTCGTCGATTGCATCAAGGGCCTTTAGGTAGCCGCGCAGGATATGTGCGCGTTCTTCGGCCTTGCGTAGTCGATAGCGGGTCCGCCGCTGGATGACCTCGATTTGGTGAGTTATCCAGTGCCGGATGAACTGCTCAAGAGTCAAGGTGCGCGGCACCCCATCAACCAGTGCCAGCATGTTGGCGCCGAAGTTATCTTGGAGTTGGGTGTGCTTAAAGAGCTGATTTAAAACCACCTGCGCGACGGCGTCGCGCTTCAACTCAAAGATCAACCGCATGCCGGTACGCGAGGATGAATCATCACGCACGTCGGCAATGCCGGTGAGTTTTCCGTCGCCGACTAGTTCAGCAACCCGTAGCAACAAATTGTCGGGGTTTACTTGGTACGGCAATTCGGTGACAATCAGAATCTGGCGCCCGCGTGAATCTTCGTCTACGGTGACCACCGCGCGCATCGTGATGGAGCCACGCCCGGTGCGGTATGCATCGTCAACGCCTTTGCGGCCGACAATTAGCGCACCGGTCGGGAAGTCAGGACCTTTAACAATTTCTATGAGCGCTGCTTGACGCTCCTCGCGCTCCGCTGTTGGATGCTCGAGAATCCACTGCGCGCCGGCCGCGATTTCACGCAGGTTATGCGGTGGGATATTGGTCGCCATGCCTACCGCAATACCGGCACTGCCATTAACGAGCAGGTTCGGGAAGCGCGCAGGCAGCACCAGTGGCTCTTGGGTGCGCCCGTCGTAGTTTGGGCCAAAGTCAACGGTTTCTTCGTCGATATCGCGGACCATCTCCATGGCCAGTGGGGCCATGCGGCACTCGGTGTAACGCTGAGCCGCGGGCGGGTCATTACCCGGTGACCCAAAGTTGCCCTGCCCTTGGACAAGTGGGTAGCGCAGTGACCACGGCTGGGCTAGGCGCACCAACGCGTCATAGATCGCGCTATCACCATGGGGGTGGTAGCTGCCCATGACGTCGCCAACGACGCGTGCTGACTTGGAGAAGTTGCGATCTGGGCGGTAGCCGCCGTCGTACATTGCGTAGAGCACGCGTCGATGCACCGGCTTTAGCCCATCGCGCACATCAGGTAATGCGCGCGAGACGATGACCGACATGGAGTAGTCGAGGTATGACCGCTGCATTTCAGTTTGTAGATCGACGGGCTCAATGCGCCCATGCTGACCAGGGTCTACTACTTCTACGATGTCGATCTCGTCGGCCACGAAATATCTCCGTTGTTAGTTCAGTGAAAAAACTGGTTTATTAGATATCAAGGAAACGAACGTCGCGCGCATTTTGCTGAATGAAGTTACGGCGTGACTCAACGTCTTCACCCATCAGCACACTAAACATTTCGTCAGCCTGCGCAGCGTCGTCAATTGTTACCCGAAGTAAAATCCGGCGCGCGGGATCCATGGTGGTCTCCCACAGTTCGTCGGCGTTCATCTCACCAAGACCCTTATAACGCTGCACGGCCTCTTCTTTGGGTAGCCGGCGGCCGGCGGCAAAGCCGGCTTCCATTAGCGCGTCGCGCTCACGATCGGAGTAAGCGAAGTCAGCTACCTCACGCGACCACTTAATTTTGTATAGCGGTGGTTGCGCTAAGAAGACAAAACCTTGTTCAACAAGTGGCTTCATGAATCTAAAAAGCAAAGTAAGTAGTAGGGTCCGAATATGCTGGCCATCAACATCAGCATCAGCCATCAAGACCACTTTGTGGTACCGCAGCCGGTTGATATCGAAGTCGTCCTGCACACCGGTGCCAAAAGCGGAAACTAGAGCTTGAACTTCGGTGTTTTGAAGGACTCTGTCAATCCGCGCTTTTTCTACGTTAAGGATTTTGCCGCGGATCGGCAAAATTGCTTGGGTTTTTGGGTCACGGCCTTGGCGGGCCGAGCCGCCTGCGGAGTCGCCCTCGACGATGTATACCTCACAGTCTTCGGGCTCACGGCTTGAACAGTCAATTAACTTGCCGGGCATCCCGGCGCCGCCCAGTAAGCCTTTGCGGTTACGGGCTAAGTCACGAGCTTTGCGTGCAGCTATGCGCGCTGAGGCTGCATTGACTGACTTACGGGCGATCTCTTTGCCTTCGGCCGGGTTTTTTTCAAACCATGCGCCAAGTTGATCATTGACGACTTTTTGCACAAAAGCTTTCATCTCGGTGTTTCCGAGTTTGCCTTTGGTTTGGCCTTCGAATTGTGGTTCAAGGAGTTTGACACTGACGATCGCGGTGAGGCCTTCGCGGATGTCTTCACCGCTGAGGTTTATGTCCTTCTCTTTCAAGATGCCCCACTCGCGAGCGAATTTATTCACCAAAGTTGTCATGGCCGCTCTGAAGCCTTCTTCGTGGGTACCACCCTCGGTGGTGTTAATCGTATTGGCGAAGGTGTATACCGATTCGGTATAAGTCGTGTTCCACTGCATGGCGATTTCAGCGCTCATGCGTTTATCTTCGGTTTCAGTTTCAATATAGATCACACTGGGGTTCGCAACGCCTTTGCTGGCATTGATGTGGCGTACAAAATCGGCGATACCACCTTCGTAACAGTAGCTGACGCTGCGCACCTGTTCAACGTTGTCGTCGTCTTCGGTATCAAATACCACAAGCACCCGCTCATCGGTTAGCGAGATAGTTAAACCGCTATTAAGGAACGCCATCTCCTGGAATCGGCGCGACAAAGTTGTGAAGTCGAAGTGGGTGGTCTCAAAAATTTCTTCATCGGCCCAAAAAGTAATTGTGGTGCCACTTGCGGTGACAGCCTCACCTTTGGCAAGCGGTGCCGTGGGAACACCGTGGTCGTAGGTCTGACGGTGAGTGAAGCCATCACGGCGAACTTCAACATCGAGTTGCTTAGAAAGGGCATTAACAACCGAGACACCAACCCCGTGGAGCCCACCAGAAACCGAGTAGCCCGAGCCGCCGAACTTGCCGCCGGCGTGCAGGACGGTTAGCACCACCTCAACTGCTGGTTTCTTCTCAATGGGGTGCTCATCGACCGGGATGCCGCGGCCATCGTCAATTACCCGCACCCCTCCGTTAGCCAGCAAAGTGACCGCGATAGCGGTGGCGTAGCCGGCTAGGGATTCATCCACCGAGTTATCGACGACTTCATAGACCAGGTGATGAAGACCGCGCTCACCGGTGGAGCCGATGTACATGCCTGGCCGCTTACGGACGGCGTCAAGGCCCTCCAAGACGGTGATGGCGCTGGCGTCATAGGACACGGCGGTCGAGCCTCCTTATTACGGGTAAACACTGGTTTTGCCAAAGAAATTACTGGATCGGGTTCAGGAAATTTGGGGTTGGGAACTACTGGATAGCCTAGTGGATGGTTCTGACAGTCACGTGCTCGGCACGGCCCGTGAAGGGCGCTTAACCGCATTCGACCCCCTATTGCCAAGGTGGTATCCGGATTAACTTGGTTTTTCCCTTTACATAGTGCTCTGGCGGCATTTAGCCGTATGTGTCGCGGGGGCCTCGACCCTTCACTCTGCGTGGGCCGGCAACCCAACTCGGGGCACTTGGACCCGCGACGGTGATGTTCTTCACCACACCTTTGCCAACCGCCTCATCGATCACCGTCCGAAGGTGTGGCAGTAATAGTCGGACTTGGGTGGCCCAGGAAGTCGATTCGGCGCGCAGGGCCAGTTCGCCGTCAATAAATGACTCTGGGGCCACATGGTTGGCCAAGTCGGCCCCGGCAATATCGGGCCAGTTAGCCATCAGCACCGCGGCGGTACTTGAGTGCTCCCACCCTTTTTCGATAAGGAAATCATCCACGGCGGCACCAAGAAGTTGCGGATCGCGCCCCTGAGAGCCGGTCGACTTCTTTCGTGAGGTTGACTTTTTTGTCTTTGGCTGACCCCCGACTGTTGCCCGCCGCAGCGCCCCGGCTGCGGCGTCAGTTGGCTGGCCCTGTTGACTCTGTTGACTCTGTTGACTCTGTTGACTCTGTTGACTCGGCTGGCTCTGATCCTCACTCATGAGGTTTCCTGCAAGGTAACCGTGCCAGAGTTAACTGAGAATTTAACCCCGTTGAGGGACTCTGGGATATCCATGTCAACCGCCGCGGTGATGAGTACCTGGGTAGCTGTAGACACCTGCTCTGCCAGGCGTTGCCGGCGAGAGACGTCAAGTTCAGCGAAAACGTCATCAAGTATTAACACGGGATCAACGCCATCGGAGCGTAATAGGTCGAAGGAGGCAAGGCGAAGGGCTAAGGCAATTGACCAAGATTCACCGTGTGATGCATAGCCCTTTGCTGGCATTTGCCCGAGCGTTAGCAAGATGTCATCACGGTGCGGGCCAATCAAAGTGAGGCCACGATCGAGCTCCTCTTTGCGCTTGTTGTGTATCGCGTCAAGAATTACCAGCCTCCAACTCTCACGGTCTGTTAATAGTGGGCTGTCAACACCAAGTGCTGAAACGTATTTCATACCAAACAAAGTTTCATCATCACCTGAGATGAAGGTGTATTTCTCGCGTCCTAAATTTATTAGGTCATCAAGTAGTGAGATTCGAGCCGCAACTAATTCAGACCCGAACTCGGCCAGCTTCTCATCCCATACTTCTAAAGTCCGCAGCATCTCAGTGCTGGCACTTCGCCTTGCGATACTTGATGACTTTAGTAAGGCGTTGCGTTGTTTAAGTGTTCGCTCGTAGTCACTGCGGGTACTAGCAAGTCGGGGTGTGCGTTGGACTAACAGGTCGTCAAGGAACCTACGACGCTCACTTGGGTCGCCTTTTACAAGTGCTAAATCCTCCGGCGCAAAAAGTACGGTTCTTAGTAATCCAAGCACGTCCCGCACTTTAGGTACCGGAGATCGATTTACTCGTGCCTTATTAGCGGCCCCGGGATTGATGGCGAGTTCAATCATTATGACCCGCTCGTCGTTTACGACCTCGCAGCGGATAATTCCTTGAGTAGCACCTGTGCGTACCAACGGTGCATCGGTTGCCACGCGGTGGCTGCCAAGGGTGGCTAGATAGCCAATCGCTTCGACCAGGTTTGTTTTACCTTGACCATTGCGCCCAACAAAAGTTGTAACCCCACGCTGCAGTGTGCAATCGACCTGCATGTATGAGCGCAGGTCGGTAAGGCTCAGCGACTGAACCCACACGATCAGCCAGTCAGACGTACCGGCATGAGTAGGTAGCGGTACTCATCACTTGGCTTATCGCTGGCTTCAGTTAATCCTGACAACACTGCTGGTCGGGTGGCCTGAGTAAATGAGAACCGGGTTATTGCTCTATCAACTGACGCTAATCCATCAAGAAGGTAGGTGGGGTTGAAGGCGATTTCTAACCCATCACCATCGATGTTGCAAGCTACGGCTTCACTGGCTTGTGCGTCATCTCCGGCGCCTGCCCGCAGTACGACTTCTGAACCCTCAAAAGCTAAGCGGACGGGGGTATTTCGCTCCGCGACTAAAGAAACACGCTTGACCGCATCAGCCAACTCAGAGGTATCGACGGTGGTTATCGTTGCGGCTTCACTTGGGAGCAGGGTGCGGTACTTTGGGAACTCACCGTCTAAAAGGCGCGTGGTAGTGCGTCGACCATTACCTTCGAAACCAATTAATCCTTCACCTGTTCCTTCGGCACCTAAAGCGATGAATACTTGATCTACGGAGGCAAGGGCTTTAGCGGTGTCGGCCAAGGTGCGCGCTGGGATAAGTGCGTTGGTGGAGATTTTAGGTGAATCTGGCTGCCAGGTAAATTCACGCACTGCAAGCCGGTATCTGTCGGTCGCAGCTAAAACAATGTTTCCGCCCTCAATTTCAACACGGATACCGGTAAGTGTTGGCAGGGTGTCATCGCGGCCAGCAGCTATGGCCACCTGTGCCACAGCGGCAGCAAATAGTGCACCCTCAACTGTTCCAGATGTTGCGGGCATTGCTGGTAAATGCGGGTAATCCTCGACGGGCAAAGTTGGCAGGGTAAAAGATGATCTTCCGCAGGTAATCACAATGCGGGTGCCTTCACTCTCCATGACTACAGGTTGTGCTGGCAGTGACCGCGCAATATCGGCAAGGAGGCGCCCGGATACCAAGGTGGTGCCTGGTTCGGTGACGCTGACTGGCAACTCAACTCTCGTGGAGACTTCGTAGTCAAAACTACTAAGAATTAGGACATCACCCTCGACTGTTAGGACTAACCCGGCTAACACCGGTAGCGCGGGGCGGGTCGGCAGGGTGCGGGCAGCCCAAGCAACTGCGTCAGCTAGGACATCACGCTCGACACGAAACTTCACGATCGCCTCCAGAAAAGACACCGGTGTTTTAGGCACCAGAATCAAGTAACCCATGGGTGAAGGGCCCAGTGTGTCAGGAGAGCGCGGAGATCACTAGTGGAAGGTCCATACCTGTGTGGATGAGTGTCCAAGAGGTTAATCCCCAGGCCAACCACCAATGCTGGCTTGTAAATTCAACTAAATGTAGAGGTAGTAGTAGTAGTAGGTGCTGTGGAAACTGGGTATAAGGGCAAATTCACCAGTCGCCTAGGGGTTTTTAGGTGGGGATTAACTGGGGGCTCCGGCCAATGGTCTTGTGGACGAAGGTGGAAAAGATTGGCCTTGTGCACTATAGGCCGGTTTCTAGCCCAAGGTTGTCCCCAAAAAAGAAGGAATATAGCCTCGCAAATCATGTTTATCCACAAGTTACCCACCAATGGGGATGGGAAGGAAAATCAAGTATTTTAAGTAAGTTATACACAACAATATCCACAATAACCATCCACAGGTGTGGGTAACGTGGGGATTAGAGAGACAGATGTGACTAAAGGGTTCTTCTGGGATAAACAAATGTTATTTTTGGTGGTGCTACATCGACCGCGGTTGCGACTTTATTCGGCTGGTCAAATCAGTGACTTGATTAAACAAACTCCGTCGTTCGGCCATTAGGTGACGAATTTTACGGTCAGCGTGCATAACCGTGGTGTGATCGCGTCCCCCAAAAGCTTGACCGATCTTTGGCAGCGATAAATCGGTTAGCTCCCGGCATAGGTACATCGCTATTTGCCTAGCGGTAACCAACACCCTGGATCTACTGGCACCACATAAGTCTTCAATTGTCACACCAAAGTAAGTGGCCGATGCAGCCATTATTTGTGCCGCCGTGATTTCTGGTCCGGTCTCCGAAGGGAAAAGGTCCTTTAGTACGACTTCAGTTATTGCTAAGTCAACTGGTTGACGGTTCAATGAAGCAAATGCGGTCACGCGAATTAGGGCACCCTCAAGTTCGCGAATATTCGTGGAAATCTTGGACGCTATGTATTCAAGGACTTCAGGCGGTGCGACCAACCTTTCTTGCACACTCTTCTTACGGAGGATAGCGATACGGGTTTCAAGGTCAGGGGGCTGAACGTCGGTGATTAAGCCCCATTCAAATCGCGATCGCATCCGATCTTCAAAATCCGGTAGTTGTTTCGGTGGTAGATCCGATGTCACAACTATTTGCTTATTAGCATTATGTAATGTGTTAAAAGTATGGAAAAACTCTTCCTGCGTCTGGACTTTTCCACTCAAGAACTGAATATCGTCAACCAACAAAACATCAACATCACGATACCGGCGCTGAAAGTTGGCGGCCTTATCATCACGAATACTGTTAATAAATTCGTTGGTAAATTCTTCCGAGCTCACATACCGCACCCGGGTGCCTTTATAAAGAGTACGGGTGTAGTGGCCGATCGCATGGAGTAAGTGTGTTTTACCTAACCCTGAGCCACCGTAAATAAAAAGTGGGTTATAGGCGCGGGCTGGCTGCTCGGCTACGGCAACCGCGGCGGCATGGGCGAAGCGGTTACTTGAGCCGATAACGAAAGTGTCAAAGGTATACTTGGAGTTCAGCCGCGCATCCTCTGCGCGAGTACCAGGTGAACCAGTTCCCGGGCGTTCTTCTTGGCGTTGTGATACCTCAGGTAGCACATCAAGGGCATCAGCGTAGGTGGCGTCGGCAACTTCATCGGTGGCAAGGTCATCAAAATCGGGTGCGATAGTCGGGTCGACGGTGACAGCAAGGCGCACTTCACGGCCCAAAGTCTGCGAAAGCGCCTGAATCACCATTGGCTTCAAACGGGTTTCGAGAACATCTTTGGTGAATTCATTAGGTGCGGCAATTAAAGCGGTGTCCTCAACTAGGCCCAGGGGCCTAGTTAATGCCACAAAAGCGCTCTGTTGTGGGGTTAAAACCCCGTCGGCGAGCGAGGCCAAGGTCTGGGCCCAGATTTGTGCGAGGTCTGAGTTGGTCGTGTCAATCGACTGCGCCATGCCATGTCCCATCTGTTATCAGCAAATTATCCACATGTTTATCAACAGATGTGGATGCTATTTCTACCACGAAGTACCTAACCTAGCCAATCCCCGCCCACAGCACAACATCTGGAAGGAAATAGGTTAACCCGAAGCTTGTCGGGAGTCGGATATCGGCGGTCGAGGCCCTAAAAACGACCCCGGTTTGACGCGCTAACTAGTGTGTCCGTACGCTCAGCAAGCACTCTTCCCAGTCATCAGGAGTATTTCATGAAGCGCACTTTCCAGCCGAACACCCGGCGTCGGGCTAAGACGCATGGGTTTCGCCTACGGATGCGCACCCGCGCGGGCCGGGGCATCTTGGCAGCTCGACGGGCCAAGGGCCGTACTCGCCTTTCCGCCTGAGATTAATTCTGGCCGGTCATGCTGACTGCCTCCAACCGGCTGCGCTCGTCGGCTGAATTCACCGCTACCACCCGAAACGGTTTTCGGGTGGCCAAAACCCACCTAGTTGCGCACTTCCACTTGCCGTCAGGGGCTAGTGGCCCCGCCAAGGTGGGGTTCACTGTGAGTTCGGCAGTTGGTGGTTCAGTGGTTCGGCACCGGGTGACTCGGCAACTAAGGGCCGGTTGCCAGGGACTGGTAGCCGACCTACCAGCGGGGTCGAGGCTGGTGGTCCGGGCCCTGCCGGCGGCTGCGCAGGCGTCGACTTCAGACCTACAAGATGAACTTAGAGCCGTTGTTTGCGCTGTGATAGCCAAGTCGACCGCCCAATGAGCAAACTCACACAGGTGATAAAGAGCATCGGTCAGGGATTCCTGTGGATCTGGGATCACTCCGTGGGTTGGCCCATCAAATGGCTGGAGCTGGCAGTTATCCGGGCCTACCAACTTGCGATCTCACCGGTTTTGCCAGCCAGTTGCCGCTTTCACCCAAGTTGCTCCTCATATGGATTCGGCGCAATTCGTACGCACGGATCACTTAAAGGCACCGGTTTGGCCGGCTGGCGACTACTTAGATGCAATCCGTTTAACGATGGCGGTGTGGACCCGGTACCCTCAGCAGGTAAATGGCGTCCAGCGATACTTCTTGATGGTCGCCCGCGTTCAACCCCGCAACCACCCGATGTTGCAGCCGGTCTTCCGGTTACGCGAACGCAAACGTAAGGACGTGAACACAACCCATGTTCATTCTTGATTGGCTACGCACCGGTGTTAGTTGGATCCTGGTGCAGTTCCATCAACTACTTAGTATTTTTATGGACCCATCAAGTGGATGGACTTGGGCGCTCTCGATCGTTGGGCTAGTTATCGTTATTCGTATTGCATTGATCCCGCTGTTCGTTAAGCAAATCAAATCGCAGCGCAACTTGCAGATCATCCAACCGCAAATGAAAGAGATCCAAAAGAAGTATGCGGGAGATCGCGAAAAGCAATCACAAGAGATGATGAAACTTTATAAGGAGACAGGCACCAATCCCTTGGCTTCGTGCTTGCCAATCTTGTTACAAGCGCCAATTTTCTTTGCTCTGTTTAGTGTTTTGCAGGGTATTGCAATGCGCGTGCCCGAAGGTGTCTTCACCTGGCCGCAGTATGTGTATCTACTAGAGGAGGCGCACGGGGCTTCAATTTTTGGTGCGCCATTGTATGGCACTTTCATGGGCGCGGATGAAGTAGCCGCCGATGGATTCATGCCAATCAATACGCGCGTTGTTGCGTTCATCCTAATTATTTTGATGACAACAACTACGTTCCTAACGCAGCGACAGTTGATTGTGAAAAACAGCGCACCTGATAACCCAATGGTCAAGCAGCAGAAAATCATGCTGTATGTGTTCCCGTTGATGTTTGCAATCGGTGGTATTAACTTCCCGATTGGTGTTCTCATCTACTGGTTCACCACCAACCTTTGGTCAATGGGGCAACAGTTCTACGTGATTCGTAATAGCCCGCAACCCGGTACCCCAGCTTTTGAGGCATTGGAGGCCCGCAAGGCGGCCAAAGCCAAAGGAAAAGCTCCAGCCATCGAATCAATTGAGGATCCCGACGCAGCGTCGGAAAACAATACGCCGCGGGTTCAACCCAAAAAAGCTTCGCGCAGCAAGCGCAAGGGTAAGCAGTAGGAGAAAACTATGAGCGATAACACCGAGACCGTTTTAGCAGAAACCGAAGCCGTTGTTGATAACGAAAGCGATTCCACCCCTGAAGAGGGCGAAGGCAAACTGACAGGCCAACAACTGCTTGAAAGTGAAGGCGATGCCGCTGCGGACTACCTTGAGGCATTACTTGATATCACCGACCTTGATGGGGATATTGATATTGATGTAGAGGGCAACCGGGCGATGGTCTCGGTGGTTGAAGTTAAGGCCGGGGATCTTCACCTGCTTGTTGGTGATAACGGTGAAGTACTTGATGCACTTCAAGAGTTGACCCGCCTGGCAGCGGCGCGGGAGACCGGCGAACGCTCACGGTTGATGCTCGACATCGGCGGGCACCGGGCGGCTCGTCGGGCGGCCTTGGTGGAAGAAGCCAAGGTAGCGATCGAGGAAGCCCGCAGCACCGGTGAATCAGTGAAGATGGCTCCGATGACCGCATTTGAGCGTAAAGTTGTGCATGACGCGGTCGCCGATGCCGGGCTCAACAGCGAATCTGAAGGCGAAGACCCCATGCGCTATGTTGTCATTCGGACCAGTTAACCGACGTTTCACGTGGAACATCCACCTGCCGACTCTCTCCCCGATTGGCTCCAGCCGGCTTACCCGGGCTTAGTTGCATTCGCAGAGATCTTGGCTACCGCTGGGGTTGAGCAGGGGTTAATCGGGCCCAGGGAATTACCTCGGATTTGGTCGCGCCATCTATTGAACTGTGCGGTGGTGGCTGACCCCGCCGAGGGCTTAATCCCAACCGGGGCTTTAGTAGCAGATGTTGGGTCTGGCGCGGGGTTACCTGGTTTGGTGTGGGCCCTTGCCAGAACAGACCTAAAACTAGTGCTAATTGAGCCACTGCTACGCCGGGCCAATTTCTTGACCACAGTGGTTTCGGAGTTGGGGATCGGGGAGCAGGTCAAAGTGACTCGGGTTCGGGCTGAGGATCTAGCCAAGCAGGGGGGTTGGGCCGGGGTGGATCTAGTGACCGCGCGGGCGGTGGCACCGCTGCTCAAACTCTTAAGTTGGACAGTGCCGCTGCTGCGCACAGGTGGATCCCTAGTGGCATTTAAAGGCAGTTCCGTTGCCACTGAGTTTTCGGAAGCCGCCGCGGTAGCTGCATCCTTGGGGATCAGGGATCTTCGAATTGGTGTGTGTGGGCAGGGGGTGGTGGAGCCGTTGACCACTGTGGTGCTGGCTACTCGAGGTGCGGCACAATGAATCCCATGCCCCCCCAATCCCCAAAAACCGAAAAGGTCGGTGACCTAGAGGCTGGTTTGGGTTGGCCCGAATCCCCGAGTGCTGAAGATGTTTCACGTGAAACCACCCCCAAACCCAGTGGACTTGGCTGGCCGCAGTGACCCGAATCATCACTGTCGCCAACCAAAAAGGCGGCGTGGGTAAGACCACCTCCGCCGTGAATATGGCGGCGGCCCTAGCCCAAGCGGGCTATCAGGTGTTGGTAATTGACTTAGACCCGCAAGGCAACGCCTCCACCGCCTTGGGTATTGCCCACACTGAAGGCGTGCTGAGCATCTATGAGGTGCTAAGCGGGGAGGCTGACTTAGCCGCCACGATTGCGCCCTGCCCTGATATACCGGGGCTTTTCGGGGTGCCAGCTACCGTTGATCTAGCCGGGGCCGAGATTGAGCTGGTCAATGCTGACTCCCGAGAATTTGCCCTAACCCGAGCTGTCAGTACCTACCTTGGGACCGGGCTGACCGGGGGTAAGGGGTTGGACTTCATTCTCATTGACTGCCCACCCTCCCTTGGCCTACTAACCCTTAATGGGTTGGTTGCCGCCCAAGAGGTGCTGCTCCCAATCCAATGCGAGTACTACGCCCTGGAAGGTTTATCCCAGTTGCTGCGCACCATCGAAATGGTCCGGGCGAGCTTAAATCCCGACCTTGAAGTCAGTGCCATTTTGTTGACGATGTATGACGGGCGCACCAGGTTGGCCTCCCAGGTGGCCGATGAGGTGCGTAATCACTTTGGCACCAGAGTGCTGTCAACTGTGATCCCCAGATCGGTTCGACTTTCGGAAGCACCCTCATACTCCCAAACCGTCCTCACCTATGACCCATCCTCTGCAGGGGCCCTGTGTTATCGAGAAGCCGCGCTAGAGTTCGCTGCCATTAAATAATATCCCAAAGTTATCCACAGGAGAAAAGGTACAAAAGATGACTAAACGGACAATATTTGGCCAATTTTCCATCGTAATTTGGGTAGGTAGTGCAAATGAGTAATCCAACTAAGCGCGGCCTCGGCAAAGGGTTGGGCGCGCTCATTCCAACCGATACCACCCCTCGAGTTACTCCTGAAACCACACCAACTGCCACCACCCCAGCACAAACAGCCAACTCAGCGGCGCCCACGGGCCCGGCGGCGGTATATGCCGAACTCCCGCTGGACTCAATCGTCTCGAACCCTCGACAACCGCGCGCGGTGTTCGAAGAAGAGGCATTGGCTGAACTTGTTTACTCAATTAAAGAGATAGGACTACTCCAACCGGTAGTTGTGCGCCGGGCAGGTAGCGGCTTTGAACTAGTTGCCGGTGAACGGCGCTTGCGTGCCTGTCGTGAAGCTGGCCTAACTGTGATCCCCGCCATCATCCGCGATACCGAAGACGATGCATTACTCCGCGATGCACTTTTAGAGAACTTACACCGTGCGGATCTAAATGCTTTGGAAGAAGCTGCGGCTTACTCACAGATGCTTGCTGACTTCGGTTGCACCCAAGAAGAGTTAGCTAAACGTATTGGTCGCTCCCGACCGCAAGTCTCAAATACGTTGCGGTTATTGAAGTTACCGCCTGATGTGCAGCGCAGAGTTGCGGCCGGTGTACTTAGCGCAGGCCATGCTCGCGCTCTGTTATCACTTGAAGATGAGCAGTCAATGGAGGAGATGGCAAAGCGCATCGTGGCCGAAGGCCTAAGTGTGCGCTCGGTCGAAGAACTCATTCTTGTCGGCGCCGGCGATGGCCGAGAACGCACGAAACGAACACGTAAACCTAAGAACCGTGAAACCGCAATGGTGGACTTAGTAAATGACGTGCAGCAGCGAATAGCTGATCAACTTGAT
>NSHP01000032.1 GCA_002737125.1 Actinomycetota bacterium | reverse complement strand
AGCAGCGTCAATCCAGATGGCGCTGCGGCGAACACGCGGGTAACCGCTTCAGGGGTTGACTTAAATCGCAACTTTCCAGCGGACTGGCTCCAGCAGGGCCTAGGTAGCTCAAGTTGGTCCGGCCCCAGCGCTGGCAGTGAGGCGGAGGCCAAGGCTGTCATGGCTTTTTTGGCGCGTACGGACCCCACGGCACTGCTGTCATTTCACCAGCCATTTGCTGTCGTCGACTTAACCCACCCGAATAGTCGGCCTGCCGGTCGGCGTCTGGCGACCTGGCTCGGGCTGCCCGCGCAAGTGGTGGGCTGCCCGGGGCCTTGCTACGGCACCATGACCGCGTGGGCCGATGGCCACCTTTCGGCCATCGCCTTGACCGTTGAATTGCCAAAACTGGTAACTTCTGAGCGGGTTGTGCGATCGGCCACGGCCGTGCTCCGGCTCACCAGGTGGCTGGCCCGGTAGGCTCAGGTTTGGTAACGGTTAGCTGATCAACTTGAGCGTGAGCCAGTTGTTTACGCCCCGATGGAGCTAAAGAAAGGGTCACCTTGGATTCCGACGACCCGAACTTCAAGCGAATCGCCCGCGAAATCCCCGAACCGTCCGTGCTAACCGCACACGGTCCGGCGCGAGTTATTTCGATGGTGAACCAAAAAGGTGGTGTGGGCAAGACGACGTCCACGGTTAGTTTGGGGGCGGCACTTGCCGGCTACGACCGCAAAGTGCTGCTCGTAGATTTTGATCCACAGGGCGCGCTCTCGGTGGCACTTGGCCTGAATCCAAACGAGATGGATTTAACTGTTTACAACTTGCTGGCCCAAAGCGACTGCCATATTGGCGATGTCATCGTGTCAACCGACGTTGAAAACCTTGATCTACTGCCAAGTAATATCGATTTATCGGCGGCCGAGCTCCAATTGGTTAGTGAAGTTGGGCGAGAGCATGCACTCGGCAGGGCACTTGAGCCGGTATTGGGGGAGTACGACGTAATCCTGATTGACTGCCAGCCATCGCTGGGCCTGTTGACTTTGAACGCTTTGACCGCAAGCAGCGGGGTTATCGTTCCGATGGAGTGTGAGTACTTCGCCCTGCGCGGTGTCGCGCTGCTCAAGGACACTCTTGACAAAGTCACCGCCAGATTGAACCCCAGCCTAAAAATTATCGGCGTGCTGCCAACCATGTACGACCCGAGAACTCTGCATAGCCGCGAGGTTTACCAAACAGTTGTGCAGGCTTTCGGCGATTTAGTATTTCAGACGGTGATCAATAGAACTATTAAATTCCCCGATGCCGCAGTAGCTGGCGAGCCGATCACGCAATTTGCACCGGGTAGTTCCGGCGCCAAGGCCTACGAGCAGTTGGCGCGGGAGGTTCTAGACAGGTGACCGCACCGACTGACATGGTCGAGGCAACAGCCGAGCAAGCCGCCGATGGGGGTGCCGGGTCGACCGGTGGATTCTTAGTTCGTGTCGGTGACTTCGAGGGGCCTTTTGATCTGCTGCTTTCGCTGATTTCGAAACACAAACTTGAAGTAACCGAAATCGCTCTGCACCAAGTCACCGACGAGTTCATCGGCTATATCCGAGCCCAAGGTTCAGCTTGGGAGCTCAATGAGGCCAGCAGTTTTCTGGTGGTTGCGGCTACCTTGCTGGATCTGAAAGCTGCCCGGCTGCTGCCCAGCGGTGAAGTCGAGGACGAAGAAGACCTCGCATTGCTCGAAGCCAGAGATATTTTGTTTGCGCGGCTATTGCAGTACCGGGCCTTTAAAGAGATCTCCAAGATATTTACGCAGCAATTTGACTTGGCGAGTAGGCAGGTACCGCGCAGGGTTGGCCTTGAACCACATTTTGCCGCCATGCTGCCAGAGGTGCTGCTTGGCCTGGGGCCAGAGCAATTTGCCGCACTTGCTGCGCGGGCTCTTGCCCCAAAACCTGTGGAGTTAGTCTCTGTTGCTCACTTGCATCTGCAGCGGGTCAGTGTGCGCGAGCAGGCTAAAATTATGGTCGACCGGTTGCGCAGGCAGCGGGTCTCGACATTTCGGGCTTTGATCGCTGATTGCGATACCACGTTATTGATTGTGGCCAGATTCTTGGCACTTTTGGAGTTGTATCGCGAAACGGTGGTGGCATTCGAGCAGATCACCCCACTTGGTGACTTAACAATCCGCTGGACGGGCACCGATGATGGCTCCATTGCCGTGACCGATGAGTTTGATGTTGAGCGCGATATCGACGACGTACCTGCTGAGCAAGAGATAGAGGTGAGTGTTGATGAGTAAGTTGATGAGCAATGAGAGTGTGGCTACTGAGTCGATGACCGAACCTGATGACATAACAGATGGTATAGGTGCTCCCTCAATTGCCGCGGCAATCGAGGCCCTTTTGCTGTTGACCGATGAGCCGATGAGCGTGCTGGCCTTGGCCGAAGCCATCAAGTGCCCATCTGATGACGTCTTGGAGAGCGTCCACGACCTTGCCAAGCAATATACCGACCAAGGCCGCGGGTTTGAACTGCGCGAGGTTGCCGGCGGATGGCGATTTTATACGCGCGCCGATTGTGCGCAACTAGTTGAACGTTGGGTACTCGATGGCCAGCAGGCGCGCCTTACCCAAGCCTCCCTTGAGACGCTAGCGGTGATCGCTTATCGACAGCCGGTTTCACGCGGTCGCATCAGTGCTATTCGCGGGGTTAATGTCGATGGAGTCATCCGAACTTTGCTGAGCCGGGGGCTAATCGCCGAAGGAGGCGATCAAGGTGAGTCAGGTTCAATTCTTTATGTCACGACCTCACACTTCCTTGAGCGCTTGGGTATTGCCTCCCTTGATGACCTACCACCGATCGCCGAACACCTACCGGATCTGGCAGACCTAGATGACGTACTTGATTCGGTAGCCACGGGCGACTAGTGACAGAAGCCCCTGAGGAGTCGGCTGCACAAGGTTTGCGACTACAGAAGGTGTTGGCGCAGGCCGGTCTAGGGAGCAGGCGGGCCTGTGAAGAACTTATCGCCTCGGGGCGCGTTGAAGTTGACGGCCAGATCGTCGTTGAGCAGGGCACCCGGGTTGATCCGGTGAAGGCGATTGTGCGGGTGGATGGTCAGCGCGTGCCCACCGCACCCGACACTGTGGTACTGGTTTTCAATAAGCCAAAAAATGTGGTATCAACAATGGCTGATGATCACGGCCGGAAGTGTGTTGGTGACTACGTGGCCGAACGACCCGAGCGCTTATTTCATGTTGGGCGTCTTGATGCCGAAACCGAAGGTTTGCTCATCATTACTAACGATGGACAATTGGCACAGCACCTTGGGCACCCAACACATGAGGTGGCCAAGACTTACGTCGCTACCGTAGCCGGGGTGGTCGAGCGCGATGGACTCCGGGCACTGCGTCTGGGCGTGGAACTTGAGGATGGGTTGGCCAAATGCGATACTGCTCGAATCGTGCAGTCGCTGTCGGATCGAACGATGGTTGAATTGGTTATTCACCAAGGCCGAAACCGCATCGTTAGACGAATGTTTGACGCGATCGGCCACCCGGTGCTAGCTCTGGTTCGCACCAGGGTAGGGCCGGTATCACTGGGCCAACAACGACCCGGCGCCCTTCGCGTTCTTGAGGGCAGTGAACTGCACGCTTTGTACACCCAGGCCGGTCTGTAGGCTGTGCGGATGCGCGGAGTTAGAGGTGCCGTCTGCTTGCAGGCCGATGACCCAGTAGAGATGCGAGAAGCCGTCTCAGAGTTACTCGGTGCCATGCTCGAGCGTAACCAGATCAACACCGATGAGGTCATTAGTTTGATTTTGACCGCCACCCCGGATTTGGTATCCGCGTTTCCGGCGACTGGTGCCCGCGACTTCGGTTTCGTCGATGTGCCGCTGCTATGTGCCCAAGAAATTGATGTGCAGGGAGCCCTGCCCCGAGTCGTACGAGTTCTCATGCACATCGAAGGAGATCGCGACCGCGTGCTCATTAACCATGTCTACCTGCGCGGGGCTGAAGTGCTCCGGCAGGATCTACACCCGTGAACCTCGACAGCGGGACCGCTGTGATCGGTCCGGTACTGGTCATCGGCACCGGCTTGATAGGTACCTCAATCGCACTTGCGCTAAAGCGAGCAGGTGTAGAGGTGTTTTTGGAGGACACCGATCCAAGCCAGTTAGCTACTGCGGTGGCGGCTGGCGCGGGTTTAGTTTTTCAAGAAGACGTATTCCCGAAACTTGTGGTCGTGGCGGTGCCGCCGCGCTACGCGGGTGGGGTGCTTGCTCAGGCGTCCGAGCGATTTTCTGAGGCTACGATCACGGACGTCACGTCGGTTAAGGCTCAAGTTCTCGTAGATGCGGTGGATCAGGGGGCCGACCCAAGGCGGCTAATAGGTGGGCACCCGATGGCCGGCCGTGAAGTTGCTGGCGCCGCCGGGGCTCGCGGTGATTTACTCGATGACCGGCTATGGGTATTGACCCCAAGTGAGCTGACCGCTGTCGACCACCTGAGTCAGGTCTACCAACTGGTTTCAACCTGTGGCGCATATGCGGTTGAGATGACATCTGATGAGCATGATCGCGCCGTGGCTTTGGTGTCGCATACTCCGCAACTACTTTCGAGTGCATTGGCAGCCCAATTAGCTGGTGCGAGCTCAGATTATGTGCGCATCGCGGGGCAGGGATTACGTGATATGACCCGTATCGCAGCATCCGATAGTGCCCTTTGGACCGATATTCTTAGTGTTAACGCTAAACAAGTCGCCGAAGTCCTGTCGAGTGTGGTCGATGATCTTACGGTGACACTTGCGGCGTTGCAGGCCATCGCGGCCGGCGATGCTTCGCAGACCGCAAGAGTCAGTAGTGCGTTGCAAACCGGCGCGGTGGGCCGTTCGCGGATCCCGGGCAAGCATGGTGCAGAGCAAATCGAGATAGCAATCGTTGGAGTCATGCTCGCCGATAAACCAGGTGAGTTGGCGCGACTCTTTACTGGTGCGGGTGAAGCAAATATTAACCTTGAGGATGTTCGAATCGAGCATGTGCTTGGCCGGCCGAGTGGTTTAGTTGAGATTTCGGTGCGCCTAGGCAATGTAGAGACTCTTGTCGCAGCCTTGCGTGACCGGAGTTTTGATGTCCGCATCTAATGCTTTGGTAATTGCGGTTGATGGTCCGGCAGGGTCAGGTAAATCAAGTGTCTGCCGTGGCGTGGCAACCAAACTTGGTATGCGTTATCTCGACACCGGCGCAATGTATCGCGCCATGACAGTGGCGGTGCTTGCGGCTGGTGTTGATGTAGCTGATGAAGCCGCAGTTGAAGCGCTGGCCGAGCACACCAGCATTACCTGCGGTACTGACCCCAGTGCCCCTGAAGTCTGGCTCGATGGACGAGATGTCGCAGAGTCCATTCGAGGCTTGGAGGTAACCGCGGCTGTTAGCGCAGTGAGCGCTGTGCAAGGTGTGCGTAGGCGACTCGTCGAGATTCAACGCTCGCAAGTACAGGCCGCCCGTCACGCGGAAGTCGGCATTGTTGTAGAGGGTCGCGATATCGGTACCGTCGTCGTGCCTGAAGCTGACCTGAAGATCTACCTCGTGGCCGACCCTGCGGTTCGAGCTCAACGTCGCGCGCTAGAGAACGGTGCTGGTAAACCGCCTGAGCCGGAATCGGTAGCCGCAACTCACGAAGCACTACTGAAGCGTGATGCCTACGATGCTGGCCGTGACATCTCACCACTTGCTCAGGCCGATGATGCACGCGTTGTCGACACCACCGATTTCACGTTAATTGAAGTTGTTGAACAAGTGTGCGCCCTTGCTGCTGGTGTGCAGCGGTGAGTGGGTCCGATTTATCGCAATTGGCAGGCCGGGCAGCGCACTCGAGAAATATTGGTGCCCTGCTGGCGCGGGCGGCTTATCGCATTGAGGTGCACGGTCGCCACCATGTCTCAGCTGATGGCCCGGCCCTGCTGGTGGGAAGCGGGCTAAATTTGTTTTCGGCCGCAATAGTTGCATCGGTGGCTTGCCGACCAATTCACACACTGGCTCCCGGGGCGAGTGCGCAGCTAGGTGATATTTCGGTGATTCCACCAGGAATTGGCGCCGCGCAGTGGGCGCTTGAACTGCTCGCGGCCGGTGCTGCGATCATGGTGACCGCGGACGTTCCACCCATTGGATATTTATTGGCGCACGGGTCGGTCCCGATCACTCCGGTAGTGGTTATCGGAGGGCAGGGAAAGGTGGCTGATGATCCACCCAGATTGCGCTCTAAAATCGAGGTGTACTTCTGCGCACCACACACGATCGAGGCCAGCGCGAGCGAATTCGACACTTCGGATCCATGTGCGCTTCGGGTGGTTCAGGGCTTAAGCGAAAGGGTTCGTCAGGTGATGAGCGATGCTCGAAATGAAAGTGGCAGGCGAAGTGGCCGGCCGGTAATTGGAAGGGTGCACCGATGAGTGATGTATGGGTTGCCGTTGGCGACGACGATGAAGCCGAGCTCGAACTCGCCGCCGACGAGCCAAGTGCTGACGGGGTTGACGATGACTGGGTTGACGGGGCCGAAGACTTAGTGCTGCAGACCGCCTTGGCTGCGGCTCGTGGTGAATTCGGCGACTTCGACAGCGCATTGGCTGAATTAACTCAACCCGGTGATGGTGAGCCCGGGCTTCCGGTACTGGCTGTTGTTGGTCGCCCTAATGTCGGCAAATCGACCCTCGTCAATCGCATTATTGGCCGCCGCGAGGCCGTGGTTGAAGATGTACCCGGCGTTACCCGAGACCGCGTCACTTATGAAGCCGAGTGGAATAGCAAGCGCTTCATGGTGATCGATACGGGCGGATGGGATTTGAAAGTTAGAGGCTTACAGGCACAAATTGCCGCGCAAGCTGAGCGCGCGATAAGTGATGCTGATGCTGTGGTGTTCGTGGTCGATGCGCGAGTTGGCGCCACCGACACAGATGAAGCCGTGGTGAAGGTGCTGCGCAGGTCAGGAAAGCCGGTCCTGCTCGTCGCAAATAAAGTGGATGATCGGGCCACCGAGATTGAGGCGACAAAGCTATGGTCACTTGGCTTGGGGGAGCCGCTTCCGGTGTCAGCCCTGCACGGCCACGGTGCTGGCGACTTGATGGACGACATCGTGAAGATGCTTCCGGAAGTGGGCCAGGGCACCTCGCGTGAAGGTGGGCCGCGGCGGGTAGCACTTCTTGGGCGCCCCAATGTTGGCAAGTCATCACTACTGAATGCCTTGGCAGGCTCCGAACGCGTTGTTGTTGATGATGTTGCCGGTACTACCGTTGATCCAGTTGATGAGTTGATCACCCTCGATGACCGCTTGTGGTGGTTCGTTGATACCGCGGGTATTCGGCGCCGGTCCAAGGATGCAAGTGGTCATGAGTACTACGCCACCCTTCGCACCCAAGGTGCCTTGGATCGGGCTGAGGTTGCGATTGTTTTGATTGACGCTTCTGCGGTGCTGAGTGAACAAGATGTGCGGATCATCTCAATGGTAAATGAATCTGGCCGAGCGCTCGTGTTGGCTTTTAATAAGTGGGATCTAAGTGATGAGGATAGACGAACCTACCTAGAGCGCGAAATTGATCGGGATTTGGCGCAAGTTGCTTGGGCCCCAAGGGTTAATATTTCAGCGCGCACCAAGCGTCACATGGACCGATTAGCACCTGCCCTAGAGGCGGCACTTGCGGGCTGGGAAACTCGAATCTCAACTGGTCGGCTCAATCAGTTCTTTACCGAATTAACCCAGGCTCATCCGCACCCATTACGTGGGGGCAAGCAGCCGCGAATATTGTTCGCGGCTCAAGTTTCGGTAGGCCCCCCCACTTTCGCCCTATTCACCACCGGATTCTTGGAGGCTGGTTACCGGCGTTTTATTGAGCGGCGTCTACGGGAGGACTTCGGTTTTGCTGGCACCCCAATTCGCATAGTTATGCGGGTCCGCGAGAAACGATCCCGTCGATGAAGGGCGCAGGCCAGCGCCTGTAGAGTTCGGCTGCGCGGGCTGTGGCGCAGTTTGGTAGCGCGTCCGGCTGGGGGCCGGAAGGCCGCAGGTTCAAGTCCTGTCAGCCCGACTGCGTGAAGTCCCGGCACTCTGTCGGAGATCGCTGGTTGACCGGTGAGATCTACGTGAAGGTCGTCGGAGTGTGGCGGTACGTGTACCGGGCGGTGGACCAGCATGGCCAGGTCATCGACGTGTACCTCTCCCGCCGCAGGGATATCGCCTCGGCACGTTACTTCTTCACGAGCGCCTTGAGGGTGCATCGCACCCCGTCGGAGGTCATCACCGACCGTGCCCCGGCCCTTGCAAACGTGATCGAGGAGTTGATCCAGGCCGCGTTCCACAACACTGGGCAGTACGCGAACAACCGTTGCCTCGCAGTGAACGGCTCGTTCGACCACAGGCGGGGCAGTGTCGATTCGATCACCTCGGAAGTGGAGTCATGGCGCGTGCTGGCACCAAATCGCACCAGGCCATTGGGCCAGGCTGCGGTCCAAATGTGCGCAGATGCAATCATGCATGTGAGGCCACCTGGCGGAATCTCGAGCGGTCTCTCGGACAAGCTAAATTGGACGGTAAATCAACTCGTCGCGGGCAGTGAAATTGGCACGTCGCCATAGTAAGACGGTGCGCCGCGGACGTAGCGGACGCCGAATCAGCCTTTGCCTTACATCGAGTCCGGATTCACCTACTTTCTGGTCGCACCAATCAGGGTTCATGTAACGATAGCGACTCAGCAGTTGCCGCCGTATCCAAAGTTCTGAACCCACTACTTCCCGTTTTGGGATGAGGCAGCGGAGGCGGATCCGAAACCAAGATTAGTGAAGTCGGGCTTGATCATGTATTGGTAGTGGCCGGGTGATTTCTCCCACCCGGCCATCACTGCGCTCACCGAGTCGCAACCTCCGGCGACTGTTTTTGCATAAGGCCATCATCCTTCACTAGAAAGAAAGCAGCAAGAAACCCCTAACGGTTCAACATGTCCGTAGTAGTTGCTGTCGGCCATGAGCGTTGCATAGGTCTGGGCTGCTCGACTTATTGGTTCGCACAGCGTCAGTGGTGGGGAGCCCGAATCAGCCCGCACTTGATTCACTGCGTCCAGCATGTGCAGTGGCCGACCGGCTGAAGTGACGCTGGCTGATGGCGTCGAATTTGTACTATTTAATCGCCCCCGGTTTGATGTCGCCAAGCAGCTTGGCGTCGCCATGGTGTCCGTACGCCGCTGGATCGCTTGAGTGTTAGTGGCTTTGGTACCACGCGCAGGCATTGGGGCCGGCATGTGACTGACATAGACGACCCGTCGGGGTTGGTGAGGTAGAATCAGAAGTCACTGAGGAGGAGCCATGGGCAAGCGAGACATCTCGGCGGCGGCACGCCGCAATTTGGCCGTGCGCTCGACTAAGGCTTCCGAAGGCTGGAGCGGGGCGTGGTGCCCGCCGGGCATGTTCGTTCGGCCGAGGTCGCCCGGTTCGTGGCGTCGCTGCGCGCCAAGGCCTGATGGTTTTCGATCCCGATTACGGTGAGACGCTCGCGACGGATGACGAGTGAGCGGCGCTGACCTCCGAGGCTAAGGAACTGCTGGGAGATCCGGTTCGCAAGGCGGATCTTTACGACCTTGAGCAGCAGATTCAATCCCAAGTTGCTGACGATCTCCTCAGACTTGTTTTGGATGGAACTTTGTCAGTTACGGATCTGCTGAACGATCACTTCGTGCGGGAGTTGCATCGACGGATGTACGCGCCCGTGTGGACATGGGGTGGCTGGCAGCGCTCTCGTGAAACGAATATCAGAATCGCGCCAGGGCAGATCTCCTTGGCGTTTCGAGATGCCCTCCAGGATCTCAGGTACCGATCGGAGAAGGCGCATGACCTGACGGCCCGCGAACTGGGAAGCAGCGCGCACGCAGCCCTCGTTCATGTCCATCCCTTCGGCGACGGGAACGGGCGCACAACCCGGCTGCGGGAGTATGACCAGACTCGCGATGCCAGCGCACTCATCGACTTCGTGCCGGTTGTCGAAATCGGAGAAGAAGGATGATTGGGGTTAGCTCGCTGGATTGCTAGCCAGCGCCGCATTAGTGCGTGGCTAAAAGGCCTGCACGACGATACTTAAGATCAAGCAGGCGAGGGCAATCCACCACATCAGGACACCGATCGCCACCACCCGAAGTGGTGCGCGGTATTCGCCGGCGGCATAGTGCAAAGTGTTCTTGGCGATTGCGGACAGTGGGGTCGCATCCTTTCGGGCGTCACCGGATGGATCGCGCTGTGACCAGTAGGCGCGCTCATTCGACATCCCTAAGAGGATGAAGGCAGCGGCAAAAATCGCCAGTACAACGGCGAAGATGAGCAAGGTTAGGGCGGCCATTGACATATCTGAACCCTAGCGCTTCGCGGCTCACCCGTGATAGACGCCGGTGGAGTTGCGAATCACGAGCCTGGGTTCGAGCTCGATGTGGACAGGAAGACGTCCGGGGTCATTGATGCGTTGGAATAGCAACGCGGCCGCATCCTCACCCATGCTTGCGAGGGGTTGCGCGATGGTAGTAAGACCTATCGATCGGAGCCCACCAAGTGCCATGCCGTCGTAACCAATAATTGATATCTCCTCGGGCACCCCAAGACCCTGGTCGGCCACCGCTGCTAGCGCTCCGACCGCGGCTAGATCATTAGCCACGAAGACGGCACTATGTTGGTATTTTGAAGCCAGTGCCGCGGATGTTCCGCGGTATCCACCCTCATCGGTAAAGGCACCCTCGTAGCAGGCGATGTTCTTGGCAAGGCCGTAGCTGATCATCGCCTCCTCGTAACCTGACTTTCGCATGAGCGCGACTTGATTATCGCCACCGGTGACGTGCGCGATGGCTCGGTGGCCGAGTCCATGAAGATAATCGACGGCCATTCGTGCGCCAACAATGTCGTTATTACTGATGGAATCAAGGCCGGCTATCTCACTCTCAGCGCGAGTGATAATCACGGTGGGGCAGTCTCCAGTGATTGCATCTCGAACACCTGCAGGCATGCGGTGCCCAATTACCACGAGACCTTCCACCTGAAACTCGAGTAGTTTCTCGATCTCGCTCTGCTCCAAGGCGGCATCTTCACTACCCGTTACGAGCATGGTGTGATAGCCACTTGCTCGAACCTGGCGCTGCACCCCGTCGATGATTTCGGCCGAAATCGGATTGTGGAGATCTTGAACCAGTACCCCGATAGTGTTACTGCGTCGATCGGCAAGACTTCGCGCAGCTGCGTTGGGACGGTATCCGAGTTGGTTGGCTGCGGACTGGATTGCTGCGGCACTTGCCGGTGCTACCCGGTCGGATCCGCGCATTGCCAAGGAAACTAGGGATTTTGAAACCCCGGCTAGTGCAGCGACATCCTTGATCGTCGGTCTCGGGCCAGCCATATTTAGTGTATTTCGTCGAGGCTGACCGGGCGGCCTTGTTGCGCCGAGATGGCAGCCGCCATGGCGATGGCAACCGGAGCGCGACCATCGGCTCCGGAAACCGGTGAAGGCCCACCACTTAAGGCGTAATTAGTAAAGGCTAGCCAAACATTACGAAATGACTCAGTGTAACGCTCTAGGAAGAAGTAATGCAGCGCCGAAAGCTGCGAAGAATTCTCGCGATAAATCTGCGCATTATTAACTCGCTGGTTATCTGAAATTGCCATCCCTGCGGTACCGAAAACCTCAACCCGCTGGTCGTATCCGTAGGCAGCTTTTCGGCTACCGTCGATAGTGGTGATGGCACCGTTGGCGTGTGTTAGAACTGCCACGGCGGTGTCGAAATCTCCGGCCGCTCGGATCTCCTCATCAAAGAGCGCGGCGCCTTGGGCCCAGATCTGGACAACGGGGGAGCCGATGATGAAGTTCGCCATATCAAAATCATGGATCAGCATGTCGGCCCAAATGCCACCACTGCTCTTGAGATAGTCAATTGGCGGAGGGGCTGGGTCGCGACTGGTGATGCGGGCGAGCGTGAGCTGTCCGAGTTCACCAGCGCGCGCTGCACGCTCAACAGCAGCATGCCCTGGGTCGAATCGGCGATTGAAACCGACCATGAACGGCACTCCGGCTGCGGCGGTGGCCGCTATTGCGGCATCTACCTCGGGCAGTGACAGGCTGATTGGTTTCTCGCAGAATACGGCTTTACCCGCGGCCGCCGCTTTGATAATCAATTCACTATGTGTGGAGGTAGCGGTGCAGATTGCTAATGCGTCAACGGCAGGGGAGGCGAGCAGTTCATCGATACTGGCAGCGGCCTCAATCCCAAATTCGGCGGCGACGCTAGCTGCCTTATCGGCGGAGATGTCATAGATGGCCGCGAGGTGGGCAGCCGGCACCTGTTCGGCAATGATGCGCGCGTGTAGGTGGCCAATTCGGCCAACACCGGCGATAGCAATCCCAAGTCGCCTTGAATTAGTCATTAGGTCAACCTCCTCGCCAGTGCTTGCGCTCGCATTCATATTGTGGCACGCTTTGTTGGACCGTTCCAATTTTCAAGGAAATCAGCCATGACCAACCTAATGTCACGAGTCGCATCGGCACCCATCTCCTGGGGGATCTGCGAGGTCCCGGGCTGGGGAGCCATGTTGCCCACCGCGCGGGTACTAGACGAAATGGCCAGTTTGGGTCTGCCGGCAACCGAGCTTGGCGCCCCCGGTTTTTTGCCCGCCGACCCGGAGGCGCTCAAAGCCGAACTCGCGGAGTTCGACATGACGCTAATTGGCGGATTCACTCCGTTGGTATTACATGATCGCGGCCGGCGCGAGTCGACTATCGCTTCAGCCAAGGCGGCAGCGGCCCTCTTCCAGCGGGCTGGGGCGAGCGAGTTCGTTTCGGCGGTGGTGATGGACGATGGGTGGTCGGTGCCCAGAGCACTTGACGCCGATGAAATGCACCACCTGATCGAGATGCTGGGTGTCATCGACGAAATCTGTAACGCGCATGGGCTTCAGCAGGTTTTGCACCCGCATGTGCAAACACTTGTCGAAACGGCGAGTGACGTGCAGCGGGTGTTTGATAGTTGTGATGTGAAATGGTGTCTAGATACCGGCCACCTCGCGATCGGCGGCGTTGATCCAGTTGCTTTCGCGCGCCAGTCAGCGGATCGAGTTGGCCATGTGCACCTAAAAGATGTAAATATGTCGATGGCCGGAGCGGTGCTCCGCCATGAGGTTTCGATAATGTCCGGCGTCCAAAGTGGGGTCTTCACCCCACTTGGTCAAGGTGACATTGATATCTCCACCGTCATCGAGACTTTGGAGCATGCGGGCTATGGCGGGTGGTACGTCATCGAACAAGACACCGCTATCACCGGCGCGCTGCCTGATGCCGGTGCCGGCCCGATAACTTGCGTTGCGCAGTCATTGGCCTATCTTCGTGATGTGGTCGCTCCCCGTTTGGAGCCAAAGTTGGCTAAGTCATGACTTTGGATCTCATCACTGTTGGGCGTATAAGTGTTGACCTTTACGCCCAGGAGGCGCATCAATCCTTCAGCGATCCTCAGACCTTTCGCAAATCCATCGGCGGGAGTCCGACCAATGTTGCGGTCGCGGCGGCGCGCCTTGGGTTAGCGGCCGCGGTAGTAACCAAACTCGGCGGCGACCAATTGGCGCCATATGCACTCGCCAAGCTCGCCAGTTTTGGTGTCGATGTCACATTCGTTGGCTGCGAACCTACCGGGCAGACTCCGGTAGTCCTAGCCTCACTTGACCCCCCAGAAGATCCATCTATCCTCTTCTACCGAGGCGCTGCTGCGCCCGACACCATGATCTCTACTTCGGTTGTCCCGCCCGAAGATATCAAGGACACTAAAGCTCTGTGGATTAGCGCCTGCGCACTCGCGGCGGGCACTACGGCCACCGCCTGCTTTGCTTGGCTGCAACTTCGTGACCGCAAGGTTCATACCTTAATTGATCTGGATTACCGACCGAGTTTATGGTCGGACGCGCACTCGGCTCGAGTAGCTGCGCAACGCGCAATCGAGCTGTCGACCGTGGTGGTTGGCAATATCTCCGAATGTGACATGGCGATCGGTGAGACCAACCCGGATGCGATCGCAGATGCGCTGTTGGCGCGCGGTGTCACCTTGGCTTGCATCAAAATGGGTGGCGCTGGAGTGCTGTTAGCAACTGCATCGGAGCGGGTGCGCGTAGGGCCTTTGCAGATTCAATTGGTGTGTGGGCTCGGCGCGGGCGATGCATTCGGCGGCGCGTTGGTCTACGGACTGCTTACCGGTCTGTCACTCCGCGCCATCGGCGAGTTAGCCAACGGCGCTGGTGCCTACGTGGCATCACGCTTGATGTGCGCTGACTCCATGCCAGAGTTAGTGGCACTGACCGATTTCGTTGCTGTGCACCGCAAAGGAGCACCCGCGTGAGCAGCCTGCAAATGCCGCAATACCTTGAGTTGATCCAGACTCGGGTACGCGAACCGCGGGCACTTCAACGTGCGCTAAGTGGACGGGCCCGAAAGCCAATTGCTGGGCCAGACGGTCGGCTCATGCTCCTTGCGGCTGATCACACGGCCCGCGGAATGCTCGCCGCTGGCGATGATCGGCTATCCGTAGCAAACAGATTCACCCTCCTTGATCGCTTAATCCGGGGCCTGACGATTGTTGGCGTCGATGGGGTAAAGGCCAGCGCCGATATTCTTGAGGAGCTCGCGTTTCTTGGTGCCCTCGAAGGCAAACTAGCAATCGGAACCATGAATCGCGGCGGCATCATCGGCGCCAAGTGGGAACTTGATGACCGCCTCACCGCCTATGACGTAACCCATATTGCAGCGATGGGGCTAGATGGCGGAAAAACTTTATTGCGAATAGAGGACACTGACCGGGGGTTACCGTCGACCCTAGAGCTGGTGGCTCGCATCACCACTGAATTGGCCGACCTTGGCTTGATGTCTTTGATCGAGCCACTGCCTTATTTGAAGGACGACCAAGGCTATGCATACCTTGATCCATCCGAGGAGAAACTGATCAAAGCTGTTGCCATCGCTTCAGGTTTAGGATCAAGCTCGGCCTATACCTGGCTGAAGATTCCGGCGACTGAGAATCCTGAAAGAGTTGCAGCCACCACCAGTTGTCCAATCCTGTTGCTTGGTGGTCATCCTGGCACGAACTGGGAGCAGGTGTTCACCCGCTGGGAGGCCGCATTGGTGGTACCCAATGTCCGCGGGCTGGTGCCCGGTCGCGCCTTGCTTTACCCAGAGTCCTTGAGTGTTGAAGAGGCCGTCACCCGCGCGGCCCACTTGGTGCACGGGGGTGTGACATGAGTTGGCATCGGCCGGCGGGCGCACTCAGCACCCAAGACACTTTGATTAGCCTTGATCCAGCTGCTGCTGGGTGGACATATAGCGGGATTGAGGTATTCGAGGTTTCCGAAGAAACGCCCTTCGGCCGATTGATGGAAGGCATTGAGGGGGTGCTTGTACCGCTATCGGCCCGCGACCTAGTTGTAACCATTGACGAAGTGACCTACCCGATGACCGGCCGTGTCGGCGTGTTCGATGCGGTTAGCGACTGGCTCTATATTCCACTTGGGTCAGCACTTCAGGTGGAGGCGGCAGCTGGTGAGGTCGCCCTTTGCACGGCTCGGGCCACGAACATTTATCCGGCTTGTTACACCCCTGCCACCGAAGTTCAAGTTGAGGTACGCGGTGCTGGGCGGGCCACGCGTCAGGTAACCAATATCGCAACGCCCGCTTCATTCGCAGCCGCAGACAGGATCAATGTGTGCGAGGTGATCACCCCGGGCGGAAATTTATCTTCATGGCCACCACATCGTCATGACGGAATTAGTGACTGT
>NSHP01000031.1 GCA_002737125.1 Actinomycetota bacterium | reverse complement strand
TGACGATGACCTTTACCTAGTTTCGTCCGATACCCCGGAGCCGGGGGACATGCTTAACCATTCGTGCGAGCCCAACTGCGGACTTTCTGGTTCGTCGCTGCTCGTGGCGATGCGGGAGATCGAGCCCGGTGAGGAACTGACTTTTGATTACGCCATGTGCGATACATCTGACTATGACGAGTTCCGGTGCCTATGCGCCCAACCGGGGTGTCGCGAGCTGGTAACCGGAGCCGACTGGCGCGATCGTGGCCTGCAGGCGAAATACACCGGCTACTTTTCGCCCTACTTGGTCAAGCGCTTGGCAGCGATAGGTGTCGTTTAACTAGAGCCATGGATGTGGTGAGATGCTATCTCCATGACCCGTTGCCGCGTTGTCATTATCGACAATGACGCCTTCACTCGCACCACTTTGACCGTCACAATTACTTGTTAGTTACGTTTCTCACCTTGGCAAGTGATTCCAGTAAGTAGGCATCTCCCCAAACATAAGACCCCTCGTACTTAAGTATCGGTACGTTCCAGGTCTGCCGAATCAAGATCCCGGGGTTTTGGGTGTTGATCGATGTCCACTCTGGTGAAGTAAGTGTGCCCAAGGTAATTAGTGCGCGCTGCGACATCTCGGCGCTGGAAACTGGATCAAGGTCACCCATAAGCAACATAGCGGCGGCCGCAATGGAAGCCGCGGATGAATCCCGAGGCGCAAATGCGCTCCAGACGTCTAAATCCCAGGCTGGGACGCAACCGGGGCCGACCTGTTGATTCCAAAATCCAGTGGTGCGCTGGGCGACATCCAGCAGGATCGGATTACCCGTCGCCGCATAGCCCTTTGCAAATCCATACATGGCCCAGGCTTGACCGCGCGACCAGGTGCTGGTCGACATGTTGTAGCCCTGTCCGTAAACCGGCCCAAGGTAAGCCCCGGTCTTCGGGTTAAAGGTTAATCGGTGGAATGTTGATCCGTTCGAACGCACGAAAAACTTGGCGAGGGTAAGCAGATGCTGCTCTCCGCGACTGCGAAGTTGCGCGCCTTCGGCGCCACCGATCATGTTGCCAGCTTCAATCAACATCGGCGCATTCATCGCCGAGTCAATAATCAAGCCCCATTTGCCGTTGTATTCCCCCGATTGGATTGCTTTAACTTTGCCATTCCAACGGGTTGACAGGCTTTTGGCCGCATCGATAATGGCGCGGCGATAGGTGATGCGTTGTGCCGGGTCAGGGTCGAGGCGCATTGCCAAACCCGCGGGCAGTCCGATCATGAAGCCCAGGTCATGGGATCCCGTCCATTTCGCAACCGGCAATAATCCTTTTGTCCAGGTGCGCGCAAGGGCAAGCCACGCTGGATCCGCGGTGCGCTCATACATCATCCAAAGTTCGGCGGGATAAAACCCCGAGGTCCAGCCGTAAGCGTCAGAGCGGAGGTATCGAGTTTGCCGGGCCGTCGCGCCAAATGGGTATTTGATGGAAGGTGAACCCAGGTTTGCGACATTGGCGGCGGCGTAGAGCCGGTCGGCGGCCAACGCGAATAGCGCGTCAGTTTGCGCGGTGGTTACCGGCCCCGGTTGGGTCGGGCAAACCACCGAGGTTTCAACCGCCGCCACCGTTGGCGCGAACATGAAGGTGGTTGCTAGTAAGGAAATGCCGATGCCCATCCGTAAAAATGGCCGCCTCGGAGGCTGTCGTGTGCTCACGTTGGTGATTCTCCTCATCGCTACCCACGAAGCATACGCAAATAAAATTGTTTCTCGAATGCTGAGACAGCTAATAACATGCGCCTGAAACTGCATCAGTTGCGCGACTGAATGGCCTTCAACCTGCTAGTTCCGTCATCGAATAGCCTTCAACCTGCTAGATCCGTCATCGAATAGCCTTCAACCTGCTAGATCCGTCATTTAAACGCTGTTTTTTGACGGTTCCAGCAGGTTTAAGGCTGGGGCCGGCGGGAAAAGGCTTTACTAGAGCGTCAGCACGATCTTGCCGGTAACTTCACCGGATTCAAGTAGTTGATGAGCCGCTGCCGCATCTTGCAACGCGATGGTGGCGCCGATGACTGGGGCAACGAGCCCGGCATGCACCCACGGCCAGATGTTGCGCTCAACCTGCTGGCAGATAGCGTACTTTTCAGATTCGGGGCGCCCGCGAAGTGAAGCGGCATGTACCGTGCCGTTTTTGCGCAGCAAAGCATTGATGTTGAGCTCGGCCTTGATCCCGCCTTGCATGCCGATGATGGCAAGACGGCCGTTGCGAGCGAGGGCTAGCACATTGCGTTCCAAGTAGGCGGCGCCCATATTGTCGAGAATCACATCAACGCCTCGGCCGCCGGTGACGTCATTCATTACTTCAACGAAATCTTGTTCTTGGTAGTTGATCATGATTTCAGCACCCAGTCGCTCACAGGTATCTAGCTTGGCAGTACTGCCGGCTGTGACCGCAACTCGTGCGCCAAGGGCACGGGCAACCTGAATCGCCATCGTGCCAATGCCAGATCCGCCGCCGTGGATTAGTAACCACTCGCCTTCGGTGAGATGGGCCGTCATGACGATATTGCTCCAGACCGTGCAGGCCACTTCAGGAAGGCTGGCTGCGGCGATTAGATTCAAACCCGGCGGCACGCTCATCAATTGACCTACCGGAACAGCCACTTGTTCGGCGTAGCCGCCACCGGCGAGTAATGCTGTTACTTCTTGACCCACCGTTACTGCTGTGACACCCAGCCCAAGGGCACTGATCACCCCGGAGCACTCAAGTCCCAGAATTTGCGAGGCCCCTGGCGGGGGCGCGTAGTTGCCTTGGCGCTGCAAGATGTCGGCTCGGTTGACAGCCGTGGCGGTGACTTGAATTAATACTTCGCCGGGCCCAGGTGTTGGCGTTGTTACTTCTTGCCACTTAAGGTGCTCGGGCCCGCCGGGTTCGGTGCAGATGATGGCTCGCATTGTGGGGTAGAGCGTACCCGTTCGTGCAAAATCATGCCTCCGACAATCAGGACTCCGACAATGGCAATGGTGCCAGCGACAATACTTGGCGCACCAAGTAACTTGATGGCTGTAGTTGCTAGTACGACCATGAGCAGATAGCGCAGTAGGCGACCGTCGTAACGCGAGGACAACCTAGCTCCAAGGTAAACGCCGGGTAGCTGCCCGATGAGCAGTGAGACCACGACCGCAACATCAATTTGACCGAGTCCGGCATGCGCGATCGCCCCGGCAATCAACATTGGTACGGCCGCGGTTAAGTCGGTGCCAACCAGTACTGACGGGCGCAGCAGCGGATACATGAGCAGCAGCACCGTGACCACGAGTGAGCCAGAGCCGACACTTGTCATGCCGACGATGAGTCCGACCACTAGCCCAAGTGCCACCGCCGGCACTATTTTCACCGGCATTGAGGTACCAATGAGTTCTTGCTCACCGAGTAACTTTGATGAACGTGCCGTGAGATATGTCTTCAGCAACATGGCGCAGAGGGCGATGATTAAGACGACGCCGATCCAGGTTCGAATTGTTGTGTCAGCACCAGATGTGGCCAGCACATTCGCGAAAATTAATGTTCCGACTAAGACCCCGGGTATAGAACCAAGTGATAGCCATCCGACCAAACCCCAGTGCACTGAATTGTTCCGAATGTGAACCGCGGCACCAACTGGTTTCATGATCGCCGCGGCAACTACGTCGCTAGAGACGGCTGCGGCGGGTGGGATCCCAAACACCAGGACCAGCATTGGGGTGACCAGCGCGGCGCCGCCCATGCCGGTCAGGCCCACCATCAATCCGGCAACTAGGCCGCCCAAGGCCAACGCGAGGTCGATGTCTGCGATATTAATGAGGTAACCCTATAGGAATACTAGGGAAAGTATTGGAGGGGTCTGCGGGCGTGTTAGCAGGGTGAACTTAGCGGGATGCACTGCACCACATCACCGCGAGAACCAGCCCCTGGCGGCACCATCGCGACCGCATCAGCCCGCGCCCACCCGGTTAACCCAGCAGGTCCGTCATCCTCGAGCGGGTAAGCGACTTGCGCGGTGTCCAACATTTCAAGCCGTACCGGGGCCAATCGGGTGTCGTCGGCAAACTCAGTGGCGAGGGTGTCAGCGAAGAGCACCGCCGATGGATAGCTCCGCGCTAAAGGTGCACCACGCAGTGCGGCAATTAGTGGTGCAACCAAAGTCACCAAACCGGCGAGAGCCGACTGTGGTTCACCGGGTAGCCCAACCAAGAATCTGCCATCAGGTAATTTAGCCAGCAGCATCTGCGCACCCGGGGTTACGGCAACTCCGTCGATCAGCCAGTGGGCACCGAGATCACGCAGCACCTGACGTACGTGATTATCGGGGCCCGGCGCCGTTGAACCGGTAGTAATTATTACGTCGACGGCTGCATCGTCAATCTCAGTTAGGAGTAAGTCCGCACTGTCGGGAGCTCGCACCGCCGGGTTGCCGCGACCACCGCACGCCGCGACGAAAGATGGCACAGTTGTGCCGAGCGCATCGCGCACCCGACCATCGCGTGATGGCCCCTGTGAGAGCAGAGACTTGCCGAGCACGATGACACCGACCACGGGTGGGCGCACGATCTCGACACCGTCATAACCGGCGGCTGCAGCCAGCGCCAACATCGCGGGAGTCAGTGCTCGCCCTGCGGGGACAAGCAAGGTGCCACGTGGGGCGAACCCCGCCTGCTTAATAATCCCTGAGCCGAAGGCGGGCCGGGCGCGCTCGTCGGGTAATTGGGTTAGTTCATCAAGGCCCACGACGCTAACGGTGCCGTCACCATGATGATCGGCGGCTGAACTATCGATCGCTTGGACCGCATCGGCGTGAGCTGGGAGTGGGTCACCGGTGCGCACTCGCATGGCGTGGTTTGGGCGTAAGGGCACTTCGTCCGTTAACCGCCACGGACCCTCACCACAAACTGCGTATCCATTCATTGCGGCACTATCGACCGCGGGGTCATCAAGTAGCGTCAAAATAGGCTGCGCCAAAATGCTGCCGGCGGCCTCATCGAGGCGGGCGTAAGTATTAGGTAATTGCTGTGCACATGAACTTGCGACCTGATGGGCTTGGGTCCACGTAAGCACGCCATCTAGCCCAAAGGTGCTCATGGTCTGATAGTCCCACAGTTCGCCGCGACATGGGGCGTGTGCGCGGTGCTTAGGCCATTGAAATTGGACCTTGTCGGACCAGACGCTTTGGTGCTGGTGCCGGCACAAACCCTCGAGCTAGTAGCGCAAAGACCATGAGCCCACCGCCTGCGATCAGCAGCACGAGTGACAACTCGGTGAGTGCGTCGGTGCTGGCCAGTAGGTAATGCGCCTTGCAAAAGGCCAAGCCGCATAGGCGAGTAAATGCACTCGCTGAAATGCGGTATTGTGGGTGTACCTAGTTTGGTACGAGTCCGACCAAGAATCGATACCGAGATGATCAGTCAGAAAGCGATGATGCCAACGGCGAACGGCTGCCACGGCGCCAGCCCTGGAATAAGAATCTGCGGGACAGTGAACGCCACCTTGGGGACAAACAGCGGCATGCCCATGTGCACCAGTGAGAATGCCAATGTGGTCACACCCAGCTGTAATTGACGGCGAACAGATTTTGGACGGCCCGGGCGTCGTGGCTCGCGTAATTAATGAACTGCTGGGTAACGCGAGGAGTTACGCAAAGTCAAGAATTGCGGTACTCGTTGGGGTTAAAGGTGGCTTAGCCAAACTCGTGGTCAAAGACGACGGGCCAGGGGTTAGCGAGCCAGAGTACGAATCGATTTTTGAACGTTTTGCGCGCGGCGCGAGCAGTGTTGCCGGTGGCAGTGGCAGTGGCAGTGGCAGTGGCATTGGCCTGTCGCTGGCGCTGGCGCTGGCGCGTGAAGCTGCGCGGGCCCATGGCGGGGATGCGATCGGAGCGGCAGACGATAGCGGAGGGCGGCGAGAGACCTTAACGTGGCAGTTGGCGTGAGTAATTCGGCGACAGCAGATGTAGTAGTAATTGGCGGTGGGATCGTCGGGCTAGCGCTCGCCGATGCCTGGCTCACCCGCCACCCGGGCACCTCGGTACTGGTACTCGAAAAGGAGCCGGGGCTCGCGGCACATGCCTCAGGTCGAAATAGTGGCGTGCTGCACGCGGGCTTTTATTACGCCCCCGATTCCCTTAAAGCCCAACTGACCAGAGATGGTAATCACTTGCTGCACGAGTTCTGTGCTGAGCGTGGAGTGGTGGTTCGCAAAACCGGCAAAGTGGTTGTTACCCAATCCGAATCAGAAATCCCGGCCTTGCGAGAGCTGTTCGTTCGTGGGCAAGTAAATGGCGTGAAACTAGAGTTGGTTGATGAAGCCCAACTACGTGAACTTGAGCCCCTTGCTAAAACCCACGGGTCGGCGCTTTGGTCACCGACCACATCGGTCGCAGACCCGGTAGCGGTGGTGGAGGCGCTGGCGGGCCGAGTGCGCGAACGTGGAGGGATAATCGCCCTAGGTTCGCAGGTTACCGGGGCGGGCCCGGGGTGGGTAACAATCGCCGGGCGTCGGATTAGCGCAGGTTACGTAATTAATGCCGCTGGCCTTTATGCCGACAAAGTAGCGCACTGGTATGGCGTTGGTATCGACTATCGAATGCTGCCATTCAAGGGGCTTTATTGGTACGGCTCATGGGCACCTGGGCGCCTGCAGCGTCATGTTTATCCGGTACCTGACCCGCGTAACCCGTTTCTCGGGGTCCACCTAACTGTGACAGTTGACGGTAAAGCCAAGATCGGGCCGACGGCGATACCCGCCCTCTGGCGTGAGGACTACGGGGGTGTCGCGGGGTTTAACGCCGTCGAGCTGGCGAGCATTGCGCGCACCTACCCCAGTTTCTTTCGCAGTAAAGATCATGATGTTGCCGGATTATTGCGAAGTGAGTTGCCAAAGTACTCGCGCAAGCACTTGGTTAACCAAGTACGCGCGTTGGTGCCATCGGTGGCACCCGCAGATTTCAAGATTAAGGGTCGCCCAGGTGTGCGCGCGCAACTATTTCACCTACCGACACGCAAATTGGAGATGGACTTTGTTTTTGAGCACGGTGATCGATCAACGCACATGCTCAATGTAGTGTCGCCAGCTTGGACAAGTGCGTTAGCAGTAGCCGAATATGTGGTGGCAGAGATAAATTCGTAGCTAGGCGACGGTGCTGCCGGGGGCGATACCCAAACTGGTGAGCGCTGGCCTGATAGTACTAACTAGTTCGGCGTGCCCAGAGCGAGCTAAAATTGCACGAAGCACCTCACCTGATTGCACATGCAGTTCAGCGAGGCTGCGATTGCGGTGAACCCGCGCGCCGAGCTCAACCTGACGAATTGAGCCGACGCCGTACGCGCTGGCCACGTCAATTAAAAGGCCTATCTCAACTCCGTAGTCCACTTCGAATGGCATGGCCGCTGCCACCGCACGCCTAATCGCGTATTCACCACCAAGTGGTTGGCGAATGTGGGCAAGGTGGGGTTGTAGCAGTTTCAGGGCAGGGCGTGCGGAGAGTTCCGTGACGCGACCACCGGATGAACCGCGACCATCAAGGATGCGGTCGTAGGTGGCACGGACCATAGAGATGGTGTCGTCAGCAACCAATGGAGCGATCAACCCACGAACGTAGTCGGCGGTGTCGGATTGGAGGTCGGCATCAAGCCAGAGGATGATGTCACCGTGTGAGGCGTACACAGACCGCCACAGCACATCGCCCTTACCTAAAGTTGGACCGAAGTGCGAAAGCACCCGATCAGCGGAGATGACCGTGGCACCGGCAGCACTGGCAACCGCCGCGGTGTCGTCGGATGACCCATGGTCAAATACCAGAATCTCATCAATGGCAGCGCCCAACTTATGGAGTGGGGTTATTACCGCCGCGATCGTTTCAGCTTCGTCGCGCGCCGGGATGCATACGCTAACTGTTGGTGCAGTCATGTATTCGCCCCGATGCTAGATGGCCGAGTTGGCAACTGGCTCACACGGCTGGTGATTCCCGTCGTTGTTTATTCTGGTTACCATGTTAGCTAAGCCGGTAGGACTCGACCTAGCCCCGAGAAGTGACGGTAGTACCAAGGCCCAAAGATGGAATGGATTTTCACGCTGCTGCCGTGCCCGGTGGCGTGAACCATTTTTCCGTTGCCCAGATACAGGCCTACGTGGTGAGCGCCGCCGCGCAAATAGAAGACTAGGTCACCAGGCTGGGCGTTTTTGAGCGAAATTTTGTGCGCCATCTTGTACTGGGCGCCTGAGGAGTGCGGCAGGTCGCGGCCGGTTACCTGCTTGAATACATATCGGGTCAGTCCCGAGCAATCAAAGGCATTTGGGCCTGAAGCGCCACTACGGTAGGTGTCGCCGACCTGCTTGCGACCAAGGATTGCGATGCGTTTGCGCAGCACCGCGACCTGGGTGACCAACCGCTGATGCGGGCTAAGTGCTGGAGCCAATGCTGAGACACGAGCTGGGTTCACTGCCGAGGTCGCGGCACCTTGGGCGAGTACCCGGGCCATGGTCGGCACCTCGATAGCGGTAGCCATAAGTGGCTGAGAAAGTTGACTGGGATTAGGGAATGCGGACGACGTTGAATCATTGCTAATCGGGGTGGCGCCCGATGGTGAAATGCCGAGTCCGCTTATCAAAAGGGCCGCTACTACTACGATGTTGAGCGTCTTTAGGTGGGCGTGCATGCACGTCTCCTTCGTTGCTGCTAACAAAAAGCAAGTCGCCTGGGGCCGGTCGGGGGACTGGCGGTAAACCAAGCGACCCAATGACGCTATGCCGACAGCCATTGATAACTGAATGGTCACGACCGGTTTTCGGACGCCACAATGGGGGGCTGTGGGATGACCCACACGTTCTCCCATAGGCACCAATTGCCCCATGGGTATCAGAGCACTGGTGAGCGTTAGGTGGCCGGACGCTGACAAGATTGTGATTCATCGCGCATCCACGCCGCCTTAGGCGTACGGTGCGCTTCACTGCGGGACTGGAACTAGGCCCGAGGACTCAGCAGAACAGACACACGAGAAAGGTTGCTAGATGGATGACACCGTTCGTCAACACAAGTACACGCTGACCGAAGATCAGATGCCAACGACCTGGTACAACATCATGCCTGACTTGCCGATGCCCCCACCCCCACCACTGCACCCTGGGCGAATGGATCCGGTCGGGCCCGAAGATTTGGCGCCACTGTTCCCGATGGACTTGATCATGCAAGAAGTTTCGATGGATCGCTATATCGAAATCCCCGGTGGCGTACTTGATGTGTACCGCCAGTGGCGACCATCGCCTTTGTTCCGGGCCCATCGCCTCGAGAAAGCCCTCGGCACTCCGGCACGTATTTATTACAAGTACGAAGGCGTTTCACCGGCAGGGTCGCATAAGCCCAACACCGCGGTGCCGCAGGCGTACTACAACAAGAAGGAAGGCACCAAGCGCCTCACCACTGAAACCGGCGCCGGCCAGTGGGGAACCGCGCTCTCATTTGCATGCGCGCTTTATGGCCTGGACTGCGAGGTTTGGCAGGTAGGTGCGTCATACGACTCAAAGCCATACCGCAGGTTGATGATCGAAGCTTTTGGTGCAAAGGTGCATCGTTCACCATCTGATGTCACCGCAGTGGGCCGGCAACTTGCGCAAGATCCACGTAACTGGTCGGGCTCCTTGGGTATCGCGATCTCAGAGGCGGTTGAAGTTGCCGCCACGAACGACGACACCCGTTACGCACTTGGGTCGGTTCTGAATCACGTACTGCTGCATCAAACAATCATCGGCGAGGAAGCACTCTTGCAACTCCAGATGGCTGGCGACACCCCAACGATGATCGTTGGCTGCACCGGCGGTGGGTCAAACTTCGGCGGACTCTCGTTCCCGTTCATTCGTGAGAAGTTGGCCGGCAAGATCTCACCGCGCATTGTCGCGACCGAGCCGACCTCGTGCCCATCGCTCACCCGAGGTGAGTACCGCTACGACTTTGGCGATACCGCTGGCATGACACCGCTGATGAAGATGCACACCTTGGGCCACGACTTCATCCCCGACCCGATCCACGCCGGTGGCCTGCGATACCACGGGATGTCACCGCTCATCTCACACATCTACGAGTTGGGCATGATGGAAGCTGTTGCGGTACCGCAGACCGAATGCTTCGCGGCGGCTATCCAGTTCGCCCGCACCGAGGGCATCGTTCCGGCGCCGGAGCCAACGCATGCGATTGCGCTGGCGATCCGTGAGGCACTAAAGGCCAAGGAAACTGGCGAAGAGACAGTGATCTTGACCGCACTGTGCGGCCACGGCCACTTCGACCTACCCGCGTACGACCAGTACCTGCGCGGTGAAATGGTTGATGAGGAGTTCTCCGATGCCCGTCTGGCTGAGGCCATGGCGACGGTGCCGGAGGTTTCGTTCCCGTAAGCCATGTGCGCTGAGAACTACGAAGGGGTGGATCCGTGAGGATCCACCCCTTCGTTTTGTCCCGTCGCAACGGGGCCAATCAGCTTGCGGTGGTAGTTATTACTGCTCGGACTGCCATGAGGTGAATACCCCGGTGTTCAGATCGCGGGTTTCCTGCGAACAGTGCCCTCGGGGGTCGGGAATGTCTTGGTGACCTGCCGAATTTCCAATAGCGTGTCTGCCACTTCGTCCCATCGATTTACCCGTGAAGTTCGAAGGCTATCCCCAGCCGGTTTCTCTGGGGCTAAATGATCCCGGTTCAATCTCAATACTGGTCGGTAAAACGGTCGCCCTTCGAGGGGGAAGTAGGGTCTACGCGTGAGCGAGCAAACCCGTCGGACCTTGGCCAAGGGCTTGGTGTTCGTTGGAGCGGCCACCTTGATAGGCAATGGCGCCGCCTATCTGCTTTCTATCGTGTCGGCTCGGGTGCTCACCCCGGCTGAATTTGGTGCATATGGTGCCCTGCTGGGCATCTTGATCATCATCTCCACTTTGTCGATTGCGGTCCAGGCGCTGACCGCCCGCCGCGTAGCCGTAGCCACAGACAATCGCTCAGAGGTCGAAGGCCAAGCTATTCGGCTCTCCCTGTATGTAGGTGTTGCCATCATCTTGTTGGGCCTGCTGGCGGCTTGGCCCCTCGGCCTGATTTTTGCTATCCCATATGCCGCGGTGGCGATGGGGCTAGCGTCCTTGGGCTTCGTAGTGCTCGGTACTGCATCTCTTGGGATTGCCCAGGGCCGCGAGGAGCACTTGCGGTTTTCAATCGGCTTCTTAGCTAACGGTTTTGGGCGAGCTCTGGTTGGCATCGTGTTCGTGCTGGCATTTCGAAGTGTGATCGGGGTTAGCGCCGGGCTGCTTGTTGGCTGCGCGGTTGGAGCCGTCATCAGCTATCTACTTATTTGCCCAAAAGCTTGGGCGGGCAATCTAACTAAAGACGGTGCGGCCGAGTTTGGTCACATCGCCCATGCGCTGCTCGTGCTATTTACTCTTACCAACGTTGACGTGCTACTCGCCCGTATCTTCTTGACGGAGAACCAATCTGGTGAGTACTCAGTCGGAGTGCTGTTAGCGAAGATCGCATTCTTCCTACCGAACGCCATCGTCATCGTGCTCTTCCCGAAGATGACAGCCGGCGACTCAAAGCGTGCAGTACTTATCGCCACGGGGCTGACTGCTGCCTTGGGTGTTTTCGTTACCGGATTCAGTTACTTGTTCGGACCTTTCGTCTTGCGGGTTTTAGGCGGGGCACAATATGTCGACCTCGGCAGCGAAGCCTGGCTGTTTGCCCTTGAAGGTTCGGCATTTGCGTTGGTGCAGGTTTTGCTTTATGCACGATTGGCCGCGCAAGACCGTCGTGCCGTGGTGACGGTTTGGGTTGCGCTGCTGGTGCTCGTCGGCATTGTTGCCTGCTGGCGGCATAACTCGGTAGCCGAAATTGTTACGACGGTGGTCGCGGTATCACTTGTGCTCGCCGTGGTTGGTTTGTTGATGGACCGCCGTAATTCACCACGAGATGTCGTTGTGCCCATTGAAGCGGCTGAATAGCAACTGTTATTTCAGGACGTTTGCGCGCACCCAGACACCAAGTTGCTCAGCGCATTCGTTAACTGAATCACTCCAAGATTTACCGGCTGTCTCGCCCGCTTGATCACTTACCTGCTTGACGATTGTCAGTGGGATTCCGGCTACGGCAGCGGCGTGGGCGATCGCGTAGGCCTCCATGTCTACTAGATCTGCTTGCTGGGCCAATTGATCTCGCGTGGCCGAATCAGAAATGAATGCATCTCCGGTTGTCAACGTTGGGCCGCTGACGCCCAACTCAATAGGTGCACCGAAATGCAAGCCGGTAAGTGCGAAAAGTGATACATCATCTAAGTCATGTTGGGTCACCCGTGAAATCACCTAGGTACCTGAAACTCCATCACGGAGCGCCCCGGCGGTGCCGAGGTTTATTACGCGGGCCGGTGAGAACTCACCGAGGATGGTGGCGACCGCGACCCCTGCATTTACTTTGCCGACTCCCGTCACTAATACGGGTAACTCGGTGACATGTAGATGTGTTGACTCCTCCTCGAGCGCAACTACCAATAGGGGTAAGTCTGAGGAGATGGCTCGATGCAAGCGCATGGTGGCCTTTCGTGACGATAATCCGGAGACCGCTAACGTTACCGCCATGTTTGATGCTGCCCTCGCCGCTGCGGTCAGTCATGCTGCATTCGGTTTACCTCAGCACGGACATATTCGGCAGACCGAAATCGTCAAAGATCTATTCGAGGGCCACTTCGAATCGGCCACGACGGTGGCGCAGGCATTTAAGGGCGCACTGCTCGGCATCGGGGTGGCCGAGGCGGTTGATGGTGAGGTAGTCGCATTCGATGACACCGTTTGGCGGGTACCGGTTGATGGCATCCCGGTGGTTGCGGAGCCAGCTTTGGGCCTCCCGTTCTCGGTCGTGGCCTTCGGTGGCACCGAGATCACCGAGACCGTACCGACTGGAACCGATTTTGCTGGGCTCACCGCCTTGATTGATGGTGTGCTGAAAGCTGCCGGCCAACATCATGACCACTGCGTGGCGGCGATCCGGGTCGATGGCACTTTCACCGAGATGTTGCTGCGCAGTGAACCCCGTCAAACCCCGCCCTTTCGCCCACTCACCGAGGTCTTGGATCACGAGGTGCAGTTCCCGTTCGCGACCTGGGCCGGCACTTTGGTGGGCTTTAGATTCCCGGATGTCAATGATCAAGTTGTCATCCCGGGCCTGCACCTGCACGGGGTTGGGGCTGATCGCAGGAGCGGTGGCCACTGCCACCGGGCGGTGACCGTCGAAGCCACGTTGCAGATCTGGCTCGATGACGTAGATATTTTCGTGCCAATGACCGGTGTGCACTACGGTGTGGAGGCACCTGGCGAGGTGGCAGAGCGGCCGAATGCAGGCGCCTTGAAAGCGCCCGAAGGGAAACCTTCCGGGGGTTCAAATCCCTCCCTCGCCGCAAGTTCGATCAATCCCCGCCTGCGATAAGAGAAGGTCTGCATGCCCGATACAACCGTGCTAGCCGCCAAGGGGCAAACCACCATCCCCGCGCACCTAGTTCGGCGCCTTTCAGAACACGGGGTTGAAGTTGGGTTCGGCATTGTTGGTGACTACGCGCTGCGCCTGTTTGGTGCTTTGGCTGATGCGGGACTGCCGATGCTCGTCACCGCCGATGAGCAGGGCTCAGGGTTTGCTGCCGATGCGTATGCGCGACTGCGCGGCCTAGGTGTTGTTGGCTGCACCTACAGCGTCGGTGGTCTCAAGTTGACTAATGCGGTGGCTAACGCTTGGGCCGAGCAGGTACCGCTGCTCGTTGTCTCGGGTGCACCGGGTATTGCGGAGCGGGCAAATGGGGCAATGCTCCACCACCGGGTGAAGGACTACGACACCCAACTTAAAGTTTTCCAGGATCTTACGGTTGCGCAAGCGGTCTTGGATAATCCGATCACCGCTGCGGCAGACATCGATCGGGTCATTGCCACTATGCTGGCAACCCAAAGACCGGGTTACTTAGAGATTCCGCGCGATCAGGTTGATTGCCTAATCAACTCGTCCCCAGATCCGATTCAATTGCAACCGCAACCGGTCAATGAGGCCAAGTTGGCCGCGGCCGTCGCTGATGTTGTCGAGATGTTAAGTTCAGCGAACTCCGCTGTTATCCAAGCGGGAGTGATGGTTGCCCGCAGGTCATTGGCCGCACCGCTACTTGGCCTTGCCGAGCATCTTGGCTTGCTGGTGGCAACCAGCTCAATGTCAAAGGGTGTCTTTCCCGAGCGCCATCCGCTGGCGCTTGGTGTTTATCAAGGTGCGGTGAGCCCAATCAATGTCGTTGAAGTTGTTGAAGGCGCCGATGTGCTTTTGAGTTTGGGTGTGCTACCTACCGACCTGAACTTTGGTGGCTTCACCGCGCATATCTCGCCGACTCATCTCATTGCTTGCACCGACACCGACGTCACCGTGGGCTTGCGCACCTACCGCGAGGTACCGCTCGCAGCCTTCTTACCCGCGCTGCGAGATGCGGTTGCCGCGGGCCGCGATGCGCTACTACCAGCTGAACATGATGTCCCTAAATTCGTCTCGGCGGGTGCGGTACCTATCCATGTTGAGCGGCTCATTGCCGCGGTGGCAGCGCGGATGAATGAGAGTCACGGGTTAATCGTCGACCCAGGTGATTGCCTATTCGCGTCGGTTGAGTTGCCGGTACCCGCATGGTCGATATCGAGTGCCTACTACGCGACGATGGGCTACGCAGTACCGGCTGCTTTGGGTGCCGGTAAGGCCGACGCTGAGCACCGACCGGTAGTACTTGTTGGTGACGGAGCATTTGCAATGAGTGGCATCGAGTCGGGCTGGTGCGCATTCAATGGTGTTCACCCGATCATCATCGTGATGGACAACTCTGGATTCGGTACCCAGCGGCCGATGCGCGATGGCCCATTTAATGACATTGCACCGCTCGCTGTTGAAAAACTGGTTGACGTTTTCGGTGTTGGCAAAGGCTGGCTCGCGTCAACCGAGGATGAACTTTCAGGCGCGCTAGCCGAGGCATTCGCCCATGATGAGTTGGCGATAGTGCATGTGAAGGTGCCTAAGGGATCGATAAGCCCGGCACTGGCACGGCTAACCGATGCGTTGGGCAAACGCGTGTGAGTACCCAAGATCTGCTGCTGCATATCGCCGCCTCCGCCTTGGTGGTGATTGCGCTTTCGGTCATCATTGGGGCATCGGCTCCACGCTGGCCGGACACCTGGCTGCAAAAAGATGTTGGCCCGCTTCACTTCAACAGATTCGATACTCGAAGTAGGTATCGAAAAATTGGGGTTACCAGATTAGCCCGAACCCTGCCCGAACTCGGATCAGTATTCGGCGGAAAAAGTAAGAAAGCACTGCCTGGCTTGACGATCGAGGATCTGGGTGCTTACCTCGTTGAGGTGCGCAGGGCCGAGTGGGTGCACTGGCTAACCCTGTTGGTCTGGCTGCCGCTCATGTTCTTCAACCCTTGGTGGCTCACCCTGGTATTTGCTTTTATTGTCATCTCAGGTAACACCATCTATCTAGCAATCTTGCGTCACAATCGACTTCGGCTCACGGCAATCTTGGAAATTAGGCAGGAATGAGCGATTACGGGGTGCGCTCTATGGTGGCTCCCTTGACCCGGGTTGCGGCGCGCCAACCATCACTTCGTGCAGACTATGAACTCGCGCACTGGGCCCTGCCCCTTGACGGTGAACTACTCGTGCAACAGCATCAAGCCTTCGTTGAACTGCTGCGTAAGTTGGGTTGTGTTGTTGAAGAACTTGCACCGGTCGATGACATGCCAGATGCCTGTTTCACCTATGACCCAGCCTTCGTTATCCCATCGGGTGTTATCGAGTTACGCGGAGCCAAAGCCGTGCGTGCTGGTGAGCCACCGCTCCTGACCGCCGAACTGCACGCCCTCGGGGTACCGGTTGTTGGCAAACTAACCGGGGCAGCGACAGCCGACGGTGGTGATTTGTGCTGGCTTGATGAAAATACCTTGGCTATTGGGCGTTCGTACCGCACCAATGCCCAAGCCATTGAGCAGTTGCGACCGATACTGGCTGCTGATGGCATTGATGTAGAAGTTTTCGATGTGCCGCATGATCTAGGCCCGGAGTTCTGCCTGCACCTGCTCTCGGTTATCTCCCCGGTGCGCGCGGATCTCGCG
>NSHP01000030.1 GCA_002737125.1 Actinomycetota bacterium | reverse complement strand
ATCAAGAAACAAAAAGCCGGAAACCGCCTCGGTGGGCAAACCGGCTTCTTGCTGCAGGCGGTGACTAACCAGTTAATTACTTTAGGTTTCGATGAAACCGAAATTCAACGTGGTGGTTTGCGGATCACGTCCACATTCGAAGAGGGCGCACAAAAAGGTGCAACCGCCGCGGTGCGCAAGGTGGGCCCTGATACGAACACAGAAGGGCTGCGGATTGGCCTAGCGGCGGTGCGCCCGGGAACCGGCGAAGTCGTCGCGATGTATGCAGGCAAGAATTTCATTAATGATCAGATCAACAACGCAACCCGCGAGTTTGCGCAAGCCGGATCAACCTTCAAACCATTTGCGCTGGCGGCGGCATTTGAACAGGGTGTGCCCCTTGGTGCGGAACTAAATGGTGATTCACCATCGACGGTCAACGGCTACACCTTCTCCAATTATGGCGACAAGTCATACGGGCCGGTATCGTTGCTTCAGGCTACAGAGTTCAGCATCAACTCCGCGTATGTGCAGCTGGAGTCCGAGGTTGGCGTTGATGCGGTGGCGCAAGCGGTAATCCGTGCTGGTGTTCCCGACACGACACCAGGGCTAAACCTTGACAACCTCGACCTGACATTCGTGCTCGGCACCGCTTCGCCATCGGGTTTAAGTATGGCCAATGCGTATGCGACTTTCGCAGCAGGTGGAGTGCAATCCGACACGACATATATTACGAAAGTAATGGGCTTAAATGGTGGCTTACTTTATGAGTACGAGCCCAAGACGATGGCCGCATTCGATGCGAATATTGCGAACAGCGTTAGCTACACCTTAAATAAGGTGGTCACCGATGGCACTGCATTCGCGGCGCAAAAACTTGGGCGCCCGGCAGCTGCTAAGACCGGTACCACGGATGGAAACAAAAGCGCATGGTTTGTGGGCTACACACCGCAACTTGCGACGGCGGTGCTGATGGCGAAGGAAGATTCCAGCGGAATACCGGTTTCACTTTCTGGCACCGGCGGTCTGGGTACCGTGACCGGTGGCTCATATCCTGCGGCGATCTGGACAGCTTTCATGACCGCGGCGCTGCAAAATGAACCGGTGGTTGAGTTCACGGCTCCGACCGGTGACCTCACGAAAGCACCGGATTGCCCTTTAATCATGCCGATCGACGGCACGCCGATACCGGTGGGCTGCCCCACCCCGAGCATTATTGAATTCGGCCCCGAGCCCACCGTCGAATCCTCCGCCAGCGCTGCGCCGATACCAAGTGATGGCGCCCCGGCGCCAATCCAGCCCGGTGATCAAACTGCACCAGACCCGGGAATAGCACCAGCACCAAGTGATGGTCCACCAGCACCGCCAACTGATGAGGCGGTGCCTTGATGACGAATCAAGTTGTCGAGCCCTCACATGACGATTCGATTGCGGCCGGCGGAAGTAATGCAATAGGCGGCCCAATCGGGCGCTTTAAGAGTGGAAGCACCTGGTGGAATCCGCTGCGTGTTTTAGTAGCGATGTCGGCATTTATCTACGCATTCGGGTACTTCCTTGACTTATCGTGCCGCGGTACGGGTTGGGTATCCCCAGAGAACTACGAACACCTGTGCTATTCGGATATCCCACCCCTATTTTCATTTCGAGGGTTTGCCGACGGCTTCTTGCCCTACCTGCAAACCGCACCGGGTCAAACCCCACTTGAGTACCCGGTACTAACCGGGGTATTCATGCAGATCGCGGCGCTGGTCACCCGGGTTATAACCGGGGTAATGCCGCAAGCACCGGCCAGCACGGTCTTCTTCGACGTCAACGTCATACTTCTTTTCATCCCGCTACTAATTGCGGTAATTGCGACGGCACTTACTGTTCGGCGGCGCCCATGGGATGCCGCAATGTTCGCTCTGGCCCCTGGAGTGCTAGTTGCGGCAACAATCAATTGGGATCTGCTGCCGCTCGCATTCGCTGGAGTTGCCCTGTTGCTCTGGTCGCGCAATCGACCATTTGCCGCGGGCCTACTCCTCGGTCTTGCAGTTGCTGCAAAGTTTTATCCCGTGTTATTTCTCGGCGCCTTCTTAGTGTTGTCGATTCGTTCTGGTAGATGGCGACCATTAGCTGCACTAGTAGGTGGCACGGTGATCACCTGGTTAATGATGAATCTGCCATTCATGGTCGGAAACTTCGACGGATGGGCATTCTTCTACACCTTCAGCCAAAATCGAGGTCAAGATTTTGGCTCCCTATGGTTCGCACTCGCTGGATTTGGAATGCCAACGGTGCCAGCTGACATCCTTAACACGGTGGCCACCGGTTGCTTCTTAATTTTGTGCCTCGCAATTGCCATACTTGCCCTGCGAGCCAAGCAGCGGCCGCGATTGGCTCAATTGCTCTTCTTGATTATCGCAGCATTTGCGTTAACTAATAAGGTCTATTCGCCGCAATACGTGCTCTGGTTGATACCGCTCGCGGTGATGGCTAGGCCGAGGTGGCGAGACTTTATCATTTGGCAAGTCGGTGAACTCATTTACTTCGTCGCGATTTGGTGGTTCTTGGTTGGGTACGGTAACGAAGCATCGAAGGGTCTAACGCAGCAGTGGTATTCGGTGGCGATAATCGTGCATATTGCGGCCACGGTTTTCTTCGCGGTAATGGTAATTCGCGACATTGTTAAACCTGAAAATGATCCGATTAGAACCGATGGCTTTGATGAGAACACTGATGATCCAGGTGGCGGCCCGTATGACGGTGCCGCCGATGTCTTCACTTTTAACCGCGCGAGTTAATCAGTCGAGTCCGAGCACCGCATCAAATCTAGAGGTGGTAAAGCGCACTTCAGCCGTTACGAAATCTCCGACAGCGGGGATAACACATCCGCGCGGCAACCAAAGCATTGAGTGATTTTGATGCGGTGGCTCAGCAAACCAGCGTTGCTTACCGGCCCAGGTAAATGGGGAAAGAGCTCGTCCGGCTGCGTCCAGGACGCCGGTGCTAGCGGTTACGGCGCGTTGTTTAAGTGACGTCGCGGGCGTTGGTGCAGTCAAGCCAATACCGTGCGCGGTGCCCCCTGAAACGACGACAAGGGTGCTGTCTTTCGGGCCGGTGCGCTGACGGTAACCAACGTGGCTGCCATTGGGTAGGGGGTGCACAGCCAATACGGTGCCAGCAGCGGTGAGCGTGGACCGCTGGCCGAGCCAAAGCCGGGTACCGATGCGTGCGCGAATAACAAGTTCGTCGGCTGTGCGCGCGACCGCCGCAAGTTCTGAGTCATCAAGGTGTGAAACCCAGACGGTGCTGGCCGGGGCGTGGGATCCACTCCAGACCGCGGTCTCGGCTTGCCATAGCCCAGCCCATCGGGTGACTTCACGGACCCGCGCGGTGCCGCTAGCTACGCCTTGGATACTGACTTCATCGGCTGGTTGTGAAATTGGTAGGTGAAGTGACAAACCAAGAACCTGAACGTGACCACTAGATAGTGAACCGCGAACCGCGGGGTCAGCAAGTAGGCGTAGCAAATCTGATTCACCGAAACCGAAACGATGCATTGAGGTCTTCGCCTCCAGCAGCACCCGCGCCGAGCCAGGGCCTTCAATTAATGCCCTTAGTGCTGGCTCACCTGCCACTGTGCACACAAGACGTGATGCATCATGGCGCTGCCTAGCCAGCCCCCAAGCGGTTGCGGCTGCCGCATCGCGTGGCTCGAAGGGCTCAAGCACAACGACGTCACCGTGGAATGAAGTGAGTACGTCGTCGATCTCAAAAACCGTGCCCACAGCAACGGTGTCAAGACCTAAGCGGTCGGACTCGTGGGCAAGGAGGGATTGGCCAAAGCCGTAGCCATTGCTTTTGATTACGCCGACGATATTTGTTCCGGTAGTTCTCTTCATGGTCTGGTTAATTGCCGAAAGATGATCGCGCCACTTGGCGGCGTCAATGGTTAGGGTGAAAGACATCTGGTCCCCTTACCCGCGCCGGCTTTGATATGCGCGATAACCCTTGGCCCAAGCGGTGCGCAGGACGTAATCCCATTCACCAACATACTCCTGAGCAAAGCCGCCGGTGCCCAACTTGAATTGCACCAGGCCAAATAGATGATTCTCTGGATTCAAAGTGTCGGAAATCCCTCTTAGATCAAATACCTCGCAGCCGGCTTTGTGTGCATCGGTGATCATGCGCCACTGCAGCGCATTTGATGGGCGCACCTCACGGTCAACTGTTGTTGAAGCACCATAGGAATACCAAGCGTGGGTACCAACACGAATCATCAACGTTGCTGCTGCGACGTGGCCCTCGTGGCTTGCCAAGTACAGTGATAGGCGGCCAGGCTCAACGTCGTTTAGCTGCTGCCACATCCTTTCGAAGTAGTCAAGCGAGCGTGGTGTGAACTGATCACGTTGAGCCGTTTCGACGTAGATGGAGTGAAATGCGGCTAGATCTGCGAAACCGCCCTGAGTTACCTCTACGCCGGCTTTCTCAGACTTACGAATATTACGTCGCCATAGCTGATTGAAGTCACTAAGAATATCTCCGATTGAACGGTTGGCCAGGTTGAGTTGGAAGACGTAACGGGGTTGCACGTCACCGAACCCAGCTTCGTCACCACCTTCTTGAACCCATCCCCGTGATTGCAGTCGTTCAACAACTTGCATGGCCTTGGTGGAATGCCAGTCGGCAAGTAGATCACTGATTCGCGCCGGCGGGTTGGTTGCACCACCGGCACGCTCGGCAATTGCCGCCTTTATGGTGTCAGTTTCCCAACGCCTGGTTGCAAGGGCCGGCCCCATCTTCAGCTGAAAGGCACCACGTGCTTTGCAGTGCGCGAGCAGCGGATTAAGCCAGTCATCCAAGGTGGCCCCTTGCAGTCTTTCCCTAAGCCAATCAATGTCGGGGCCTTCGGGAATATAAGCCAGACTACGTGCCTTGATTTTCGGCACCGAGCGATATAAAACTAAGGTTACGCCTACAAGTCTCGCCCCATCGAACCAACCAAGGGATTCTGAAGTCCAGCCAACCTTTACCTCACCCCATTCGGGAAGCTGCAGAAATGACACTGACGGTCTTGACGCAATCCACTCTCGATGTTGATTCGCAGTGATGGTGCGGACAGTAAGTGTCATCAATTAACCAAGACCCAGATCGACAACCACCGGCGCGTGATCTGATGCGCCTTTTCCTTTACGTTCCTCGCGATCGATATAGGAGTCGGTGACGAGGGTGGAGAATGGTTTGTTGGCGTACACGAGATCTATTCGCATACCCCAGCCGCGACCAAAAGCGGCCTGACGGTAATCCCAGAAGGTATACGGGTAGCCCTTTAATGAGCGGGGCATAACTTCGACTAACCCAACTGAACGCAACTTGGTGAGCGCTTCGCGCTCGGGTTCGGTTACATGGGTGCTGTCGGTGAATTGGGCGATATCCCAGACGTCCTCGTCGGTTGGCGCAACGTTGTAATCGCCAATTATCGCAAGCGGGCGACCTGGTGTTTCGGCTAATTCCTTCGCGATTGTTTCTTGCAATGCTGTAAACCAAGTGAGCTTGTAGTTGTAGTGGTCATGCCCAGGTTCACGCCCGTTAGGCACGTACACACTCCAGATGCGCACCCCACCGCAAGTGGCGCCAATTGCTCGTGGTTCGTCCGCACCTTCATATTGTGGTTGGTCGATGAGGCCGCGGGTGACGTCAATAAGGCCTACTCGGCTTAGCAAGGCAACCCCGTTCCAGCGGCCGGTGCCATGGGAGGCAACTTCGTAACCCAAATCCTGGATCGGCTGCAGCGGGAAGGCGGCGTCGGTGCACTTGAGTTCTTGCAGCGCTACGACGTCAGGCTTATTAGCCGCCAACCACTCGAGGACTCTGGGCAGACGCGCGGTCACAGAATTTACGTTCCATGTCGCTATTCGCATAGTGCTACCCGCATGGGGTAAGCCTACGGCGCGAGGCCTAGAAGGCTTTGTCGGAGCAAGCCTGATGAATTTCAGGCGACGACCAGCCCAATCTCCTGGCAGGCGCTACGCATCTGAATATCACCGGTTAACACAATCGTGGATTCGCTTAGGAGTGCCGTGGCCACATGAATTGCATCAAGTGAGCCTAAGTGGCGCCCTGGCAGGCGCCCCGCGACGTTCACCACGTCTTCATTCATCTTGACTAGGCCGATATCAGCGAATATCTCCTCGAGAGACTTATCAGTGTCGTCAACATGATCAGTGTTTCTCGCTCCGCGACCGAGTGCGCGACGCACTTCAATCAAAGCGAGTTCAGAGCTGATCAAAGTTGCACCCTGATCAATGAGCCTATTAAGCAACTGCTCGTAGTTGTTGCTGTCGTTTTCGTCAAGAACACGCTTGAGTAAGACGCTGGAATCGCAGTACACGAGTGGAGTCACTTTGATCCGCGCAGGTCTCGAACTATCGCCGTGCTGTCCCAACCGGGCGGCACAGGTCTGCGGGGAAGAGCCGGAGACCGTGGCGGCATTCGCGCAGGCTGAAGATTCGCGCGAAGCCACGGGTTCAAGTGCTTGAGTTCTTGCTGGTCGAGAAATTGCCCAACAGCGGTGCGAACAAGTACCTGCTGGCTGCGACCGGTCTCGTCAGCTAGGACCCGAAGGCGCTCGGCGAGTTCGTCGGGGAGTCGAAGATTCATGGCCATAGGCGAACGGTACCGTATTTGGTACCACTTACGGTACCGCAAAGTTTCCCGACTGTTCGGGGTGAGTCTTAGGGCCATGGGGTAAGTCCAGTCGCCGAAAACTTCGAGCGCAAGGCTGATTTTGAGGCCTGTGGATAGCCCCGATTTCTGGTTTCACCCGCAACACCGCTAATCTTGGCGAGCCCTGCAACCTGACGAAGTGGTTTTTCGTCGAACCGCAGGCACGCAGAAACCCTCCTGTCACGGATCGACCGTGACCGTTTAGTCCGAAGGAGGTGGGTTGTCTATGCGTCGTTATGAAGTCATGGTCATTTTGGACCCTGATCTGGAAGAAAAGACAATTGCCCCAAGCCTTGACACTTTTTTAAATGTGGTCAAGGGCGATGGTGGCAGCGTCCAGAAAGTTGATATCTGGGGACGTCGTCGGTTGGCGTATGAAATCAACAAGAAGACCGAAGGTATCTACGCGGTCATTAACCTCACTGCTACCCCGGCTGCTGTTGCTGAACTAGACCGTCAACTTGGTCTCAACGAAGCCGTGATGCGCACCAAGGTCATGCGCCCAGAAGACGTAAGAGAAGAAGCTAAGTAATGGCCGCCGGCGATATCACCGTGACGGTAATTGGTCGCTTGACCAATGACCCGGAGTTGCGCTTCACCCCTAGTGGTGCAGCCGTTGCTTCATTCACCGTCGCCTCGAACTCACGTGTTCTCGACAAGACAACCAATGAATGGAAAGACGGCGAGGCCGTTTACATGCGTTGCAGTGTGTGGCGTCAGTATGCCGAGAACGTTGCCGAATCTTTAACCAAAGGCACTCACGTCATAGTCTCCGGTCGGTTGAGGCAACGTTCATACGAAACCCGCGAGGGCGAAAAGCGCCAAGTCATGGAACTCGAGGTTGAAGACGTCGGCCCGGCACTGCGCTTCGCAACGGCCAAGGTCAATCGCGTCGCGCGTCAAGGTGGGGCACCCGGTGAAAACATCGGTGGCAACAGCGGCGGTGGCGCACCTGCAGAAGATCCGTGGGCTACCGGCGGTGCCGGCGGCGCAGCTTTTGATGAGCCTCCGTTCTAAAACTTCACTGACACACTCACAGACTCAATAACTAAGGAGCGACCCAATCATGGGACGAGATAGAGAAAAAGACACTAAGCGGCGCCCAATGCGCGCAAGCGACAAGATTCCGTTGAAGAAGGTAACGCCACTTCTTAAGCCAGATGTAAAGGTTGTTGATTACAAAGACGTCAACTTGCTCCGCAAGTTCGTTTCTGACCGGGGCAAGATTCGCGCACGTCGCGTCACTGGCCTGACCGTTCAACAGCAGCGCGCGGTGGCAACCGCCGTTAAGAACGCCCGCGAAATGGCACTCCTGCCCTATATCCCAACTTCCCGATAGGTTGATTGATTATGAAACTCATTCTTACTGAAGAAGTTACGGGCCTTGGTGGGGCTGGCGACGTAGTAACCGTCAAAGACGGTTACGGACGCAACTACCTGATGCCTCGCGGCTTAGCCATTGGCTGGACAAAAGGTGGCGAAAAGCAGGTCACCCAGATTAAGCGGGCCCGCAAGGTGCGCGAAATACGTGGCCTTGACCACGCCAATGAAGTCAAGCAGCAACTTGAAGCACTCACAGTTGTTCTCACCTCGCGTGCTGGCGAGACGGGCCGGCTCTTCGGCTCGGTTACTACGGCTGACGTCGTCGCTGCTGTCAAGATTTCAAGTGGCGTGGTACTCGAAAAGCGCAAGGTCGAGATCCCCAAGGCGATCAAGACCGTCGGCAAGCACAGTGCACGAGTGCAGCTCCACCCTGATGTTGTTGCAGTAGTAACACTCGAAGTCATCGTCGCTTAACGAACGGTAACTTCGCCCGTCCTCAGAAGGAGATGCAATGTCTTTCGCAGCTGCGGTCCGCACTTGCTTTCAGAAGTATGCAACTTTCGAAGGACGGGCGAAGCGTTCGGAGTTTTGGTGGTGGATGCTGTTCCAAACCCTGGTAACCGGTGTTGCCGCGCTAATCGGTGTCGTCTTCATAATCGCAGCCGGCACAGGCAATTCAGGTGGTCAGGTGAATGGCCCACTCGTAGTTATTGGCGGAATTTTCTACGTCTTGGCAATCCTGGTGGGCCTTGCGTTACTGGTGCCGACCTACGCTGTTGGCTGCCGCCGCCTGCATGACCGCGGCATGTCAGGTTGGCTGCAATTACTGACCTTGGTGCCCTGCGGAAATATTGTGCTTTTGGTCTTTTGGGTCATGGGGGGTACCCCCGGAGCCAACACTTATGGTGAAAAAACTTCCTAAATTGACAACATTTGGCTGAGTTTCGGCCACAATGTGGGTGAACGCTCCTGAGGAGGGGCGCGAATCCAAGGAGTGCAGATGAGTTTCGGCCAAGCAATCTCAACCTGTTTCAAGAAGTATGTGACTTTCAGCGGGCGTGCTAGTCGTTCCGAGTTCTGGTGGTTCTTTCTCTTTGTTTACGTCGTTGGCGCGGTCCTTTACTTCATAGATAGTGCCATGGGTCTACAAATAGGCGCTTCAAGTCAGGAAATGAATATCGGCGGGACAGTTGTTCCGTTTGCGAATTCCGGTATTGGTGTCCTGTCCCTAATCTGGGGCCTTGTCACTTTGCTGCCGGGGATTTCGGTGATGGTTCGCAGGGTGCACGACTCGGATAAGTCGGGGTGGCTGGTGCTGCTCGGCTACGTTTTGATGCTTGCTTGCGGTATCGGCACCATCTTGTTACTCGTGCTGGCTCTCCTTAAGAGCACACCTGGTGACAATAAGTATGGCGCGGCGAACGCATAATTAGGTTCCCAAAGCGAAAGGCCTCGGTGATTAACCGGGCCCTTTCGTTTCGTCGCTTAGGGATTTATTGGTAATGTTCCTACGCCAGCCGGCATAGGGGGTTCGCTATTTTGGAGGAGTTATGAGTTTCGGACAATCAATCTCTACGTGTTTCAGGAAAATCGGGGTGTTCTCGGGCCGCGCTAGCCGATCGGAATTCTGGTACTTCTACCTCTTCGTATTACTACTCGGCATCGTGATTAACTTCCTGGCCACGGCACTGAAGCTAAATGGCGACGCTGCGTATGGTGTTTTCTCGGTTATCATTGGCATCATTTTCTTAGTGGTGCAGTTGTCGGTAGGTAGCCGCCGGCTACATGACACCGGCAGATCAGGTTGGCTGCAGTTACTGTTAATTATCCCGTGTGTGGGATTCATTATCTTGTTTATCTTCTGGGCTCAGGCATCAAAGCCGGGCGATAATGCGCACGGCCCAGCTCCTGCCTAGTACGGCTTTCCAAGTGAAGGGGCCCGGTCAACTGACCGGGCCCTTTCGCTTTGGGTTTACAGTTAGTTACCGGAAGTAGCGCCTGCAGCAACCACGATGACCAGCCAGAATATGAAGGGGTAAAATGTGGCTGGGGTCAATTCGGACAATTCAATTCACCATTCCGTGAGTTAGTTAGTCGAATTCAGGGCAGGATACGCGCATTCCTAGCTCGGTAACAAGCCCATCGCAGGCTGCTTCAATCATACGCAGCACGCTTAGAAAATCATCCATGGTGCCGTGATACGGGTCGGGCACATCAAGGGCTGGGTCTGGTTCAGCAATACCGCTTAGGGCGGGATCAAAGGCACGCATCATCCGGAGTTCGACTTGTGAGCCACTAATTTCGATGAGTGCGGCCACGTCGGCGTAGTTATTGGTGTCCATCACTAAGGCTAGATCGATGTCGGCAAACCAACTAGGGGTGATCTGACGAGCCGTGTGGTCAAGTTGGTAGCCGTGCTGATTCAAGGTCGTGGTGGATTTGGCGTTGGCTCCTTGGCCGATATGCCAATCCCCGGTACCGGCCGAGTCCACGGCGATCTGTTCGGCTAGCCCAACTGCGGCGATGCGATCGCGAAGCACGGCTTCACCTATCGGAGAGCGGCAGATATTGCCTAGGCAGATGATGGTGATGCGGTAAGGGGTTGTCACGAGATGAGGGTACCCACCGAGAGATAAATGTTTTATCCACAGGCTGGGGGCAGGTAAATCGTGCGGTTCACGGGGGAATGTGCCGGAAATATTTGGGGTATCCCCATGCCGTCCCCAAGGTAGGGCAGGTCAGGAGCAGGTGGTCCCCAGCCCCTCCACACCCTCATCCACAAGGTGGTTGGACAGGGCCGGCGCCGCGCCCATACGTTACGTCAGACCTACCTGTTAGAACAGGTAGATGGTGATGGAATGGCGTTCGGAAGGGAGGTCTAGATGAGTGTCGTTGAGTTGCCCCTTCCGGTTGAGCACCGGGTCCAGGACCGCACCCCACCCAATGATGTTGCCGCCGAGCAGTCGGTCTTAGGAGCCATGCTGCTGAGCAAGGACGCCATCGCCGATGTAGTCGAGACCGTCCGCGAAGCTGATTTCTATCGTCCCGCACATCAAACTATTTACGGGGCAATTCTTGACCTATACAGCAAGGGCGAGCCGGCCGATGCCGTCACCATTGCCGCGGAGTTAACCAAGAACGGTGATATCGCCCGCGTAGGTGGGGCCCCGTATCTACACACGTTGGTGTCACTTGTGCCAACCGCAGCAAATGGCAACTACTACGCCCGTATCGTGCGCGAGCAAGCGATCTTGCGCCGACTTGTTGAAGCCGGCACCCGCATCGTCAGCATGGGTTACACCGGTACCGGTGATGTTGACGAAATGGTTGATAGAGCACAAGCTGAGGTCTACGACGTCACCGATCGGCGTATGAGTGAGGATTACAGCCCACTGCGCGACATCATGAATGACGCACTGAGTGAGATCGAAGCAATCTCAAATCGCGGCGGCGAAATGATCGGGGTGCCAACAGGGTTTGTTGATCTAGATTCATTAACGAACGGCCTGCACCCGGGCCAATTAATCATCTTGGCGGCTCGGCCCGCGCTCGGTAAATCGACTCTTGGTCTAGATATTTGCCGTAATGCTTCTATTAAACATGGTTTGAGCAGCGTCATATTCTCACTTGAAATGAGCCGCAACGAAATCGTCATGCGTCTTCTTTCGGCCGAAGCCCAGATCCCCCTGCACCACATGCGTTCGGGCACAATGAGCGAAGGTGACTGGGCGAAGTTAGCCAGCAAGATGGGCACCGTCAGTGAAGCCCCTTTGTTCATTGACGATTCACCCAACATGACCTTGATGGAGATCCGCGCCAAGTGCCGCCGCCTTAAGCAGCGCCATGATCTGCGCCTGGTAGTTGTCGACTATTTGCAGCTCATGACAAGTGGTAAGCGTGTCGAAAGCCGTCAACAAGAAGTCTCGGAGTTCTCGCGATCACTTAAACTTCTGGCCAAAGAACTTGAAGTACCAGTGATAGCAATCAGCCAGTTGAATCGCGGTGCTGAGCAGCGTCAGGATAAGCGGCCGATGCTCGCAGATCTTCGCGAATCTGGATCACTGGAGCAAGATGCGGACCTCGTTGTGCTTCTACATCGTGAGGATGCTTACGAACGTGAATCACCACGTGCCGGTGAAGCCGACTTTATAATTGCAAAACACCGCAACGGCCCGACAGGCGTAGTCACAGTTGCGTTCCAAGGCCACTACAGCCGTTTCGTCGATATGGCGCAAATATAGGTTCACCGCACTGTAATATCCGCTGACATGGCCCAAGAATCACCAGAAAACGCTCCAGAAGTCATCATGTTCGTGCGCCATGGTGAGAAACCAGGTGAAGGCACTGAGCCACATGGTGTTAACGCAGAAGGTAAACATGACGGGCATTCACTTTCGGTGTTGGGTTGGACCCGCGCCGGCGCGCTAGCTGGCTTTTTTGCCCATGCACCATCTGAAGCTCATCCAAACGTCGTGAAGCCTGAACGGATTTTGGCAACGAGGCCAACACCCGACGCAAAAAGCAAGCGCGAGATTGACACCGCAACACCTACCGCCCGACGACTTAATCTAGAGATTGAAGACGATCACACCCACGGCAATGAGAAAAACCTAGTTGACGAAGTACTTAGCCGCCCCGAATCCACCCTGATCGTCTGGCACCACGGCACCATGTCGAAAATAGTGCGGCACTTCCCGGTGGTAAATAAGAAAGATATCCCGCATCGATGGCCAGATGAGCGATTTGACCTAATTTGGGTTCTAGTCCGGCAACCCGGTGACGAACTGACATATCGATTTGTTGTGGTGCCGCAGATGCTACTGGCTGACGACTTAGAAACCGGATGACGTTACCCAGATGAGCGACGGTCAAGCCAACATTGAATTACCGAAGACTCCTCGCACCCCCGAGGAGAAAGCAGCGCGCCGCGCTGATAAGGCCAAAAAAAAGAGAGCAAAGGGGCAAACACTCTCAGCAATCACGATATCGGTTTTTTTATGTTGGCTAGGTAGCACGGTTTTTATCTCGTCACACAAAGTGATGGCGGAGCGACTAGGTATCAGCACTCTGGAAGTGACTCTTGCACTCTCGAGTTATTCGGTCGTGCTTATCATGATCGCGATACCCGGCGGTCGGCTATGTGACATCATCGGCCGCAAAAAAATGTTCATACTTGCTGGCCTAGTATTTTTCGTAACTTCATTATTTGGCCTGCTTATTGAAAACTTTTGGTCTCTCCTGCTGGTTCGGGCACTAATGGGTCTAAGCGCGGGGCTAATCCTGACTTCGACAGGGGGAATTTTAGTCACAACCATGCACGGCAACACCCGCCATAATGGGTGGCTACTTTGGCGTGGTGCGGGTATGTGCGGCATGGTCCTGGGCCCTGTTTTCGGCCCCGTCATAACTAGCGACGTCGAGTGGCGTACGCCTTTTCTCGCAAATGCACTGCTTATGCTAGTAGCGGTTGCCCTGGGTGCCTTGGGGATGAAGGAGAGCCGAGATGAAGATAGTATCTTCAGTTTTGGGCTTTTGGCTCCTACGGTTTTGCTGGGTCTTGGATTACTGAGCCCGTACTTAGCTCTGCTAGTTTTCAAGGAGCAGATCGAGAGTTGGCCTTTGGTGGGCGCTATCGTCGTCGGTGGGATTGCTTGTCTCATTGGGTACTTCGTGCTCAATAGGAGGGACGATCACAAACTCCTCGATACCAACATTCTTACGCATAACCGTCGGCTGTGGCTGACCGATATTTTCGGCGCAATTCATGTAGGCGCACTTTTTGTAGTGGTTGCCGCCTTCACTGTAATTCTGGATGCCGATACCAACTTTACTTCTTTTTGGATTGGTATCGGTATGCTGCCGCTCGTTGTGCCTCTAATTACTTTTCATTTATTGGCGCACAGATTTAGAGAAAAGTATGGGCTTACCAGGCAAAAAGAGACAATGATTGGATGCGTACTGCTAACACTCACCATGATTTGGTGGTTCGCGGTAGCGGTGAGAAACCCAAATTACTGGACGATACTTCCAGCACTGATTCTCGGAGGTGCTGGCTTTGGCCTCATGCGGCTGTATGGACACATGGGCGTCATTAAGGTTACCGGTCAAAGGTGGTCGTCCACACTTTTTGGAACTCGGACTTTCAGCAATCACCTAGGTGCGACGATAGGTGCAGTAGTCATCGGATATGTACTTGGTGCAGCCTCGATTGGCACCGAAACATTAGATCCGGCGGTGGCTAAACAAGCCGGCGTGGTCGCCAGCTTGTCGATATTGGTCGTAATTGCTTCGGCGATCGTGTTCGCTGGCCTTAAGGCTGAACTACTCGGGCTCGAGGATCCACACTGGCATCCGCGAAGCTCTGCAGCCGCAGGTGAGAATTCCGAGGAGCGTGTGCTTTGATCTCAGCATGACCACAATTGATCGAGGCAAATTGTCCGGACTTCTAGAGCAGGAGCGAGTCGCACATCTAGCGCGCACTCCGCTATCCCGAGCTGCCTACGAAGGTGCTGACCACTTATTTGGCCGGGTGCCAATGACTTGGATGAACAAGTGGTCAGGTGGCTACCCGGTGTCGATGGCATCGGCGCACGGTAACCGCATCGTTGACTTAGACGGTAACGAATACGTTGACTTCGCCTTGGGTGATACCGGGGCTATGGCCGGGCATTCACCGGCGGCGACGGTGGCCGCTGTGAACAAGCGACTGGCCGTTGATGGTGGTATCACCACGATGCTGCCGAGCGAGGACGCCGAATGGGTTGGAGCGGAATTAAGTCGCAGGTTCGGGCTGCCGCTGTGGTCGTTCGCCCTCAGCGCTACCGACGCCAATCGGTGGGCATTGCGCATCGGTCGACTAGTCACCGGTAAACCGAAAGTTCTAGCGTTCTCATATGGGTACCACGGCGCCGTCGATGAAACCTTTGTTGTTTGTGGTCCAGATGGTGAACCAGAGGCAAGGGGCGGAAATGTTGGGCCGCCGGTGCCGATTGCAGATACCACGCGAGTTGCCGAGTTCAACGATTTAGCATCGGTTGAGCGAGCCTTAGCCCACGGTGACATTGCTGTGGTGATAACCGAGCCGGCGCTCACCAATATTGGCATCGTGCTTCCTGAGCCAGGTTTTCTTGACGGCCTGCGCGCCCTTTGTACACAATATGGCGCACTCTTGTTGATTGATGAAACACATACTTTCTCTGCGGGCCCAGGTGGTTGTACCCAAGCCTGGAATCTGAAGCCAGACCTCTTTGTGATCGGCAAGAGCATTGGGGGCGGTATCCCGTGCGGTGCCTATGGGATAACTAACGAAATTGCTGAAGCCATTGGCAAAAATCTTGAGGCCGATCTAGTCGATGTTGGTGGGGTGGGTGGCACACTGGCCGGCAATGTTCTGTCAACAGCAGCCATGCGGGCAACATTGGGCCAAGTATTAACTGAGCCCGCATTTGATCACATGATCGAAATGGCAACTAGGTTCACTGCTGGGGTTGCGCAGGTACTTCTGGAAACGAAAATGCAGTGGTCAATAGTGCAATTGGGTGCGCGGGCCGAGTACCTATTCACGAGCCCGGCACCCAAAAGTGGCTCAGCGTCGGCTCTGGTTGAGGACGAGGAACTTGAGGACTACCTGCACCTGTTCATGTCGAACCGCGGCTTGTTGATGACGCCATTTCATAATATGGCGTTGATGTGCCCCCAAACATCGTCGGCCGACGTCGAGCTGCACACCGTGCTATTTGCTAAGGCGGTTGGTGATTTAGTCAACTAGCTGCCAGTGTTTACTGTGCAGAGGTGGACGCCCGTCAAGAGTGGTACCACGAATATCAGTGCAACTGGCACCTGATGGCTCGTTATCTGATGCACATCACCTCGCCACAGATCACGATGGTTTCCATTCTGGAAGATCAATGGCTCCTAGGGTGGGTGGGCCGAACGGGCACTGCTGTCGGTCGTCGAGGAGGCCTACGTCGCCGGCGTCAGCACCCGTCGGGTGTAGGCCCTCGTCGAGGCTCTGGGTATCGCCTCGATGAGCCGCAGCGAGGTTAGCCGGATCTGCGCCGCCCTCGATAGCGAGGTGGCCGCCGGCAACGACGAGGGCAACGCCTGGGCGCCATACCTGCGTGGCCTCGTCGAGCGCGGCCTGGCCGGTGTCCGGCTGGTCATCAGCGACGCCCACCGGGGCCTCGGCAAGGCGGTCCGCGAGACGCTCCTCGGCGCCGCCTGGCAGCGTTGTCGGGTCCACTTTACCCGCAATGCCCAGGCGCTCGTGCCGCGCAGCGCCGCGGGCATGGTTGCCTCCGCCATCCGGAGCATCTTCGAGCAGCCCGACGAGCACGCCGCCTCGGAGCAGCTCCGGCGGGTGGCCGACGGCCGGGCACCCCGCAACGCGGCACGGCTGGCCCATGCACCGCGCGTCGAAGGCACGACCCGCCGCCGCACCCTGACTCCGGCCGAGGCGCGCGCCCTGCTCGGCCTGGACTGGTCCGATGTCGATCTCGCGGCCGGAACAGTCTCGATTGCGCGGTCCCGCTCACGCAACGGCACGGGGCCGACCAAGAGCGCGAACGGCGGCAGCCCTACGCGAAGTAAGTCGGCCCGATTACCTTTAGTTTCTTTTGGCTGATAGGTGCGCAGCGGCCGTCGAGCTCGCACTTATTGCTGAACGCTCCGACCTTGAT
>NSHP01000003.1 GCA_002737125.1 Actinomycetota bacterium | reverse complement strand
TTCACCAACTTCGTCGCTGAAAAACTTGGTGTCCCAGTAGCGTCAGTTAAGACTTTGACCTTGGGCTCACATGGCGACACCATGGTGCCGGTCGCCTCGGTGTGCTCGGTGGACGGCAAGCCGCTAACCGAATTGTTGTCGGCTGCGGAGATCGACGAGCTGGTTACTCGGACCCGCAATGGTGGCGCCGAAATCGTTGCACTTCTTAAGACCGGCTCGGCGTATTACGCGCCTTCGGCTGCAGCGGCGCGCATGGCCAAGGCCGTGCACGAGAACTCCGGAGCTGTCATGCCTGTTTGTGCATGGGTTGATGGCGAGTACGGGTTATCGGGTGCCTACCTAGGCGTCGAAGCCGAACTCGGTCGCGAGGGTATTCGTCGAATAGTCGAAACCCCCCTGACGGCAGCAGAGAAGGCACTCTTGGCCCAGGCTTATGAGGCGGTTAAGGCCAAGCAAGCCGATGTGAAGGATTTTTAGTACCTACCTACGTGATTGCATCCATCAAGTTATCGCGACTTATATAGGAGTTAGTAGATGAGCAAGATCAAGGTCATTAATCCGGTCGTCGAGCTTGATGGCGATGAGATGACTCGCATCATTTGGCAGTTCATCAAGGATGAATTGATCTTGAAGTATCTAGATGTTGACCTTAAGTACTACGACCTCGGCATGGAGTACCGCGATGCCACCGATGATCAAGTCACCATCGACTCAGCCCATGCCATCCGAAAGTACGGGGTTGGTGTTAAATGCGCGACGATCACGCCGGACGAGGCTCGGGTTGAAGAGTTTGGCCTGAAGAAGATGTGGAAGTCACCCAACGGTACGATTCGCAATATTCTCGGCGGTGTTATCTTCCGCGAGCCGATTATCATCTCTAATATTCCGCGATTGGTACCAGGCTGGACAAAACCGGTAATCATTGGCCGGCATGCCTTCGGTGATCAGTACAAGGCGACCGACTTCAAGGTGCCGGCAGCTGGCTCATTAACCATGACGTTTACCCCCGCTGATGGCTCAGCCCCGATGGAGTTCAATGTTTTTGACTTCCCTGGCGCGGGTGTGGCAATGGGGATGTATAACCTCGACGAGAGTATTCGTGATTTCGCACGCGCGTCACTGCGGTATGGACTTGATCGCGAGTACCCGGTTTACCTTTCGACAAAGAACACCATCCTTAAGGCTTACGACGGCCAATTCAAAGACCTCTTCGCCGAAGTGTTCGAGTCCGAATTCAAATCTGATTTCGATGCTGCGGGTATCACTTATGAGCACCGACTAATCGATGACATGGTTGCCGCCGCGATGAAGTGGGAAGGCGGCTACGTTTGGGCCTGCAAGAACTACGACGGCGATGTCCAATCCGACACTCTCGCCCAAGGTTATGGCTCACTTGGCCTGATGACTTCGGTGCTCATGACTCCAGATGGCAAGACAGTTGAAGCCGAAGCTGCACATGGCACAGTTACTCGTCACTTCCGGGAACATCAAAAAGGCAATCCAACCTCGACCAACCCAATCGCCTCGATTTTCGCCTGGACCCAGGGCCTGGCGCACCGGGGCAAGTTGGACGGTACCCCCGAGGTCACGGCTTTCGCCCAGACCCTCGAGCGGGTGTGTGTTGAAACGGTAGAAGAGGGCAAAATGACCAAGGATCTAGCGATGCTGATAGGCCCGGAGCAGCCGTGGCAGACCACCCAAGACTTCTTGGCGGCAATTGACGTGAACTTACAGCGGGCGGTTCGTGCCTGACGAAGGTTTCTTGCGTAGTCTCATGCCATGAGTGAACTGCTGGTCAATTGCTTGGTGGTGCTCTTCTTCATACTGTTGGGCGGGTTTTTCGCGGCGGCTGAACTCGCCTTGGTGTCTTTGCGTGAAAGTCAGATTCAGCGCTTAGGCGGTCAGGGCAGGCGTGGTCGCCGACTCCTCGCACTCGCCGGTGAGCCCGATCGTTTTCTTGCGGCTGGCCAGGTAGCTGTCACCTTGGCGGGCTTTATCTCGGCTGGCTTCGGTGCTGCCCAAATTGCGCCGTTCTTGGAAACCGTATTGATCGGGTGGGGCATTTCAGCCACTTGGGCCGACCCGATCGCATTTATCTTCGTCACGGTCGTCATCGCCTATATCTCACTGGTCTTGGGTGAGCTGGTGCCAAAGCGAATCGCTTTACAACGAGTTGAGAAAGTAGCGTTGTTTGTGGCGGCGCCGGTTGATTTTGTGGCCCAGGTGCTTCGGCCTTTCATCTGGGCGCTGTCAGTTTCTACGAATTTCGTACTTCGTCTCTTCGGGATTGACCCTCATGGTGTGAAGGAGCAGATCAGCGGCGCCGAATTACGTGATCTAGTTGCTGCACATGAGGACCTAACAGTCGAAGAGCGCGAGCTTATAGACGACGTTTTTGCCGCGGGCGATCGAGAACTTCGCGAGGTGATGATCCCGCGCACCGAAGTTGATTTCATGGACGCGAATATGCCAGTACAGCAGGCCGTAAAAATGATCCGCGATCAGCCGCACTCACGCTACCCGGTTTTTCGCGATAGCGCAGATGACGTACTCGGATTTGTGCATGTTCGCGATATTCTCGATCCGGATTTGGCCGATAGGTCAATCCGCGTTGGCGCACTGGTCCGTGACATAACTGCCTTTCCCGGAACGAATGCGGTGCTTAGCACCCTTACAGAAATGCGCAGGCTGCGACAGCACTTGGCGATTGTGGTAGATGAATATGGCGGTACCGCAGGCATCGTGTCCCTTGAGGATTTAGTTGAAGAGCTAATTGGCGATATCAAGGATGAATACGATGTAATTATCCGCCATGACGAAGTGAAGACCCTAGGCGTTATCACGGTTGATGGTCTGCTCAATCTTGAGGATTTTGCTGATGAAACCGGCCTGCATCTGCCGGACGGGCCCTATGAAACGGTGGCGGGGTTTCTGATTGCACGGTTAGGGGCACTACCTGAAGTCGGCGTTACCATAGAATGCGAAAATCATGAATTTGAAGTTACCGAACTTGATGGTCGCCGCGTGGCACGGGTGCGAGTGACTCCAATAGCACCATTGCATCCGCCACAAGACCACGCGCAGGTCGCTGAACCCGGTTTGCAAGAATGACGGCCATGTCGACCGCTCGCAATCAGCGCGTGCTTTCCGGTATTCAGCCCACGGCTGATGCATTCCACCTCGGAAACTACCTAGGTGCGCTGCGGGAGTGGGTGCGAATGCAAGAAACCCATGATTGCTATTACGTGGTGGTTGATCAGCATGCGATCACTGTTGACCATGATCCAGCGCTACTTCGCCTGCGCACCTTGACTTCATTTGCCCAGTTGCTGGCGGTGGGCCTTGACCCGCAGAAGTCAACGGTGTTCGTGCAAAGCCATGTGCCTGAGCACAGCCAGCTGGCTTGGGTCCTTGAATGCCAGACCGGTTTTGGTGAGGCAAGCCGTATGACGCAATTCAAGGATAAGTCGCAAAAGGAGGGCTCCGCTAGATCCACGGTTGGGCTCTTCACTTATCCGATTTTGCAAGCGGCTGATATTTTGATTTACCAGGCAAATGCCGTGCCTGTTGGTGAAGATCAACGGCAGCATCTTGAATTGACTCGGGATCTTGCCCAACGATTTAATGCGAGTTTCGGTGAAACTCTGACAGTTCCTGAAGCCATGATCGTCAAGGAGACTGCCAAGATTGTTGATTTACAAGATCCAACCGCGAAGATGAGTAAATCCAGCCCGGCAGGATGCGCTTCGCTGCTGGATGACGATGCTATTTTGACCAAGAAGTTCAAGAGCGCCGTGACCGACTCAGAGCGTGAGATCAGATTTGATCAGGTCAATAAGCCGGGGGTTTCGAACTTACTCACGATTCAACAGGCACTTCGTGGCATGAGCGTTTCTGAACTTGAGGCATCATATGAAGGTAAAGGTTACGGTGACCTAAAGAAAGACACTGCCGAAATAGTTGTTGAGTTTGCGAGACCAATTCGTGAACGAGTGGCAACCTTGATCTCAGACCCAGCGCAACTACTGCAACTCATGGGAGTCGGGGCGCACAAGGCGCGCGCCACCGCTCACGAGACTTTGACCGCGGTCTACGACCGCGTTGGATTTGTGACGCTGCCGGATTAGCGGGAAAGCGAATATCGCGCCCAGAGCGATGAATGCCCACAACCACCAGGGCGCCGAAAATATTCCAAACGGCTCCGTTGTTGGTCCAGCTGCAATGATTGATTGCTCGTCACCGCTATTGGCTGAACGACCTGTGGTTACCGAAACCTCGGCATTGCTCGAAGTGCTGACATCCAACGCGGTCGCAGCGCGGGTGGCGGCAAGTTCGGCATCGGTGAGCGGATCAACCAACTCACCGACCGGGGTCACGAACTCTTCGTTCTCAAACCCCCAGGTCAACGCCTTGCGCGCTGCATCTGCAGTTGCCTCATGAATCCCCATCAGTGCCACCACCAGGGTGCGATCCCCGCGCTGGGCTAAACCAATGAAGGTGCGGCCGGCATTTGTGGTGTAGCCGGTTTTGAGTCCGATCATCCCTTTGTAACCACTTAGGAGCAACCGGTTTTCGTTGTAGATGGTTCGGGTGCGCTGACCTCGCCAAGGGAATTCGTACCGCTTAGTGCTAGCAATTTCGATAATTTCTGGGAAGGTCAAACTTGCCCGTCCGAACAGGGCTAGGTCGTATGCACTCGTAACCTGCCCAGGAGCATCAAGTCCACTTGGGTTCTTGGCCAAGGTGTCAGCCGCCTGCAATCGAGCAGCAGTTTCATTCATTTGAGCTACCGTCTCGGCTACCGAGCCGGCGGCTCGGGCCAGGGCCAAAGCTGCATCATTGCCGCTTGGTAAAATCAGACCGTAAAACAGATCGCGGACGGTATAGGTCTTGCCGGGCTTTAGGCCAACCCGGGAGCCATAGGTATTCGCATCACCGTCGGTTGCCAAGTAGGCCTGGTCCATTGACAGCTGCGGCAGTACCGTCAACGCCGTCAAAGTCTTCAATGTGCTTGCCGGAGCGCGTTGCAGGTGGGCTTGTTTCGCAGCCAGAATTTGACCGGTATTCACGTCGGCCAGCACCCAGGAGTCAGCCCAGATAGCGGGGAGGGGCCGGGCTCCGGCACCTAAATTCACCTGACGCCCGGGCGCCGACAGTTGCTCGCCGCCAATGGCGCCTTGGTTAACCGGCGGGTCGGCGGACGCAGGTCCGGCGGTTAAAGTTGCCACGGATCCGAAGCTCAGGGCAATCGCGGCCGCCCGCAGCAGCGCCGGTCTGGGAGCAAGTCTCATGGTGCCCTAAGGGTACGTTACCAACCGCCAAAAAGCCTGTGACGAACCTCCCACGTCTGGAGGCTGCGTCTCCCTTGGCAAACCAGTAGATTTCAGAGCACACACCATCGAGAGGGGTTCCGCAATGAGCGGAGTCACGACCGCACCACTAGATGGTGGCTTATCCGGGGAGAATCGGGCCGATATCAAGGCTCGCACCCTTCGCACCGACCGCTGGTGGATTCAGCCCGCGATCGTGGTGGCTGCGCTTTTGGCGTTCATTATCTACTCAACTTGGCGGGCATTTGAGAACGCCTACTACTTCTCCGAGCCGCTGATCTCACCCTTTTACTCGCCCTGCCTTGCTACCTCATGTGTTGCGGGTTCAACCCCTTGGACCCCGTTCGGCTCATGGTGGGTGCTCTCGCCGGCCTTATTGATACTTATTTTCCCACTGGGTTTTCGGATGACCTGCTATTACTACCGAAAGACTTACTATCGGGCATTTTGGCTGTCACCGCCGGCTTGCGCGGTAAGTGAGCCGCATAAGAAGTACACCGGAGAAACGCGCGCTCCATTAATCCTGCAAAACAGTCACCGGTACTTCTTTTTTGCTGGCCTCGTGTTTAACGTCATCTTGACCTACGACGTCCTGATCGCCTTCCGCAATGGCGAGGGTGAGTGGGGTCATATGAGTGTCGGCACCTTGATCCTCGCCGCAAACGCGACCTTCTTGTGGTTGTACTCGGCGTCGTGCCACACCTGCCGGCACGTCATGGGCGGACGCTTGAAGAACTTCTCTGCCCATCCGGTGCGCTACAAGGCCTGGACCTACGTCTCAAGGCTAAATGCCCACCACCCGCGCTTTGCTTGGATCTCGTTAGTTGGGGTGGCACTCACCGATCTTTATGTGCGCGAGGTTGCAATTGGCGCAATCCCGAACCTCTACTTCTTCTAGGCCGCGAAGGGTATCTCCATGGCAGACATCGAGCACTATAAGTACGACGTCGTTGTTATCGGCGCCGGTGGGGCGGGGCTGCGTGCGGCAATTGAGTCGCGCGAACTCGGCAAGACCACCGCAATAATCAGTAAGTCTCTTTTCGGCAAGGCGCACACCGTAATGGCCGAGGGCGGTATCGCTGCGTCAATGGGCAACGTCAACAGCAACGACAACTGGCAGGTGCACTTTCGCGACACTATGCGCGGGGGCAAGTACTTGAACGACTACCGGATGGCTGAACTGCATGCCAAAGAGGCACCGGATCGGGTCTGGGAGTTGGAGGAGTGGGGTGCTCTTTTTGATCGCACCGCAGATGGCAAGATCAGCCAACGCAATTTCGGGGGGCACGAGTACCCGCGTTTAGCTCATGTGGGCGACCGCACCGGCCTTGAACTCATTCGTACTCTGCAGCAAAAGGTTGTGCAATTGCAGCAGCAGGATAAAAAACTTAGCGGTGATTATGAGTCACGAATCAAGGTATTTGCCGAATGCACAATAACTGACATTTTGATCACTGGCGAAGGCGATAATCGCCGGGTTGCCGGTGCCTTCGGCTACTGGCGTGAGTCAGGTCAGTTCGTACTTTTCGAGACCGCCGCCGTAGTTATAGCAACCGGAGGTATCGGTAAGTCCTTCAAAGTCACGAGTAACTCATGGGAGTACACCGGAGATGGCCATGCACTCGCGATGCGTGCTGGTGGCTCGCTCATCAATATGGAGTTCGTGCAGTTTCACCCAACCGGCATGGTGTGGCCACTTAGTGTCAAGGGCATTTTGGTTACCGAATCGGTGCGCGGAGATGGTGGAGTCTTGACCAACTCTGAAGGCCGGCGCTTTATGTTCGATTACATCCCGCCGGTATTCGAGAAACAGTACGCCAAGACCGAGGAAGAAGCCGATCGCTGGTACACCGATCCAGAAAACAATAAGCGTCCGCCAGAGTTGTTGCCGCGCGATGAAGTTGCGCGGGCGATCAATACCGAAGTGAAGGCCGGTCGGGGGTCGCCACATGGTGGGGTGTTCCTTGACGTTTCAAAGCGGCTCTCGGCCGTGGCCATCAAAGCCAAGTTGCCGTCGATGTGGCATCAATTCAAAGAACTCGCCGATGTCGATATCACCATGGAAGCGATGGAGGTCGGTCCGACTTGTCATTACGTGATGGGCGGGGTCGAGGTTGAACCCGATACCGCCGCGGCGGTCGGAGTGCAGGGCCTGTTCTCGGCGGGCGAGGCGGCCGGGGGCCTACATGGTTCCAACCGGTTGGGCGGTAACTCGCTATCTGACCTGCTGGTATTTGGCCGCCGTGCTGGTATGGGCGCTGTTGCGTACTTAGCGGATCTCGACGCAGCAGGTGGGCGACCTGCGGTTAACCAAGTCGATGTTGATGCGGCTGCAGCTGCGGCATTAGCGCCCTTTAGTCACGATGGTGGTGAGAACCCCTACACGATTCAGCAAGATCTTCAGCAACTCATGAATGATCTGGTGGGCATCATCCGCACCGCTGACGAAATGCAGTCGGCTCTGGAACGTCTAAATGCTCTCAAAGTGCGGGCTGCCAAGTTGAGTGTGCCAGGTGGTAGGGCCTACAATCCAGGTTGGCACTTGGCCCTTGATCTCCAGAACATGCTGGTGGTATCTGAGTGCATCGCTAAGTCGGCTTTGGCTCGCGAGGAGTCACGTGGGGGTCATACCCGCGATGACTTCCCGGTCATGGATGCAAATTGGCGATCAGTAGTTATGATTTGCCGCCGTGACGGCAATGATGTCGAAGTTATTAAGCAGGACCTACCCTGGATGCGCGATGAGCTGGTCACGCTATTTGATGTGTCAGAACTTGGTAAGTACATGACCGAAGTAGAAATCAGTCGAATTCCTGGAAAGGTGGCATAGAGATGGCGCATGAAGCCAAATTCCGCGTCTGGCGGGGCGATGCCGGTGAAGGGGCACTGAAGGACTACAACGTAGATGTCAATGAGGGTGAAGTAGTCCTTGATGTTATCCAACGAATTCAGGCGACCCAAGCCTCAGACCTCGCGGTGCGCTGGAACTGCAAAGCCGGCAAGTGCGGCTCCTGCAGCGCTGAAGTCAATGGTCGCCCGCGCCTGATGTGCATGACCCGCATGAATACATTTGCCGATGATGAGATCGTAACGGTAACCCCCCTTCGCGCCTTCCCGACTATTCGCGATCTGGTAACAGACGTCTCATTCAACTACGAGAAGGCGCGCGAAGTCACTGCTTTTACTCCTCCGGAGGGGCTGAAGCCGGGAGAGTACCGAATGCAGCAAGAGGATGTTTCGCGCAGCCAGGAGTTCCGTAAGTGCATCGAATGCTTCCTATGCCAGAACACCTGCCATGCCATCCGCGATCACGAAGACAATATGACCAGTTTTGCGGGGCCACGTGTTTTGATGCGCGTAGCTGAGCTGGAAATGCATCCACTCGATGTCGCCGATCGCAAACACGAGGCGCAGGAGGTCCTAGGTCTGGGTTACTGCAACATCACCAAGTGCTGCACCGAAGTTTGCCCAGAGCACATCAAGATCACCGACAACGCTTTGATCCCGCTGAAGGAGCGGGTCGTCGACGTTAAGTACGACCCAATCACTTGGCTCGGTCGCAAGATCCGGGTCCGTAGCGACTAGGCTTGGCTAAATGAGCGGGTCAACCGAGTCGGGTCTGCCCCTGAATCAGGTATATGGCCCGGAGACACTTTCTGATTGGGATGAAGCTGCGCAACTCGGTGCGCCGGGGGAGTACCCGTTCACCCGCGGTGTTTACTCTTCGATGTACACCGGGCGGCCGTGGACGATGCGTCAGTACGCAGGTTTTGGCACCGCGGTTGAATCCAATGAGCGTTACCGACAGTTACTAAATGCCGGTACCACGGGGTTATCAGTTGCCTTTGATCTACCAACTCAAATGGGCTACGACTCAGATCACCCATTAGCGCACGGCGAGGTTGGCAAAGTTGGCGTAGCGATTGATTCAATCGTTGACATGCGGATCCTCTTCGAAGGTATTGCGTTGGACGAGGTCTCGACCTCGATGACCATCAACTCGACGGCTGCAGTGCTGCTATTGCTATATCAGTTGGTTGCCGAAGAAAAGGGAGTATCGGCTGACCAGTTGAGTGGCACCATCCAAAATGACGTGCTGAAGGAGTACATAGCGCGCGGTACTTATATATATCCTCCAGCGCAGTCGCTTCGTTTGATCACCGATATTTTCACCTACTGCCGTAATGAGATTCCGAAATGGAACACCATCTCGATCTCCGGCTACCACATGGCCGAGGCGGGGGCCACCCCTGTACAGGAGATCGCCTTCACCCTTGCTGATGGCATCGAATACGTAAAGGCCGCGGTGGCATCGGGGCAAGATGTTGATGAGTTTGCTCCGCGCCTGGCATTCTTTTTCGTCTCACGAACAACGATCCTCGAAGAAGTCGCAAAGTTTCGTGCAGCTCGCCGGATGTGGGCCAAGATCATGCGTGAGCGTTTCGGTGCCAAGGATCCGAAGTCATGGATGCTGCGGTTTCACACACAGACCGCGGGCGTGCAATTAACGGCGCAGCAGCCTGAAGTAAATATGGTTCGCGTTGCGGTTCAGGGGTTGGCTGCCGTACTTGGTGGCACGCAGTCGCTCCACACCAACTCTTTTGATGAGGCGATGGCGCTGCCGAGTGAGAAGGCGGCCCGCTTGGCGCTGCGTACCCAGCAGGTACTCGCTTACGAAACCGATGTTTGTGCGACTGTTGACCCGTTCGCGGGTTCGTATGTCGTGGAGTCTTTGACCGATGACATTGAAGCAGCGGCGACAGCATTGATCGCGCGCATCGACGATATGGGCGGGGCGGTAGCTGCGATCGAGCAGGGCTTCCAAAAAGCCGAGATTGAGCGCTCGGCCTATGACATCGCCCTGCAAATTGACGATGGCACCCGGGTGGTTGTCGGGCTCAACAAGTTCACGACCGATGACACGGAGCACTACCCGCCACTTCGGGTGAACCCCGCGATAGAGGCCGAGCAATCGGCTCGGCTCGCGACTTTGAGGGCAGGTCGTGATAGCGGCGAAGTCGAAAGATTGCTTTCGGTTATCCGCGAAACTGCAATGGGTGATGCCAACTTGCTATACCCGATGCGAGATGCCCTTAAGGCCCTCGCAACCGTTGGTGAAGTCTCCGATGCATTGCGCGATGTTTGGGGCTTGTTCCAGCCAACCGATCGGTTCTAATATCGGCCCGCCGGTTCCTATTGTTACTTTGCTTTCCTGCCCGGCCAGGGCTATTGCTGGACTTCTCCACCAGCCATCAGTCGCCCGATGCTCGCCCGGTCGACATCCGTGGAGGCCATTTCCGCAACGAGACGGCCGTCGTACATTACCAAGACTCGATCTGCCAGACCTAGGACTTCGTCTAGCTCCGCGGATACGAGGAGTACAGCTGCGCCCCTGTCGCGTGCTGCCACAATTCGCGAATGAATGAACTCGATGGAACCGACGTCGACACCTCGAGTCGGCTGAGACGCAATCAGTAACTCCGGGTTCGACGCCAGCTCTCTGGCAATAACCACCTTTTGCTTATTGCCGCCAGACAGCGACTCGGCGGTGGTGGCGATGGATGGGGTGCGCACGTCGTACTCACTGACAAGTTCGGTAGCCAAGGCGTTGATCGCGGAGCGATTGCGTACCCCCCTGCTCGAGAATTCCGGCTCATCGAACCGATTGAGCACTAGGTTGTCAGCGATGGAGTAAGGGCCGACTAGGCCATCCTTCTCTCGATCCTCCGGCACGTGGCCCACGCCCATCGCGTGGATAGCGTGCGGACTTTGCCCCAGCGTGCTCTTGCCCGAGACCGACATGCGATCGGCCGTGCAATGTCGTAGCCCGGTCAGGGCCTCAACCAGTTCACGCTGGCCGTTACCCTCAACGCCCGCGATACCCAAGATCTCCCCTGCACGCACTTGAAGGTCAATACCGCGGACTGCCGGGAGACCTAGATCAGTGGCTACAGTGAGTCCCTGAACGTCAAGGACGACCGCACCGGGCTCAGCAGGCTTCTTGTTGATGGTCAGCAAAACGCTACGGCCAACCATCATCTGAGCTAGTCCCGCCTGGTCAGTTTTACCAGGTGTCGTTGTACCGACCACTTTTCCGTCCCGCAGCACTTCAATGGTGTCGGCAACCGCAAGGACTTCACGAAGCTTGTGAGTGATGAAAATAACCGAAACTCCGTTGTCAGCGAACCCTCGCATGACCTTCAGTAGTTCGTCCGTCTCCTGAGGCGTTAGGACGGCGGTGGGCTCGTCCATAATTAAAATGTCAGCGCGGCGGTACAGCGCCTTGAGGATCTCCACACGCTGCTTGGCACCGACCGGAAGGCCCTCGACTTTTGCGTTCACATCGACCGCAAGGCCGAATTGCTCGGACAATCGCGCCACTTCCTGAGTGGCTTTTTTCATATTGATGAACACCGACCTATGCGGCTCATCACCGAGAATGACATTCTCGGCTACGGTGAACACCGGAACGAGTTGGAAGTGCTGATGCACCATTCCGATTCCCCGTCGAATCGCATCTCGAGGGCCTGAAAGCTTCACCGGCGATCCCTTTATGATTATTTCGCCCTCATCTGGCTCGTAGAGTCCGTAGATCATTTTGACCAGCGTGGACTTGCCTGCACCGTTCTCGCCAAGTAGCCCAACAATTTGGCCTGGAGCGACGGTCAGGGACACATCCTGATTTGCGACTACACCGGGAAAACGCTTGGTGATACCGCGTACTTGAAGAATTGGCACCTGGGAACCCGCGGAAGACATAACTCTCCTTCATTCCTTCTCGTAGGGTTTGCCAACCGCTGCCGGGGGCTTGATGCGGCCGGAGACAATCGCCAGCAGAACAATTGTCAACACGTACGGCAGCATGTTGATGAACTGTGGCGGAATGTCGATGACTTCATCCGTCTGGAGCTGACTGGCAAGTCCATTCGCCAGCCCGAAAAACAAGGCAGCCGCCATGGCTCCGATCGGATTCCAGGCGCCGAAGATCATGATCGCGAGTGCAGTGAAGCCTCTACCAGCCGTCATGCCACGGTCGAAATTGCTGGCGGCCTCGATGGAAAGATAGGCACCTGCCAAACCAGCGAGGGCGCCGGCAAAGGTGACATTGAGAAACCGCATGCGCTGCACGTTCACTCCGGAGGTGTCAGCTGATCCGGGCATCTCACCCACAGCCCGCGTACGCAATCCCCAGATCGTCTTGAACAGCAGGATCCACAGCACGAATGCCGTCAGGATCGCCGCGTAGGTGAACAGTCCGTTATCGAAGAACACTGGTCCGATGAGAGGGATATCCGCCAACACTGGGACTCGCAACTGTGGAGTGATGGCGGGCAAAACGTAACCTTGCGCATAGAAGAACGACGTCAGTCCGGTCGCAAGGATGTTGATAATGGTGCCAGCGATTATCTGGTCCATCTTCCAGGTGACCGCTCCCGTCGCCAAGAAGGCCCCCATGATCAGGCCCGTGCCAACACCAATCAGTGTTCCGATAATCAGGTTTCCGGTCAAAGCTGCCCCGAAGAATCCTGCAAAGGCACTCATCAGCATCTGGCCTTCGATTCCGATGTTGATAACACCGCTGCGCTCGCAGATGATACCGACCATTGCGGCCAAGATCAGCGGCACTGCGTAACGCAATGAGAACGACAGCACTGAGACCGTGCGCGTCTCGTCCAGCACGAACGCCAGTAGGATAAATGACAAGATTATGATCGTCAGCGCGTAGGCGTAGCGGGCTCTCATGCGCCACCCCATCCTGAACCGGCACTAGTCCGCTTCTGAGCCTTTTTGCGGAGCAGTAGGCGGCTCACTATTGGTGCTGCGACAAAGAGCAAGGTCAGCGCCAAGATGACATCAACCACCTCGGGTTCGATACCGGTCTCGAACTGCAGCGTCGCCGCACCTGATCTCAGAGTACCGACTAAAAGCGCCGCAGGAATGGTTGCGATGGGATTAGCGCGCGCGAGCAGGGCAATCGTGATTCCGTCGAACCCTAGTCCGGCATTGAATGTTGGCTCAAATCTCCCGGTGATTCCCAGTGTTTCGACTGCACCTCCCATACCTGCGAGGGCACCGCTGACAGCCATGGCGAGGAAGATCGTCTTCTTGACTCCGATACCCGCATAGTTCGCCGCGCTTGGATTCATGCCTACCGTGTTGAAGCGGAAGCCTTGATTGGTGCGAGTCAGGAACCAGCTGAAGAAGATGGCCACGGCGAGGGCAATCAAGAACCCTGAGGGCACGATACCGAAGTCCGGCAAGGCCGCGCTCTCCGCAATCGGTGGGGTCCGCGTGATGGGCTGGTCCGACTCCTTGAGGGGTCGGCTCGCCAAGTAGTCCACGAGAGCGATGGCCACAGCGTTCAGCATGATCGTCGTGATGACTTCGGAGACGCTGCGGTAGGCCCGAAGGACGCCGGCGATCGACGCCCATGCTGCACCACAGAGCATCCCGAAGACAATGGCGAACGGAATGTGAACAAGGGCGGGCAATTGAAAGTTGTAGCCAGCCCATGCCGCGCCGAGCGCACCGACGAGGAGCTGCCCCTGTGCACCGATATTGAACAGTCCGGTTCTAAGTCCTATCGTCACCGCCAACCCAGTGAGGATCAACGGTGTTGACTTCTCCATCACTCGAAGTAGGCCCTCGCTCGAGCCTAGGGCGTTCTGGAAGAGCACCCAGTAGGCATACAAGGGGTTGACTCCCTGCAACCAAATAAGGATTCCGCCAATGGCGAATGCCAGTAGGACCGACACCACTGGAATAGCAACAGCCTGCACCCGGGGCCAGCGACCAGCCCGCATTGGATTCGGGTCGGTGTAACCCAAATCCGTTTGCGCAGGATCAGTCACAGACATAACTGTGGATCCTTCCACATGGCCATCCCCTGATTGCCATAAGATTTATAAAAGAGGGGTGGGAGCGGCCGATGACCGCTCCCACCCTTTCGCGCTGTGCCACGCTAGAGCGCTAGTTGTCCAAGCAAGCTGGGCAACCAGTGTCGATCGTGCCATCCTCAAGGCCCGCTAGAACTGCCAGGACCTTTGTCTTGACGTCGTCCGGCACGGCACCTTCGGTGTCGTGGTAGGCCGCGATGCCGGTCGGGCCGAAGTTGTTACCGGGCGTCATGGTTCCCCCAGCAGCAGCCACAACGAGTGTCTCGGTGCCAGAGACCAACTTCTTCTCAGCCGAGGTCAACAGGCACTTCGCTGCTTGCGGGACCGTGTTGTACTGGTCGATGTCGACACCGATGCAGAACACGGTCGTGCCTGCGCCTGGATCCTTGGCGACCTCAATCAGTCCGCCGTTGCCGGTGGCACCACCCGCCGAGAAGATAATGTCCGCGCCCTGATCAAGCTGCTTGCGGGCCTCCGCAGCGCCCCATTCCGGATCTCCGAAGGCGTTGTTGGGCTCGTGGTAGAGCAGCGTGACCTTAACGTCCGGGTTGGCCGCTAGTGCCCCCGCCTTGTAGCCCTCACCGAATAGCTTGACCGGAGGCACGGTGTCAGTACCGAGTGCGCTACCGATCTTGTTGGTCTTGGTCAGCAGACCTGCTAGGTAGCCAACGGCGTAGCCGGCCTTGCTCTCATCGAAGACCAACCCGGCTAGATTGTCGATCGGCTCACCTTGGAACTGGTCCACGCCGATGAATTTCACGTTGGGAAACTCTGCGGCAGCATTCACAGTGGCCTCTCCCATGAGGAACCCTACGGTCACGATTATGTCGTAGTTCTTCCCAGCGAACTGTGCGATGTTGTTCGCGTAGTCCTTCGGATCGGTCGTCTCGATGTACTTGCTGAACGCGCCAACCGACTGCGCCCCTAGTTGCGTGCCCTCCCAAGCAGCCTGATTGAAGGATTTGTCATCCACCTTGCCGGTGTCGGTAACGAGCCCCACGCAGATGTTCTCAGGAGCAGCGCAGTCGCTGTCATCCATCGTTGTGGAAGCTGCGGGCTCCGCAGGTGCTGCCTCTGAGGCAGCAGCGGCGGGCTCAGGAGCTGCCTCTGAGGCAGCAGCGGCGGGCTCAGGAGCTGCCTCTTGGGTGCTGCTGGAGCAGCTAGTGAGTACAAGCGCGACTGCGACTATTCCCGCAGCCAGAATTTTGCGATGCATATTCATCCCTTTCGTTGAAGATGGTATTCACGTGGAGCACATGGCGCTCTAAATGTACAATGATATTAGTGGAGGAAAGGTATTCTTGCCGAACACCTAATGGGAGTGCATCACATTGTTACCTAATGTGAACGTTACCCAGCATCTGCGGCGACCGGTCCGCAGCTCACTCGTCGTGCTGGTGCCACGGAGTGCGAGCTGATGAACTCCAGCCGGCATCCACGGGTAATGTGACGCCTGTGATTCCTGATGCGAGTGGGCTTACCAGAAACACCACCGCAGCCGCCACTTCCTCCGGTCTGACCGGGCGCTGCAGCGGCGCTGACGCCGCCCAGAATGACCAGCCCTGGGGCCAGTCCTGCGGCAGCCCGGGCCGATCGGTCAGTCCCGGAGCCACCGCGTTGACTCGCGCCGGAGCCCACTCCTTCGCCGCGGACACCGTGAATGACTGCAGGCCCGCTTTGGACGCAGCGTAGGCGGCATGGCCCGGAAAGGGTGCCCGGGCTTCCACCGATGTCACGTTGACCACACTTACGCGTTCGAGGTCTTCTGCCCCCGCACACACCAGTCGTGTCAGCTCGACAGCGGCGAGGAGGTTCACCTCAATGATTTCACGCCAAGTGTCCCAACCAGCCTCGCCCAATAAAGCTAGGCGCTGGTCGGCCGCGCTATTCACGAGAATGTCCACGGACCCAACAGCCGACCGCGTCGCAAGGTGAATTGCCGCTAGGCCTTCAGGTCCGGTTGCCAGATCACCTACCACGGGATACGCAGAACCACCACGTTCGCCGATGCCCCGCACCACTTCGTCCGCCCTCGACCGGTTACGGCCGTGAACTGCGACTTCGGCTCCGGCTCCGGCGATTGCCTCGGCAATGACTCGACCCAGACCTGCGGTGGCACCGGTCACCAGCGCCCGCCGACCCGCCAGCAGTCCCGTCTCAGCCACGGATCAACTCGCTAATCCGTGCTGCTGAGTGGTGCCAAGCAGTCAGATCCGTGGACCCGTCCGCCAGTTCGAGGCCCGAAAAGGGCGGCGCCAGAGCGCACGTCACCAGGGCCCAGTCCCCTCCGGTGCTCGACCCCTGCCAAGAGCCGGCCGGCACCAAGGCGTAGGCCGAGTCGTCCAGCCCGGGTCCGATGCGGGTGGTCTCGCTTCGGCCACCGGGGTGCAGGAGCAACATGTCGATCGACGAGCCGGCTACATGGGTCCATAGTTCGTCTTCCATTAGCCGGTGCAGGGCGGAGTAGTCGTCTCGGGTCAGCATTGCAAAAATGGCATTACCAGCATTACTGCGCCAAATTAATTTTATCCAGACTCCCTCACCGTTGAGGTACTCAAGACCTAGCCGATCAATGACCTGCGCCGCCGTCAGGTCGCCCAAGTTAGCCATTAGGACCCAACCCGAGCATCCGCCTGCGCTAAAAGTTCCGGCACATCGATTAGGACGGACTGACGATCTCGCACAACAAGTGCACCGGCCACCATTACGTATCGCACATCTGAACGTCCCGCCGCAAAGACTAGGGCCGTATGTGGGTCATAGAGTGGGGTCAGGTGCGGAGCTCGAGTGTCGAGCACCGCGAGGTCGGCCTCTTTGCCAACCTCAATGGAGCCGAGGCGATCAGCCATTCCCAGGGAGCGAGCACCTTCAAGGGTCGCCATGCGAACGATGTCGGCGGCACAGATCGCTGCCGGATCTTGGTGAACTAGACGGGCGAGGTTTGCGGCCAACCGCATCACGGCGAACATGTCAAGGTCATTGCTGGATGAGCAGCCGTCCGTACCCAACCCCACCCGGATACCGTCCGATCGATAACTAACTATGTCAGCGGCGCCGCTGGCCAACTTCAGGTTTGAGCCCGGGCAGTGTGCAACGCTTGCGCCCGCACCCGCCACACTTCGTCGATCGTCCGCATCCAAACGAACACCGTGTGCCAATATTGGAGAGAGTTCGAGCACGCCACTGGTCGCCAAGCAGCGCACCGGACGCATTCCGCGGGACGCAATCGTGGCCTGGTTCTCCGAGTCATTCTCGGAGGTGTGGGTTGTGATGATTCCATTAGTCTCCCGGGCCAACTCGGCTATCTGCGCTAGGTGCTCAATCTCCACGGTGAAAGGAGCGTGCGGCATGTAGGCAATGGGCACATAAGGGCCACCGATCTCGGCTACCTCCTGCGGCCAGCGGCGCGCTAAGTCCATCCGCTGCTCCCACGAAAGGCCATCGGGGCCGGGGAAGGAGAAGAATACGGGGCCGATCACGTGCCGAAGCCCGGCCGCAACAGCGCCACGATGCGCAGCCGATGGGTGGAAGTACATGTCAAGTGCCGTGGTGGTTCCGCCCAGTAAGGCTTCAACGGCCCCGAGGCGAGCACCGAGTTCAACGCCAGCTGGATCCATTACCCGGGCTTCTTCGGCCCAAACGATCTCGAGGAATCCCTGGAGATCGACATTCTCGGCCACACCGCGCAGCAACGTCATCGGCAGGTGCGTGTGTAAGTTGATGAGTCCGGGGATGATTAAGTGACCACGAGCATCAATGACCTCGTCGGCAGCAACTTCCAGCCTGAGTTGTTCCGCGGGCCCCACCGCAACGATGCGCCCATTCGACACTGCCACGGATGCATCGGCCAGTACCGTCGAGGCGTCATCGCATACGACGACATAGCGGGCGGCTTCGAAGATGAGGTCAGCCCGCATTCGCGAGCCTCCGCGCAGACTCCACGATGATCCGGCCAACCACCTGAGCCCCCTGCGCTACGACTGCCATAACATCTTCAATCGCGATCTCCGGGCCAAACCCGGCGGCCGGGTTCGCCACCAAGCAGAGCGATGCATACGGCAGGCTCTTCTCCTTAGCAAGCACCACCTCTGGCACGCCTGTCATGCCCACCACGGTCGCGCCTAGCAGCTGAGCCATGCGGATCTCGGTGCGGGTCTCGAAGCGCGGACCCTCAAAAGCCGCGTAGACACCTGTTGGCCCCACCGCAATGCCAAGGGTGTGCGCGGCGGCGAGGAGGGTGGAACGCAGTCGCTCGTCATAAGGCTGCGTCATGTCGGCGTGCTGGACGCCCTCGGGTGTGGTGCCGTCGAAGAAGGTCACCGGCCGCGCCTTGGTGAAGTCAAGGAAGTCGTCGACTACCGCAAGGGCGCCTGAGCCCAGTCCGATTCCGCCCACGACGTTGACCGCGAGCACCTCCGTAACACCCACCTGCAGGAGCGCCGAAATATTGGCCCGATAGTTGATCAGGTGCGGTGGTACCGAGTGGTCCGAGCCGTGCCGGGTTAAGAAGACTGTCTCACGTCCGTGCAGTCCACCGACGTTGACGCGGGCCGATCCAAACGGTGTTGTGACATCAAACTGGCGAGGTGAGTCCAGGGTATCGAGTGAGTAGAAACCAGTGCCCGCGATTATTCCAAGGGCACTCATGGCATTTGATCCGGGCCGAAGCCGTCGGGCAGCAGGAAGGACAGGGGTACCGGCCCCCCGTCCCGATCGATGAGCAGATCCGTGCCACCGTGCTCGAAGAGCAGTTGACGGCACCGACCGCAGGGCAGGAGCGCACCTGGGTTCGGACCCACACATGCCAAAGCGACCAGGCGGCCGCGGTTGCCCGGGCCACCTGTGCGCACGAGATCACCGACTAAGGAGCACTCTGCGCACAGGGTCACGCCGAGGGAGGCGTTTTCCACATTGCTGCCGCTGACGACTCGGCCGTCATCGACCAGAGCGGCCGCACCCACCGGGTGCCGGGAGTAAGGGGCATAAGCCAACTCACGAGCGGCACGTGCGGCCTGCCTTAGTTGCTCCCACCTAGGCTCGTCAATGTCAGGCACGCGCCGCCACCGCTGCCAACTCATCGTGCGTTGGGAATAGCGTGGCAATGTCACTACCGGTGAAGGTGCCGACCCAGCCGTCATCGGCGTGGAAGAAGCGAATCGCGGTGAAGTCCGGCTTCGTTCCCATGTCGAACCAGTGGGTGGTCAGAGCGGGGACGCTGAGGAGATCACCTGCAGTGCATAGCATCGCCAGAACTCGGTCGCCAATGTGCAGGTAGAAAACCCCGCTGCCGTGCGAGAAGAACCGGATCTCCTCTTCGTCGTGCGTATGCTCACGAAGGAACTTCAACCGGGCGCCAGCCGCGGTCTCCTTCTGGGATTGAGAACTGTCCGCAGACAGGTGCAGTTGGGCCACATCGATTAGCGTGTAGCCGTGCTCTGACACGAGTTGCTCAACAAGTTCGCGGTAGGCGGTGAGCACATCCTCCTGGCTGCCATCGAGGGGCACGTCATCTCGTGTCTCCAAGAGCGCGTAGGAAACACCCACGCCACCTAGTTCACGGGCGATCACCTCGGTGTCAGCGGTCTGAATCAGGTGTGTCATAGGGTCGGTGTGAGACCACACGGTCAGCAGGCTCATCTGGACTTCCTTTCGCGTTGATGAAAAAACTATCGGTCGAGCACAATCTCACGCAGGAGTGCGTGCTGAAGCAGCCAGTCAGCACATTCCGTGCGATTAGCCGCATCCTCAAGGGACGTGCCCCAGACGTACATTCCATGATCGGCCACCAAAATAATCGGCACTTTTGGGTTCAGGGCCCGAGCGATGCGATTGCTCAAATCATCCATGTCCTGGCTGTTCGCCACCACCGGCACCTGGTACCGCTCGCCCTCAGCAGCACATCCAAGTCCCTTGAGCAATTCATTGTCGGCGATATTAACCCCGCCGGGCCAGCGGGCGGCGGCCAATACCGAGGGCAGCGTATGTACGTGCACCACAGCGTGCGCCTGCGCGATGTCGATGATCTTTGCGTGGACTTTGGCCTCTGCACTGGGGTTGTGAGACTGGCCCGCCAGCGCAACTCCGTGAGCATCCGTCAGCACCGCATGCTCGGGCGAGGTCGCGTGCTTGGCGATTCCGCTTGCGCTCACTAGCAGCTGCCGTGGGTCTTCCTGGGCGATTACCGAGACATTCCCAGAGGTCCCACGCATCCACCCGCTGTCGTAAAGCTGACGCGCGGTGGCGGCGAGCCGCGCCGAACGACCATTCTCCCCACTCATGTCCTTGACCTTAGCCTCCGGTGACCGGGCAGCAATCGGTCCCCACAGGAGTGCGCTTGGATAGGCCAATGGTCGAGATCTCCTGCCGCGCGGTCGTCTTGGACATTGAGGGCACGACCAGCGCGGCCCGTCACGTGTATGACGTGCTGTTTCCTTATGCCCGGTCGCAGATGCGTGCCTGGCTTCTTGATCATCAGGCGCAGCCGGCGACAGCCGCCGCCATCGACGCGGTTGCGAGCCTGCTGGGAGTTGACCGGGTAGATGTTGACGCGGTAGCGACCGGGTTGGAGGAGTGGATAGATGCAGATGTCAAGGCCGCGCCCCTGAAGACACTGCAGGGACTTATCTGGGAGCAGGGCTATGCGCGGGGTGAGCTTACCTCGCACATTTTCGATGATGTGCCCCCCGCTCTTAGAACCTGGCGCGCAGCCGGCCTACTTCTTGCCATCTACTCATCTGGCTCGGTTACCGCGCAACGGGCGCTCTTCGCCAATGCTGACCAAGGAGATCTAAACTCGTTGATCGATGCCAACTTCGACATCACGACAGCCGGCCCTAAGGGTGAAGCTCTCTCCTATGAACACATTGCAGAGCTTTTGGAAATTCCGGCCCGAGACCTGCTTTTCCTGTCCGATGTGCAAGCCGAACTTGATGCGGCTAGCGAAGCAGGCTGGCAAACAGTCGGCATTCTTCGAGCGGGGGAGAGCCAGGCGACCGTTTCACAAGAGTCCAACGTGAGTACATTTGGGGACCTAGTGATCCAAGTGGTTTGATGACTTGTGACGCCGACTCACTACCGTGATGGGAAGGGGTCGCGCGGCCAAAATCGTGAAGTAGTCACCAGACCTAGCGCGGGAAGGCCCCAGCAACCCCGCCATCTACCGTCAGTACCGAACCGGTTGTCCGCGACGAGTTATCTGACAACAGGAAAACCGCGGCCTGCGCGACATCTACCGTGGTCACGTGGCGGCCGAGCAGATTCCGCGAGGCATAGAACTCCTCTAGTTTCTCCGGTGCGATGCCGTGTGCTGCCGCACGCTCCTCGCGCAGGCCACCTTCCCAGAGTTTGGAGTTATCGAAAACCGCATCGGGGTTGATGGCGTTGGCTCTGATTTGGTGCTTGCCACCCTCTAGTGCGGCAACACGCATAAGTTGAATCAGCCCCGCCTTAGATACCGAGTACGCTCCAAAACCCGCGCCAGGTCCGAATGCGTTCTTGCTCGCCACGTACACCAGCGACCCGCCGAGGCCTTGGTCCTGAATTGCCCGCATCGCCTCGCGCGTGAGTGCGAAAGCGCTGGTTAGGTTTACCCGCAATGCAGTGTCCCACTGATCGTCCGTCAACTCGGTCAGAGTTCCGCTCACCCCTATCCCGGCGCTGAAGACCACCCCATCTAAGCCACCGAAGTGGCGAACTGCACGGCGAACAGTGGACGATGTGACCGAAGAATCCGATTGATCTCCGGTAACAAGCACCGGGTCAGCTGCGCCAGCTGCACTCAACGAATTCGCAACCTCGGCCAGGCCAGCCGTGTCACGATCGGCCAGGACCAGCGAGCAACCGCTGGCGCCAAGTGCTAACGCGATACCTCGACCAATACCCGAGGCGGCGCCGGTTACGATCACGATCCGTCCGGCGAATTGCGCGGGTTGCGGTTTCAAAGTGAGCTTGTACAACTCCATCGGCCAGTAATCGAAACGGAAAGTCTCAAGATCACTCAACGGCTCAGGTGCCCCGAAGGCGTCTAGCACAGTTCGTGCTACTTCGTGTGTGTGCACCGCGATGTCTGCCGCAATAGCGGCCTCCTGTTCGCAGGCTCCGGTCGTAATCGCACCCAACCCAGGGACCAACATCACCCGCGGCATCGCATCGTGAGGTTCGGAGCCCTCAGGAAGTAACTCGCGGCGGCACTCCACGTAGGCGGTGTACTCGTCTCGGTACTGCCCAACTGCTGATCCAACTTGATCGATCGATTTAACCACAAGTGATCGTGGCTTGATGCGCAGCATGTGATCTGCGCTGGCGACTCCACCTGCGACAATCCGCTCAACCTGTGGATGGTCCGCGACCGCGCGGAGTCGGTCGTCTATGCGCAAGATGCGATGCCCCGTTGCGCCAACTGCACCGCGCAGGCGCAGCAACAACCGCTGCAGTTCGTCGTCTGGGATGTCATCGTGTCGGGGCAACGGTCCGGCGGCGATCGCGTGCTGGGCGATAAAATCCTGCGCCTGAGCCACGACAGCCATTGTTCGTTGATAACAAGCGTCGGAGGAGTCGGCCCACGTGATAAGCCCATGGTGCGCGAGAACCACGCCGTCGTAATGCGAGAGGTCACCGACGATCTTGCTCAACTCGAAACCTGGGCGCATCCACTCCACGTACGCGAATCCGTCACCAAGAGCTTCGGCCGTGACCCTGCGTCCCTCAGCATGGTTGGTCAGCGAACAGATCGCATCGGCGTGCACATGATCAATGTGCGTGAAGGGGAGAAACGCATGCAACAGCGTCTCAATAGATGGCCGCCGCGATGAAGGATCGAGCAGTGCGCGCGCGACGAGGTCGGTCATCTCCTCATCGCTCAGCGCACCGCGGTCGCTTAGTGCAGTCAGCTCACCCAGCCGCAGTCCCGGGTAGTCGGATTCGATCGAAGCGCGCATGTCTGCCCCAGACCCTTTGACCCACATGACCTCCTGTTGTCGACCGAGGTGGTCAACAAAAGTGCCTTTGGCGGAAGTGTTACCGCCTCCGTACACAACCAAGGACGGATCCTCGCCGATGCGATTGGAGCGCTCGATGAGTTGGCGTAGCGGATCGCTCATACCTTCTCCTCCTTGACGAGATTGTCCACCGACGGCATTTTCGAAGGCTCGACAACGCCTTGCTCCGTCACGATTGCTGAGATGAGACGTGCTGGCGTTACGTCGAATGCTGGGTTGAATCCTTTAGCGCCGTGAGGCGCAATGCGAACACCGCCTAAGGCGGTAACTTCCGCGCCATCGCGCAGTTCAATGTTAATCTCGTCTCCTGTGGAAGTTGCGAGGTCGACCGTCGTTGATGGAGCGGCCACCACGAACGGAATCCCCGCGTCCGCACAAGCCAATGCGACACCCACGGAGCCAATCTTGTTCGCTGTATCGCCATTGCGCGCTATTCGGTCCGCGCCAATGATTGCCACGTCGACCAGACCGCGCAGGATCGTGCTGGCGGCGGCGCCATCTACCTGGACGAGATAGTCGATGCCCTCTTCCCGAAGTTCCCACGCCGTCAGTCGAGAACCTTGTAGTAGTGGGCGGGTTTCGTTTACGTAGACGAGTTCCAGCGCATCGCGTAGATGGAGTTCGCGCACGATGCCGAGTGCGGTACCCCAGGCCGTGGTGGCCAGGAATCCCGTGTTGCAGTGGGTCAGCACTCGGACTTTAGAGCGACCGGTTCGAGCGAGAATCCAGTCGGCACCTAAGCGTGAAAGTTCTCGGTTTGCGTCCTCGTCTTCCACCATGACGGCAGCTGCCTCTGCGAGCACCGCGTCGACTCCCTGGGTCATCAATGGGGTCACGCGATCGGCCCCCCACGCGAGATTTACCGCCGTGGGACGAGCATCACGCACACGTCGTACCTGCTCCACCAATTGGTCCGCAGACCAACCGGCGCGCTGGGCCTGAATCATGGCAACCGCTACGCCGTATGCACCGACCGCGCCCAGCGCCGGGGCTCCCCGAACCACGAGGCGTTGGATGGCATCGACCACCTGATCAACCGTGGAACAGGACACCACGACATGCTTATCGGGCAGCAAGGTCTGGTCGATCAGCAGCAGGGATCTCTCAGATTTGTTCCACTCAACGGCACGCATAAGACGAGGCTATCCTCTTACGGTCCCAGAATGCGATGTGTGGTCAGCCCAGTGGGGCAGCCAGCCCCGACTCGACCAAGGAACCCCGAGGCCGCCAGTTGTTGTGGGAGAACTAACCGCCGACTACATTACGAGCACGCCCCTTGGGGTGTTACCGATGAGTGAGATCTCGCCTCAGGCATTTGGACCCCAAGACCTTATCGACCGAGCAGAGGGAAAGTGGCGCCATGGTTGAGCGGTTCGCGGCTGCCGACGTCATTCGGGCCAAGCGTGACAAGGGAGTCCTATCACCCGAGCAAATCGATTGGGTAATTGACGCGTATGTGCGAGGGGTAGTTGCAGAGGAACAAATGGCTGCATTGGCTATGTCGATCTTCCTAAATGGCATGAACGATGACGAAATCGTGCAGTGGACTGATGCGATGATTCGCAGCGGTGAGCGCATGGATTTCTCGGCCCTTGATCGCCCCACCGTGGATAAGCATTCCACCGGTGGGGTGGGTGACAAAATTACTCTCCCGTTGGTTCCGGTAGTGGCGGCCTGCGGTGCTGCCGTACCGCAATTGAGTGGTCGAGGCCTTGGTCACACCGGTGGCACCCTCGACAAACTTGAAGCTATCAAAGGTTGGCGCGCCGGGCTCACGGCCGAGGAGATGTTCAATGTGCTGCAGGAGGTGGGCTGTGTTATCTGCGCCGCGGGGCCAGGGCTGGCACCAGCCGATAAGAAGCTCTACGCCTTACGTGATGTAACTGCCACGGTGGAGTCGATTCCATTGATTGCGTCAAGCATTATGAGCAAGAAAATCGCCGAGGGTGCCAGCGGCCTGGTCCTTGATGTTAAAACTGGGTCGGGAGCTTTCATGTCCGACCCGCTGCAAGCCCGTAAGTTGGCTGAAACTATGGTGCGAATTGGTAATGACTCAGGAGTGCGTACCAAGGCTTTGATCACGGCGATGGACGTACCCCTTGGTTTGATGGTGGGCAACGCCCTTGAGGTTCAAGAATCCGTTGACGTACTGGCGGGAGGTGGGCCGGCTGACATCATTGCGCTCACCGTCACCTTCGCCCGCGAGATGCTCGAATTAGTGGGCCTGACCGATATCGACCCAGCCGAGACTTTGCGTGATGGCTCGGCGATGGATGTCTGGAATCGCATGATCGGCGCCCAAGGCGGTGACCCAGCAGCCCCGCTCCCGGTTGCTAAGCACTCCCAACAAATACTGGCGAGTAATGGCGGAGTACTTACCCAACTTGATGCCCTTAAAGTCGGAGTCGCGGCTTGGCGGCTCGGGGCTGGCCGGGCCCGCAAAGAGGATCCAGTTTCGGCCGGTGCCGGGATTCAAATCCACGCCAAGCCAGGTGACCAAATTGCCGCCGGGGATCCGATACTTACTTTGTATACCGATGATGAAGACAGATTTGCTGGTGCACTTTCGGCACTTGATGGTGCCACCGACATTGGCCCGACCGGCACGCCGATTACCAGACTGCCTTTAATTATCGAAAGGATCGGCTAATGCCCACTCTAATTTCAACTCCGGCGCTAATCCCGGTGCCCGGTGGAAAACTGATCGCGGAGTTTGTTGGCCGCGTAGCAAGTGGCGATACTGGCGTCTCGATCGCGCAGATGAGCGCCCCGGCTGGCTGGCATGAGCCGGCTCAAACCCCGTTATTTGATGAGTTCACGGTGGTGCTGGAAGGCGCGGTATTAGTTGAAACTGCTGAAGATGTTTTCACCGTGACGGCCGGCCAAGCCATCATCACCCGGGCGGGTGAACGGAGTAGCTATAGCTGCCCGGGTGGGGCGCGATACCTTGCGGTGTGCCTGCCAGCATTTGGGCCAGATTTAGTCCAGCGCGAAGAGCACTGACGAACTCTGAGCAAAATCAGAGATGGCGGCTTAGGGCACCACCTTGCCGGTTGACTTAGCAACTTTGATTCCAAAACCAAGCTCGGAGCCAAGATCTGCACCATAATAAAGGAGTGCGGTGCCCTTTGCCGCCGGCAGAATATCTGGGTCACCGCCGCCGGTAATTACCGACTTCTCACCGCTAAATGACACACCATTTTTGCTGGTTGAAACCAAGATTCCATAAAAGCCGCCGCGATCACCTGCGTAATACAGCGCGATTTTGCCTTTTTTGTCGATCACCGCGAAGGGGTGCGAGCCGCCGTCGGTGATGGTGCCAGCCGAGCCGGTAATTACCGGACCCATGGTCCAGTGGATCATGTCAGTGCTGGTGGCTGTTCGCATAATCCGTTCGGCGCGCACTCCTGGCTTCTCCAAGTTGGAGAAATACCCGCGATACCCACCACCCTGCGTGATTACCGATAGGCCTCCTGGCTCAAAGCCAGCCTCTGCGCCGGTGATCACGGGCCCTTCTTTGGTGAATGTCACTCCACCGTCGTTACTGATGGCAGCATTGATGGCGCCACCTTCTAGGTAGAAAAGCCGCATTGAGTTGCCGCCAAGTGAAACCGCCCTAGGTTGCCCAGCTGCGGTGCCATTGAGAATCGAAGTCGGGTCGGCAACAAAGGATGTACCGTTCTTATTGGTCGAAGTGGCACTGCGTATAAATTGGTTCGCAACGTATACGAAGAGTTTGACATTGCCGTTGGATAGCCGCACCGCTGTCACGTCCGCAACTTGCTGATCGGTTGAACTAAAAGTGGCCTGCGAAAGTGCGGTGCCCACCGTCCTAAAGTTATTGGCCTTCTTTATCGTGGAGTTGCTCTGGCTACCACCGGGTTGCCCACCGCCTGGTGTTTCCTGGCTGGGTTGCCAAGTGCCACCTGTGCACTTGATTGACCCGCCGCCCAGGGCAACCACCTTGTTTTCGGTGGTGCATGGGTCCCCCGGGAGTTCACTGGCAAAAGCGGTTACTGGGATGCAAAATAAGGCGGCGGTCAAAGCAAGGCTCGCTAAGGGGTTAAATTCCATAGCGGAAGTGTAACTCTTGGATTCTTGGGTAGGGCTACAATTTCAAGTTTTAAGCAAGGTAAGGGTCACCACACCAGCGACGATGATGGCGACCCCCGCAATTTGAACTTTACCTAGCTTCTCCTTGTATAAAAGGTAAGCCATGATTGCTGCGATTGGTGCGAACTGTGATGCGAGAACTGAAGTAATCGCGACCCCATATTGGGCACCGATTGCGTAGCAGGTGAACCCGGACACTTCAACGATTCCGGCCAGCACCGCGTAGGGAGCCGCTTTCTTGGTTAGCTTAAGCTTTTTTAGCAGAAGTAGCGGAATGAAAAGTACGACGACGCCGATGGTGCGAGCAGGTAGTAGCAGCCAGGCGATGGGCAGTTCGTCACTGAGATTACCGGTGGCGTAGAGCGCAACGCCGAAGACGAGTGCGCCGCAGGTGGCAAGAACCGCCGCGCGAATCGGTCTTTCGTTAGGGATGGGGGCTGGGTCTTTGCCCATGGCGGCCAAGGTGACTCCGCCAACAATTATCATAAGGATGAAGGCGGCAAGTGGTGCAATCGACTCGCCCAAAATGGCCGCGATGGTCGCGGCAATTGCGCCTTCGGTGGCGAGAATCGGTGCGATGACCCCAACCTTGCCAAATCTGAACGCGCTGGCAGCTAATACCAACCCGGTGACATTGCCGAGACCGGAAACCGCCCACCAAATTGAGTTAGTGCCGGCAAGCCCGCTGGGGATTCCGGCTATCAATACCAACGGAATAGTGATGACAAGCCCGATGAGCATCGCCCAGGACACGGTGGAGTAAGCACCGATAAGCCTTGAGGCCCTCGAAGCGGTGAGGGAGCCGGCGGCGAAGAAACAGGCGGTCGCAAGACCGAACACAATGCTGACCACCCCTGATTGAAGCAGATAGTCAGGTTGGCTGTTCACTCGCCACCACCGGCGTTTGAATAAAAGTAGTTGTACTAGATTCAATACATGGTGATGGATGCCGGCACGTTTTCTCCGATCCCTGAAGATCTAATTTTGCGCGCCCCGAAAGTACTTCTACATGACCACCTTGATGGCGGGTTGCGTCCCCAAACAATCTTGGAGTTGGCCGCGGAGCAGGGTTACCCCGACCTACCAGCCACCGATCCTGAGGCCTTATCTCGTTGGTTCACCGAGTCGGCGTACTCCGGTTCTTTGGAGCGCTATCTAAAAACCTTCGCCCACACCGTAGCTGTTATGCAGACCGAAGAAGCGCTGCGTCGAGTGGCACTTGAATGCGCGATTGATCTGGCCGCCGATGGCGTGGTCTACGCCGAAGTTCGCTTCGCACCTGAACTGCACGTTGAAAAAGGCTTGGACGAAGCGCAGGTAGTCGAAGCCGTGCTTGCGGGTTTTGCTGATGGGCAACGGGCGGCGGCCGCGCAGGGTAACCACATCCGAGTTGGCGTACTGCTAACTGCGATGCGTACCGCATCACATGGCCGTAAAATTGCTGAATTAACTGTTGAGTACCGCGATAAAGGTGTGGTTGGTTTTGATATTGCCGGCGCCGAGGCTGGTTACCCTCCCACCCGTCACCTAGATGCCTTTGAATACTTAAGCCGCGAGAACGCACACTTCACGATTCATGCCGGTGAAGCTTTCGGGCTACCTAGTATCTGGGAAGCCATTCAATGGTGCGGCGCTGACCGGCTCGGGCACGGAGTACGAATTGTCGACGACATCACCGTCGAGCCTGATGGCTCGGTCACCCTTGGGCGCCTGGCTGCGTATGTACGCGATCGTCGGATCCCACTTGAGATGTGCCCGACCTCGAATGTGCAAACCGGGGCAGCTGCCTCGATTGAAACCCATCCAATTGGGCTGCTTCGCCGTCTTGGTTTTCGGGTAACGGTAAATACCGATAACAGATTGATGTCTGGCACGTCGATGAGCAAGGAGATGGCATTGCTCAGTGCGGCATTCGGATATGGGCTAGACGATATGCAGTGGTTTACGGTTAATGCGATGAAGAGTGCGTTCATTCCATTCGATGATCGGCTGCCAATCATCAACGAGCAGATCAAGCCGCAGTACACCGGACTTAGGGCGGTACTTGCTGAACGAATGACAGGGGGTGCGATAAATGGCGCTGCTTGAGGTGGTCGAATCAGGCCAAGAGCATGTGGTCGATCTGCGTCATGAACTAGATAAAGTGCGCGATGCTCTCGATCGAACCGATGCGGTGTTAGCGATCGCCGATGAAACTTTGACCCGAGCTGAAGAAGCGATTGTGCAGTCGCGGCGCTGGGCACCGGTGCTCGTTGGCGTTGTTGGCCTCGTTGCGGTCGGAGTCGCTGCAGCGATTATTTCTCGCCGGCGCCGGCAGGCGGCAACCCAAGACTAATCACCACGTGGCGGGGTTAGAGTTAAGCGCCGAGTGGGTGCCAAACCGTCTTTGTCTCGACAAATGAACGTAGGTGCCCAAGATCGGGGGTAGCCAACCAATTAGGTTGCGCTGGCCGCCGTATTCTTTTTACCGTGCCAGCTGCTTCAACCTCTAAGTTCTTGGCCAACTCCGCACTTGTGACACCCGTAAGGTCGATCGCGTTGACGTCACCGTGACTGGCAAGCCAAGGTGCGATCTCGGCTGGATCACCGGTTAGCACATTGATTACACCGGATGGTACATCAGAGGTCGCTACTACCTCGGTCAGTGTGATGGCTGGGATCGGGCGCAGGGTGCTGGCTACCACAATGACCACGTTGCCGGTCACAATGATGGGAGCAATGACACTTACCAGCCCGAGCAGGCTGGAGTTCTGCGGCGCAATGGCAGCAACTACGCCGGTAGGTTCGGGGATGGAGAAATTGAAATATGGTCCAGCCACCGGGTTGGTGTTGCCAAGTACCTGTGCGTACTTATCAGCCCAGCCGGCATACCAAACCAGCCGGTCGATGGCGGTATCGACTACCCGGGCAGATTTCTTATCTCCTAGGCCCTCCGCGGCCCGAACATCAGCTATGAACTGATCGCGGCGACCCTCCATGACTTCAGCGACCCGATATAGCACTTGGCCGCGGTTGTAAGCGGTGGCACTACTCCAGGCGCCGAAGCCCTTGCGGGCGGCGAGTACCGCATCGCGGCCGTCTTTGCGAGAGGCCTTGGCGGCGTTCGCCAGGAACTTATCGTCAGTGTCGTGGACTTCATAGGTGCGGCCAGATTCACTTCGGGGGAAGGCCCCACCGATGAAGAGCTTGTAGGTCTTGCGCACCTCAACGCGATCGTTCATGACATCCCCTTCGCGTGAACATCGCTGTCAGTGGCTGATTGCAGATAAGCACCAAGGCCTTGAATACCGCCCTCGCGGCCGAAGCCAGATTCTTTATAGCCGCCAAATGGGCTGGTGGGATCAAAGCGGTTGAAGGTGTTGGCCCAAATAACCCCAGCCCGAAGTTGGTTCGCCATCCAAAGTATGCGGCTACCTTTTTCGGTCCAGATCCCGGCGGATAAACCAAATGGGGTGTTGTTGGCTTTCTCGACGGCCTCATCTGCGGTCCGGAAGGTGAGGACTGATAGCACCGGACCGAATATCTCCTCACGTGCAATGCGATGGGCCGCCGTGACATTGGTGAAGACCGTTGGCGCGCACCACCAGCCCTTTTCGGGGATTTCACATGGAGCCGTCCAGCGTTCGGCCCCTTCATCGTCACCGGATTTGATCAACTGGTGGATTTTGTTTAACTGCTCGCGTGAGTTGATCGCACCGATGTCGGTGTTCTTGTCGAGGGGGTCACCAAGGCGCAGGGTTTGGAGTCGTCGCTTGAGGGCCTCAATGGTTTCTTCGGCGATCGACTCCTGCAAGAGCAAACGTGACCCAGCGCAACAAACATGGCCTTGGTTGAAGAAAATACCATCGACGATGCCTTCAACTGCTTGATCTATCGGGGCATCATCGAAGATGATGTTCGCGGCTTTGCCACCAAGCTCAAGGGTCAGTTTCTTGTTCGTACCCGCTAAGGCGCGCTGGATCGACTTTCCGACATCGGTTGAACCCGTGAAGGCAATTTTGTTGATTCCATCGTGTTCCACAATCATCTGGCCGGTATCACCCGCTCCCGTGATGATGTTGACAACTCCAGGTGGCAGATCGGCCTGCTGGCAGACTTCGGCGAACAGCAGTGCGGTCAGTGAGGTGGTTTCGGCAGGCTTGAGAACTACAGTGTTACCGCAGGCCAATGCCGGGGCGATCTTCCAGGCGAGCATTAGCAGCGGGAAGTTCCAGGGGATGATCTGGCCGGCTACGCCAAGTGCCTGTGGGTTTGGGCCAAGACCCGCATGCTCTAGTTTGTCGGCCCAGCCCGCGTAATAGAAGAAGTGGGCAGCGGCCAGTGGCACATCGATATCGCGGGATTCACGAATCGGCTTGCCGTTATCAAGTGTTTCAAGCACGGCGAACTCACGTGCGCGCTCTTGTAGTAAGCGTGCGATTCTGAACAGGTACTTGGCCCGATCCCGCCCGCTCATCACCGACCAAGTGCGCTCGAAGGCTCGCCGGGCCGAGTTAACCGCTGCATTAACGTCGCTTTGGTTCGCCTCGCTTATCTCAGCTAGGACTTCTTCGGTTGCTGGATTGATCGTTTTAAACATCGTGCCACTGGTGGGATCAACAAACTCGCCATTGATAAATAGTCCATAGGACGGGGCAATGGAAACTATCGCCCGAGACTCGAGGGCTGGCGCATATTCGAAAGTCACCGATGCTCCTGTTAGTCGATTGTGACGTAGTCGGGGCCCGAGTAGTGGCCGATAGCCATGCGTTGGCGTTGCATTAGTAGGTCGTTCAGCAGGGTTGATGCGCCGAACCTAAATAGGTCAGGGGTTAGCCAGGCCTCACCGGCAGTCTCCTTGATTAGTACCAGGTATTTGATGGCATCTTTACTGGTGCGGATGCCACCGGCTGGTTTTACTCCTATTCGGGTGCCAGTTAGTGCGTAGTAATCACGAACCGCCTGAAGCATCACGATTGCGACGGGAGGAGTTGCAGCAACAGGGACCTTGCCGGTGGATGTCTTGATGAAGTCAGCGCCGGCCATCATCGCCAGCCATGATGCGCGTCGCACATTGTCGAGGGTGCGTAGTTCACCGGTCTCGAGAATTACTTTGAGGTGCGCGGTACCGCATGCGGCTTTCACCGCAACAATTTGCTCATTGACGAGGCCGTAATTACCGGCAAGGAAGGCGCCTCGATCAATCACCATGTCAATTTCGTCAGCGCCGGCAGCTACCGCGTCGCGCACATCATGCAGTTTTACTTCTAGGCTCGCGCGCCCGCTCGGAAATGCGGTTGCCACAGCTGCCACATGCAGGGCAGCGCCGACGCTGGCGCGGGCAATTGCGGCCATGTCTCCGTATACGCAAACTGCCGCGACACTCGGCACCGTCGGGTCGGTGGGATCTGGTCGCAGTGCTTTGGCACACATCGCCCGAACTTTGGCCGGGGTGTCCATCCCCTCAAGGGTGGTGAGGTCAACCATGCGTATTGCCAGATCGATCGCCCAAGCTTTGGCTTCGTTCTTTATCGACCGGGTCGAAAGGGCTGCAGCCCGAGCGGTGGCGCCGACTTCATCTACCCCCGGCAAAGCGTGCAAGAACTCACGCAGGGCCCCGGTGGTGGTTAAGGGTTCGGCAACCTTTTGCACGTGCCTACTCTAACCAAGACCGAACCGACGCGCCGATCGCATCTAGGCGGTCTCTGGCGGTACCGCGCGCCGATTCAAGGGCCCCCGGGCTGACCGGGATGACTACCTGTAGGTAGCACTTAATCTTGGGTTCGGTGCCACTTGGCCGCACGATAATGCGCGAACCGCCTTCGAGCATAAAGCGCAAACCATCGGTTGGTGGGAGCCCGTCGAATCCTTGTTCGAAATCATCAAATGCGAGGACCTCGAAATCGCCGACTGCGATTGGAGTTTCGCTCCGAAGTTTGCGCATGATGTCGGATATAAAAGTGACATCTTGAACGCGTACCGAGACCTGCTCGGTGACATAAAGCCCGTGTGCGAGGGCAAGCTCGTCGAGGACATCTTGAACGGTTCGTCCCGCCGCCTTCAAATGGGCGGCCATTTCGGCGATCAGCAAGGCGGCGGAGACGCCGTCCTTGTCTTTGACCGTATCTGGGTCAACGCAATAGCCGAGAGCCTCCTCGTAGCCGAAACGAAGTTCGGGGATGCGGGCTATCCATTTGAATCCGGTAAGTGTTTGTTGGTATTGATGACCGGCGGACTCGGCAATTGCTTTAAGGAGTGAGCAGGAGACGATTGATTGCGCAAATATCCCGGGGGCGGTACCCCTTTGAATCATCCACCACGCGAGTAGCGCACCGACTTCATCACCCCTGAGCGTGCGCCAACCGTCGGTGGAGTTTTCGGTAGGTGTAGGTACCGCCACCGCACAGCGATCGGCGTCCGGGTCATTGGCAATGACAATGTCGGCCGAATTCGCCCGGGCAGTCGCCAAGGCCAAATCCATGGCCCCGGGTTCTTCTGGGTTCGGGAAGACCACGGTTGGAAAGTCTGGATCTGGCGTGAACTGCTCGATAACCGGGATTGGTTGGGCAAAACCGGCGGCGTGCATGACTCGATTGACGACAAGGCCACCGACGCCATGCATTGCGGTGTAGACCACTTTGATATCGCGGGGCGCCGTTGGCCCGATCAACCCCGCGGTACGGGCGGTGTAGGCGGCGAGGACTTCGTCACCGAGAGTTATCCAGTCATCACCCTGCGGAAGTTGTGCGATCTCACCGCTTGCCGTGACAGCCGCAATGCACCCGCTGATATCCGTGTCTGCGGGTGGCACGATCTGGCTACCGGAGCCGAGATACACCTTGTAGCCGTTATCGAGCGATGGGTTGTGACTTGCGGTAACCATCACGCCGGCGGCGCAACCCAAA
>NSHP01000029.1 GCA_002737125.1 Actinomycetota bacterium | reverse complement strand
GCTCCGGGTCTTGATGGCATGGGTGAGCGTTTGGTGCGCCTAACCTTGCAACTTAGTGGCGATGAACAAGTGCGCAAGGACGCCACCAATTTGGTGCAGTCGGCACGCGAGTCTGCCGGAGTTGAGCAGCTGCGAGTTCTAACCGACTACCTGCAGGCCACCTTGCTTGATCGGGTGGTCGGGGCAATTGGCGTTCCAGATGCGCGCATGCGCGGCGCTTTAATTACAGCTTACCTAGCCGGCGTGGCGGCCACTCGATCCATATTGAATATTGAGCCACTGGCTTCAGCCACTGACGAGGTCATAGTGGCACTTGTTGCACCCACTATCCAACGACTACTTGACCCGACACAGCCGCTTGCTGCCAAGGATGCGGCCGGGGAGCCATAAGGTCATCTGGTGCCACTAGTTCGCAGTATCTTCGAGCAGATCGCCAAGAACGATGCCCTAGGGTCGTTCATAGCAAGTACACCGGTTGGCCGGGAGTTCGTGCACCGGGTTGCCGGGGGTGAGCATGTCGAAGATGTAATTGAAGCAGCGCAACGTTTGGCCGACTCTGGACGACTTATCAGTTTGGAGCGTGCGGTCCGCGGCGACATCGAAGAGTCCGAGAGCACCTTGGTCTTTGCCGACTACTCAATGGCCGTGAGCGCGCTAGCTTCAACATCGTTAGCTCGCATCTCCGAGGTGGCGATTCTCCCGGAGTTCATACTTGGTGGACGTTCGAGAGTCGCGCTGCTGAGGCAATTGTGCGCACAGGCGCAGGGTAGTCAAGTGAGTGTGATGATCGGGATGGGTCCCGATGATTTGGTTGATGAGACCATTGATCTAGCGGGTGGGTTACGCTCTGATGGCTTCGACGTCGGAGTGACTTTGCAGTCAGTGTTAAGACGTACCGAAATAGATTGCGAAACCTTCGGGGGTCGGGTGCGCCTTATTAAAGGGGCACATAGCTCTGGCTCACTTGATCGATTCGGCCAGGCGATAGAAGTGGACAAGTCGTATATCCGCTGCGCCAAAGCCCTGTTGAGGGCAAATGCTGAATCTGGTTTTGCCACCCATGACCCCCGCCTGATTGAGATCATCCAGACGGTCGCTGCTCGGCTTCATCATGAAAAAGGCAGTTACGAGTTCGCCATGTATTACGGCCGCAGTTCGGGGTTGCAGCAGCGGTTGGTCGAGGCGGGTGAGGCGGTTCGGGTGTATATCCCGTTCGGCCCGCAGTGGTTCGGCCGCCTCGTGGGAGGCTTGGCCGAAAGACCGACCGGTTTACTCCCGGCGATCAGGTCGCTGCTGCCAGGTGCCTGATAACCGTTTATCGAAAGGAAATGACGTGACACGAATCGCGGTCCTTGGCGGCGGGGTGATGGGCGAGGCGCTAATCGTTGGCCTACAGCACCAAATGAACCCTTCTCCGATTATCGTGGTTGCCGAAAAACGAGCGGATCGGTCGGCTGAGCTAATTGACCGGTTTGGTGTGACGATTGCGGCTCCGGCTGACGCCGTAATTGATGCCGACGTGGTAATCATCGTGGTTAAGCCGCAGGACATCCGCGCGGTAGTAAATGAGATTGCGGCTCGCGTGGCCGACGGTGCATTGGTTATTTCCATCGCTGCCGGGATCACTACTTCGTCAATTGAAGAAGTAATCCCGCAAGCTAATGTGGTGCGGGCAATGCCAAATACGCCGGCGCGAATTGAACTTGGGGTCACCGGGATTAGTGCAGGCGCCAATTGCGCTGCAACGGCCGCGGCTCAAGCTGCGCAATTACTGGCATCAGTTGGCACCGTGATTTTGGTGCCCGAAGATTTACAAGACGCAATAACCTCAGTGTCCGGTAGTGGCCCGGCATATGTTTTCTATTTAGCTGAGGCCCTAATTGCTGGTGCACTGGAAGTGGGGCTAAGTGCAAAAGATGCTCGAACCGCGGTGGTGCACACCCTGCTCGGCGCAGCCCACCTACTTCAGGTAAGCCAGGAAGAGCCAGCGGTGCTGCGCAGCAAGGTTACCTCACCTGCTGGCACCACCGCGGCGGCGATCGCGGTGTTACAAGAGCATGACGTCCTTAACACTTTCGTAGCGGCGATCAAAGCCGCCCGGGATCGCAGCCAGGAGTTAGCTAGATCGTGAGCCGGCGGTTAGCGGTGGTCAGGTGGGTCGCGGTCGGTGGGGAGGCTAAGAGTGGCGAGATCTCGTGCCGAGGGCCTAGACCCACCTAATTGCCGAAGCCAGCGGACACCGCGAGGATACTTAAGCTGAACACCCCGAGGCGGGTGCGAATGGCGGATGGGGCACCCTGTGGCCCGATTCTTTCGCGAAGGGTTATGGCCCAAGTGGTGCGGTGGACTAGGGGATGAGCGATTCCAGAGCCATCGCTTTCCCTATTTGGGGGTTGGCGGCCGAAGCCGATGGCGCGGTATCACGACCGGGTCGAAATGATTTCTTTACCAATTTGGCAAACCAACTTTCCCTCTGGCCCCGAGTGCCACTAGTGTTCGGTGCCTGATCACGAATCGGCAGGGGAGCCGAAGCGGACTACCTGCAGAAAGTTCGGTGCCAAATGACCAACAACCTTGAGCGCGGCTTTGCCGAGGTTAGCTTCCTGACCGTTGCCGAGGTTGCCTCGGTAATGCGGGTTTCGAAGATGACTGTTTATCGATTGGTGCACGGGGGTGAGCTCCCAGCGGTACGCGTTGGCCGCTCCTTCCGGGTGCCAGAGCAGGCCGTCCACGACTACCTTCGGGACTCCTTCGTGCAGACCGCCTGAGGCTCCAGATAGGCTGAACGTTGCTAGTGCGCGTTCCTGGGATTCCTGAACGCATTTTTCGAACGGCGAATGCGAGGATTTTTTCATGGGCTCAGTGGTAAAGAAGCGCCGCAAGCGGATGGCAAAGAAGAAGCACCGCAAACTGCTGCGCCGTACCCGAGTTCAGCGCCGCAACAAGGGCTAGTCAGGCCCCGGTGAGCAAGTTACCGTGATCAGCAAGCTAGGGGGTCGGTCATGGGGCGCATAGTCCTAGTCACCGGTGTCTCGCGTTATCTCGGTGGGCAAATTGCCCGAATCCTCGCTAAGGATCCGAGTATTGATCAGGTCATCGGTATTGACGTAGTGCCGCCGAAAGTTAAGTTGTCGCAGATGGAGTTCGTCCGCGCCGATATCCGAAACCCAGTTATTGCCAAAGTCCTTGGCGAGGCCGGTGTCGACACCGTGGTCCACATGGGGGTGATCGCTACCCCGAGGCAGGCCGGTGGTCGCGCGACCATGAAAGAAATCAACGTCATCGGCACGATGCAGTTACTCGCGGCCTGTCAGCGCACCCCTAGCATCAAGGCATTAGTTGTGAAGTCGTCAGCTTCGGTTTACGGAAGCGGGCCAAAGGACCCAGCGATGTTCACTGAAGAGATGCAGCCTCGGCATACCCCACGGTCAGGGTGGGCGAAAGACTCGGTTGAGGTGGAGGGATTCGTACGCGGTTTTGCGCGCCGACGGCCAGATGTGGCCGTGACCACATTGCGGTTCGCGAACATCATTGGCCCTGGTATCGATACGGCGATGACAACCTATTTTTCGCTACCGGTGATACCTACGGTGTTGGGGTTTGATGCTCGGTTGCAATTTATTCATGAAGATGACGGCCTTGAGTTCGTTAAGCGTGCCGTGTTGGGTAGTTATGCCGGGACTTTCAATGTCGCGGGCAACGGCACCTTGATGCTGTCTCAGGCGATCCGTCGAACAGGCCACAAACGCGTTTCACTGCCGGAGTTTTTGTTCACGCCGTTTGGTCGCAGCATTAGCAGTGCTGGGCTAATTGATTTCACCACCGAACAGGTGCGTTACTTGACTTTTGGCAGGGTACTTGACACCTCCCTTGCCCAAACGACTTTTGGGCACACTCCGATGTATTCAACTCCGCAAGCATTCGCGAGTTTTCTTGCTCGACGCGAGGTGTCAGTTGCCTAACGCAAAAATAATTCCGATTCACGGAGACGACCCGATCGTTCCGCGCCTTGTTGCAGACCTTGAGCCAGATGTAATGGCACGACTGATGGAGTTCTGGGAATTCGTGCAGCGAAGGCTAGCCGGAGATTATTCAGTTGACGATTTTGGTTTTGATCCGGAGTTCAACGACAAGATACTGATGGCCTTGGTGCGCCCGCTCTATAAGTCTTGGTTTCGCGTTGAAGCGTCTGGCCTAGAAAATATACCGGACGAAACCGGGGCGTTGGTGGTGGCGAATCATTCCGGTGTTATCGCCCTTGATGCGGTTATGACACAGCTGGCACTCCTAGATGAGCATCCCGCCCATCGCCATCTGCGCATGCTCGGATCAGACCTCGTGTTCCAGAGCCCGTTCCTAGGTGAGATCGCCCGAAAGGCAGGGCACACCTTGGCCTGCCATCCCGATGCGGAGCGCCTATTAGGTGATGGCGAGATTGTGGGCGTGTGGCCGGAGGGCTACAAGGGCATTGGCAAACCATTCGCTGAACGCTACAAGCTGCAGCGTTTCGGCCGCGGCGGTTTTGTGGCAGCGGCACTTCGAACGAAGACCCCAATCATTCCGACCGCCATTGTGGGCGCCGAAGAAACGTACCCGATGATCGCGAATGCGACCGTTGTTGCTCGACTACTTGGTTTGCCGTACTTCCCGATTACGCCGACTTTCCCACTACTTGGCCCACTTGGATTCATCCCACTGCCGAGTAAGTGGTTCATCCACTTCGGTGAACCAATTCACACCGACCAATTTCCAGATAATGCTGCTGACGACCCGATGCTGGTATTTGACTTGACGGATCAGGTCCGTGAGCGAATTCAGCAGACTCTTTATCGACTGTTGATGCAACGGACTTCGGTGTTCGGCTAGCGCTTGCGCCGGCCCATTGCGTAACCGATGGCCAAGCCGAGCGCAATGCCACCGGACGCTGACAAACCTGGTGCGGAGTACTCCCTGATCTGCGCGCGCCGGCGAAAATCCCGTATCACCCAATTATTTTCGCGAGCATGTGCCCGCAGGGTTGAGTCAGGATTAACCGCGACGGGATTTCCCACAGCGGAAAGCATTGGAATGTCATTTGATGAATCCGAGTATGCGTAGCAGGCGCTGAGGTCTAGGCCTTCGCGGGCTGCGAGAGATCTGATGGCTTCAGCTTTTGCCAGGCCGTGCAGCGGGGGCCCGTTTAGCCGGCCGGTGTACATCCCGTTCTTGACTTCCGAAACCGTGCCTAGTGCACCGGTAAGCCCTAAACGTCGCGCCACCATAGTTGCCAGTTCAACCGGGGTCGCGGTTACGAGCCAGACTTGTTGCTCAGCATCAAGATGGGCTTGGGCTAGCGCCAGGGATCCGGGGATGAGTTTGTCGACCATGCTCTCGTCGAAGATCGCTTCGCCGAAAGCATTTAGTTCTTCGACACTTCGTCCTTGCACGAACGAGAGGGCGGCCTCGGTAACCGAAGCTATATCTTCTAGATCCTCGGACCCGCTGACCACAAACTTCATTTGCTTGACGGCGAAGCCAGCGATCTCCGGCATCGTGAAATATTTGCGTTTAGCTAAGCCGACGGCAAAGTGGAAGACACTCGCCCCGCGGATGATGGTGTTATCGAGATCGAAGAAGGCAGCGCTGTACGCCTGCCCGTGCGGGCTAGACGACTCCTTTCCCGCTTTAGCCGAAGCCTCGCCGGCGCGGCGATAGGCCGAGAGCACATCGAGGTTTCCGGTTTGGGTCGTGGGCGCTGCGGGCGGATCCGGTGCCGTCATAGGCTGAGCGTACCTAGGGGAGCGGCTCCTGCACAGGCCTGGAGGGAGGAGTTGGGATGACACCGAACTCCAACGTGGCTGAATTTGTCCGAAATTCGGCACGCAATTACCCAACGCAAGTTGCCGTCATTGATTCAGATCGGACCTTGACTTGGGCCGAACTTGATGCGCAGATTGATGCATTCGCATGCGGTCTAATACAACGCGGTTTGCACGCGGGTGAACGGGTAGCTGGTCTTCTTGGCAACTCAGCTGGTTTTGTCGTTGCATATTTCGGTATCTTGCGCGCTGGCCTTGTTGCCGTTCCACTCAACCCGGCCTACACCGCGCCGGAGATCGCACTACTAATAGCTGATTCGGGTGCGCGACTCTTGCTCGTAGACGATGGCACTGCGGCTACCGCCAACGCGGCAACGGCGTCACTTGCGGCCTGCGAAGTAATTGTCTTGGGAAGCAAACCCTGGCTGGAAATCATGGAAACAGGTTCGCAACTTGTACTCGCCGAGCAAGTCACCCCGACGAATGCACTCGCACTCCTGCTGTTTACCGCAGGCACGAGTGGGCGCCCTAAGGGGGCAATGCTCACTCACGGCGCCCTGCGCACGAATGTCGAGATGATTAGGTCATTGCAGGATCCACCTGCGGTTCAGCACAGTGATGTAGTACTGCTCGTACTGCCAATGTTCCACGTTTACGGGCTCAATGCGGTACTTGGCTTAGCGGCATCGGCCGGGGCAACTTGCGTAGTACTAGATCGCTTTGACCCGGTCGTCAGCCTTGAGGTTATCACCAAGCACGGGGTCACTACCGTCGCTGGTGCACCCGGCATGTATCAGGCCTGGTGTCAAATACCCGGTGCCCGCGAAGCCCTTGCTGGTGTTCGACTATTCACCAGCGGTGGTTCACCGTTGCCACCTCGAGTATTCGAAGAGTTTGCCGCGACCACCGGCCAAGAAATCTTTGAAGGCTATGGCATGACCGAAACTGCCCCGGTCGTCGCGACAACTTTGGTCTCGGGCGTGCCCAAGCCCGGTTCAGTTGGTCGGCCGTTGCCCGGGGTGCAGGTGCGCTTGGTACATGATGAAGGTTCTGACTCTGGGTCCGACGTCGAAGAAGGGGATCCGGGTGAGATGTGGGTTCGAGGCTCATCGGTATTTAGTGGATATTGGCCGGATGGGGTTGGCGGCTCCGACGCTGACGGCTGGTTCCGTTCCGGTGATATCGCATTCTTTGACGCGGATGGGGACCTACATATTGTTGATCGCCGACGTGAAGTGATTTTGGTTAGCGGCTTCAATGTTTATCCACGTGAAATCGAAGTTGCCATTGAGTCGATGGATGCGGTAGCTGAAGTTGCCGTGATCGGAGTGCCTGATGACGCGACCGGCGAGGCAGTTACGGCGCTCGTGGTTGCAGTGCCGGGTGTGGCACTTTCGGCAGGAGATGTTGCTGCACATTGCGCCGAGCGGCTGGCGCGGTTTAAGTGTCCATCGGTGATTCGAGTAGTTGGTGCTCTTCCACACTCGGCAACCGGCAAGGTGGCTAAAGGCCGACTTCGTGAGGTTTATGGAGATGAGTGACAAGTTCGCACTTGACCCTTCATGAACGTCACAATTGTCAGCAAGCCGGGCTGTCACCTATGTGATGAGGCCCGGGTAATCGTTGAGCAGGTGTGCGCGGAGACAGGTGCGACCTGGGATGAAGTGTCAGTGCTGGAGGATGTCGCCCTCTTTGATTCTTATTGGGAGAAGATCCCGGTGCTGCTCATTGATGGAGCTGTTCACGATTTCTGGAGCGTAGATCCGGAGCGGTTACGTAGAGCCCTATCCCGATAATCGGACGCAAATGTCCGCTCAACTTTGTGAAGTCGGGAACTAATGCCTACCCTTAGGGCACCTCGTCGAATGCGGCGGGGCTTCCCAGCAGGAGCAACGTGTCAATCTCCCTCGGCAAAGGTCGGCCCCGTGAGGCCGGTCGTGGTATTCCAGATGCCACGGTAGCCCGGCTACCGGTCTACCACCGCGTGTTGGTTTCCCTTAGCGAGGCCGGGGTGCAGACGGTTTCCTCCGAGGCATTGGCCGCTAAATGCGGGGTTAGCTCGGCTAAATTTCGCAAGGATCTTTCATATTTAGGCTCGTACGGCACCCGTGGGGTTGGATACGACGTCTCGTACTTGACCTACCACATCAGTCGCGAGTTGGGCTCCGCGCAGCCTTGGGGCGTAATAATCGTGGGCGTTGGCAATTTAGGTCGGGCGTTGATTTCCTATCGGGGATTTACTTCACGTGGTTTTGCCATCGTGGGCCTAGTCGATAATGATCCTGACGTAATAGGCGAAAGCATTACGGCCAGTGAGCTCGGCAATCTCGTAGCATTGAAAGTCCGCCCCCTTGTAGAACTCGAGACCATCGTGGGCGCGACTAAAGCCCAAATCGGGGTGATTGCCACGCCGGCAGAGTGTGCCCAAGGGGTATGTGACCGACTCGTGGCCTCCGGGATTCGCAGCATCTTGAATTTCGCGCCGGTGGTACTTGAGGTCCCAAACGGAGTTGAAGTACGCAAAGTTGATCTCGCGGTTGAATTGCAGATTCTCGCATTTCACGAGCAACGCCGTGGCTATGAGCCGGAGGCGATGAACGCATGACCAAGCCAAAGAATCCAGTAAGACCAAATGAGCCAATCAGCACCAGCCCAGGAGACATTGTGAATACGACTACCAAGTCCCGTAAAAAGGTTAGCCTCGGCTTGGTTGCGCTTGTCGCAGCTGGCCCGGGTGATCCGGAGTTGCTGACACTTCGCTCGGCAGCACTTCTGCGCGATGCTGAAGTCGTTATTGTTGATGCTGACGCGATTGACATAGCTAAAGCCCACGCAAATGCCGGCGCCCAAGTCATCATCGCCATTGATCAAGAAGGCGCGCCCTTAGATCAGGTGGAGCGGGCCAAATTAATCGTGATTGCTGCGCGAGATGGCAAGCGCACCGTACGACTCATCGCTGGCGACCCGGTAGTCGACGGTACGTTACTTCATGAGGCGGCGGCGCTACGTAAAGCCAAGGTGCCGTTTGAGGTTGCCCCGGGAGTCAGCGAAGTTACCGGGATCCCGGCATATGCCGGATTTGGATTAACCGGTGGCCGCACTCGGCAATTTCGGGTGGTCGACGCTGATGATGCTGACTTGGATTGGGCTGACCTTGTCAACCCGCGCAGCACTCTCGTGGTGCTCAATGGCGCAGACAAAGTTGCTGAAATTGCAGCGATGCTGGTGCAAGCTGGTGCCGATCCGCATACCCATATCGCGGTAACCAGAAGGGGCACCACAGTTGATCAGCGAACAATTGCCAGCACTTTGTCCGAGATTGGCAATATTTCAAAGCTGATGAAACTCACTGGTGTTGGCATCGTGGTCGTCGGCGATGTCGTGGCACAGCGCGAGAAATTGGATTGGTTCGAGGTTAAGTCGCTTTTCGGCTGGCGCGTGTTGATCCCACGCACCCAAGACACTACCGGTTCGATCATGTCGCTGCTGCGCGGACATGGGGCGGTACCAATGGAGGTGCCGACGATTTCGGTCGAGCCGCCGCGGACCCCGCAGCAAATTGACCGGGCAATCCACGGCCTCGTTTCCGGTCGCTACGAGTGGATTGGTTTTACTTCGGTAAATGCGGTACGAGCCATCCGCGAAAAACTAGATGAGTACGGCCTTGATGCGCGGTCGTTCGCGGGCCTGAAAGTAGCGGCGGTTGGCGACAGCACGGTGGCCTCGCTAATTGAATTCGGCGTACGCCCGGATTTAGTCCCGGTCGGCGACCAGTCAACCAGGGCTTTGCTTGAAGACTGGCCGATCTACGACTCATTGACCGATCCAATCAACCGGGTCTTCCTGCCCCGCGCCGATATCGCAACCGACACTTTGGCTGCTGGTTTGGCTGAACTTGGTTGGGAGGTCGAAGACATCACTGCTTATCGCACCGTGCGGGCAGCACCACCGCCCGCCGAGGTGCGCGAGGCGATCAAGACCGGTGGTTTCGACGCCGTCTTGTTCACCTCTAGCAGCACGGTGCGCAACCTTGTTGGCATCGCGGGCAAACCACACCACACCACAATCGTGGCATGCATTGGCCCGCAGACCGCTAAGACTGCGCAGGAGCACGGCCTGCGCGTTGACGTACTCGCCGGCACCAGCACCTTGCACGGGTTGGTCGAGGCGGTTGCGGCTCATGGAGAGGTACTGCGCGAAGCGGCTCTCGAATCCGGTGAAGGCAGTTGGCGCCCGAGTCGGCGGCGCACCGCTGCACGCCGCAAAGTCACGTAACTTAGAGTGGCTCGCATGGGTGGCGATGAGCGAACTGTTGTACATCTGCTCCGGCATGGCGAGGTATACAACCCAGAAGGTGTCCTCTACGGGCGCCTTCCAGGTTATGTCCTTTCTGATCTTGGGCAGTTGATGGCAACACGAGCGGCAGCGGCCTTGGCCGACAACGACGTAACCGCTGTTATCGCATCGCCGATGGAGCGGGCTCAGCAAACCGCGCAGCCTATTGCGGCGAAGCACGGATTAAATATTCAAACCGATCCGTTGCTGATTGAAGCCGACAATATCTTCGAAGGTCAGAGAGTCAGCGTCGGTGACGGAGTGTTGAAACAGCCAAAAACGTGGCGCCACCTCTGGAACCCATTTCGCCCATCCTGGGGTGAGCCATATGACGAAGTGGCATCGCGCATGACCGCTGCGGTTCATGCGGCACGTGATCAAGTTCGCGGACACGAAGCGGTTCTGGTCAGCCATCAGTTACCTATTTGGGTGGCACGCCTAGCTGCCGAAGAACGCCGACTTTGGCATGACCCGCGTAGCCGGCAGTGCACACTTGCTTCACTTACTTCGTTGACTTATGAAAATGACGACTTAGTAGCCATCACCTATACCGAGCCATCGCGTGACCTCCTGGCCAAGGCCAGCAAGGTCGCCGGCGCATAGACGCAATGATGCATCGCAGCATTCGCCGATCCGTATCGGTGCTCATCGGCGGATCCGCGCTGTTCCTAATCACTTCATGCGGTGGTAGCGAGCCGGCTTCACCTGCTGGAGCCGATGCTGGGTTCGTGGCCGGCGACGGTTCGATCGTGGTTTTGCCCGTAGCGGGGCGGCAACCGGCACCTGCTCTTATCGGCCCCACCCTTGATGGCGGCACTTTTGACCTGGGCATGGTTAAAGGTCAGGTGGTAGTACTAAATGTTTGGGCGTCATGGTGCGCACCATGTCGAGCCGAAGCCCCGGTGATCGAAGCTGCCTGGTTAAAGTTTGCCGGCGAAGATGTGCAATTCATCGGGCTCAATACCCGGGATTCACCGAAGTCTGCAGAGGCATTCGTCAATCGGTTCAAGGTGACGTATCCCAGCCTCATCGATACCGATGGGCAATTGCAATTGTTGTTTCGCGACACCTTGCCGCCGCAAGCGATTCCGTCGACCCTGATAATCGATAGGCAAGGCCGAGTGGCGGCGCGCGCGCTCGGCACGGTAAGTGAGTCATCCCTGCGCGCCCTGATCGAGCCACTCTTGGAAGAGCAGCCGTGATCGGTGACCTGATGGCGAGTGGGTCTCTCCTATTTGCTTTTCCGGTGGCCTTTGCCGCGGGCCTAATAGCGTTCCTTAGCCCCTGCGTACTGCCTTTGGCCCCGGGGTATGTGTCGTTTGTCACCGGCTTGACCGGGGCCGAAATTGCCGATGGACGCAAAAGTCGCATGCTGCTGGGCAGTGTGCTTTTCGTGCTCGGCTTTAGTGTGGTCTTTGTCTCCTTTGGAGCATTCTTCGGCGGCGTAGGTTCGGTTCTACTGGAATATCAAGATGTCATTACCCGGGTGCTTGGGGTTATGGTCATCATCATGGGGCTGGCATTTATGGGTTTGATCCCAGGGCTACAACGCGAGTGGCGTATTCACCGACTGCCAAACTGGGGGGTTGCTGGTGCACCCCTCCTTGGGGTGTTGTTCGGTTTGGGCTGGACGCCATGTATTGGTCCGACCCTTGCTGCAGTGCAGACCCTCGCGTTCACCGAGGCCAGCGCCCTGCGCGGCGCCTTACTTTCATTTGTCTACTGCCTTGGCCTCGGGCTGCCATTTGTTTTACTCGCTGTGCTTTTCAGCCGAACCACTCGCGCACTGGCTTGGGTCAAGGGTCACTACCTGTTGGTGATGCGCATCGGTGGGGGCATGTTAGTTATTGTCGGGGTGCTTCTAGTGACAGGAGCCTGGACGGATTTCACGATTTGGCTCCGCACTGCCGTACCAACTTTTGAGACGATGCTCTAGATGTCCAAACATGCACCGACCCTGCCACCCATGGGCGCACTTGGATTTGTTCGTTATACTTGGCGCCAGTTAACGAGCATGAAGACCGCTTTGATTTTGCTATTTTTGCTGGCAATCGCAAGCGTGCCTGGGTCAATATTTCCGCAGCGAGGTAATAACCCTTTACGAGTTAATGAGTGGATTACTGACAGCCCAACATCTGGCTCCATCTTCGATGCCCTTGGATTCTTCGATGTTTATTCCTCACCATGGTTCGCGGCTGTGTATTTGCTTCTTTTCATCTCGTTGATTGGTTGCGTATTACCTCGGACGAAGGTGCATTGGCGAGCAATGTTTGCGCCTCCGCCCCCGGCTCCACGCAATCTACTGCGCCTGCCAGAGTCGATGTCATTTGAAGTCAGCGCTTCCGCCGATGAAGTTTTAGCACGGGGCCAGAAGTATTTATCAGGTAGACGCTGGCGCCTGCTGGTAGCCGGAAACTTTGTTGCAGCCGAAAAAGGCTTTCTACGCGAGACTGGAAATCTCCTGTTCCACTTCTCGCTAATCTTAATTTTGATTGCTATCGCCCTGGGCGGTCTCTTTGGCTGGAAAGGCAATGTCATCGTTCGCACTGGGCAAGGGTTCTCCAACACTTTGACCCAGTACGACGCTTGGGGCGGTGGGCGATTCACCGGGGCATCGCGGCTGTCACCGTTCTCGTTCACCCTCGACAAGTTCAATGTTGAATTCGATCGGAGCGAGGCCCAGCTTGGATCGCCGAAACTATTCGAAGCGGATGTGACCTATCGGCGGTTACCGGGTACCGATGCTGAGAATACTCGCATCGAAGTTAATACTCCGCTTGAGATCGACGGTTCCAAAGTCTTTTTGGTCGGTCATGGTTATGCACCGCATTTTGTAGTGCGAGATGCGGGGGGTGAAATCACCTTTGACGACTCCGTCGTCTTCTTGCCGCAGGATGGCAATTTTACGTCAACCGGAGTGGTGAAAATCCCGGATTCGGACCCGCAGTTGGGTTTCCAGGGGATTTTTGTACCGACCGCAGCGTCGAATAACTTGCGTGGGCCGATTTCGATTTTCCCGGGCCCTGATGATCCTGCCGTTTTCATGTCGGCCTGGCGCGGCGACATGGGGCTAGACAGTGGGGCCCCTCAAAGTGTGTATCGACTAGATACCGCGGCCATGGATCAGATCGGAATCGTAGCTTTACGCCAAGGTCAAACTTGGACACTTCCCGATGGTTCTGGGTCTATTGCCTTCACGGGCTTTGAGCGTTGGGCGTCATTTCAGATCGCGTACGACCCGGGGAAGGAGATTGCTTTACTAGGAGCGGTACTTGCAATCACCGGTTTATTATTGTCGCTATTCATTCGAAGACGTCGAGTCTGGATCACTGCGACGGCTAATTCCGAAGGAGTTACGGTCGTTCACCTTGCAGGGTTGGCACGCATTGAATCTGCTGATCTGCCAGGTGAACTACAATTAATCCGTAGTGTCGTCAGCGATTTGTCTGACACTGCGTCGGCAACATCGACTGACGAAAGGAGGGAGAAAAAGTGAGTGCGACGCAATTGGCCGCGGCGAGCAACGCGGCGGTGTACGCATCGATGGTTACCTTGACTTTTGCGATGGTGTCCTTTGCGATTTCATTTGCCTCTGGCCGACGCCGAGTTGCAGTACTGGAACCTGCGCCGATCGAAATTAATTCGGTAGGCAGCACGGCCGTGTTAACCAAGTCGGCGGTGTTAACGAAGTCGGCCGTAGGCACACCGACCGATGACCAAACCGGTAGACGTTCGGCAAATATCGGTATGTCCTTGACTTGGTTGGGATTTGTGTTGCTGCTGGCTGGCGTGGTGTTGCGCGGAGTGTGGGCGGGACGAGTGCCGTGGGGCAACATGTACGAGTTTTCGATCACCTCAGCACTGGGCATTCTTGGCGTGTTTTTGCTTGTTTCACTGCGCCGTGATGTGCGCTGGCTCGGTCTTTTCATCGTTATCCCAGCGCTATTGACCCTTGGCCTAGCGGTGACCGTGTTGTACACCGAGGCGGCTCAATTGGTGCCTGCATTGAAGTCCTATTGGCTGATCATTCACGTGTCGGCGGCGATCATTTGCTCGGGTGCCTTCACGCTGGCGGCTGCCACCGCCGGGCTAGCATTGGTTCAATCGCGAGCAGAGCGGCGAGGTAAGGCAGGCCTAGCGCGGGTACCTTCGGCTGAAAAGCTTCGCACGTTGACTTATCGAGTACTCGCGTTCGCGTTTCCGCTCTGGACTTTTGCAGTAGTCGCTGGAGCTATCTGGGCCGAAAATGCGTGGGGCCGGTATTGGGGCTGGGATCCAAAGGAGACCTGGGCATTTATCACTTGGGTTATCTACGCCGCATATTTGCACGCACGCTCAACAGTTGGCTGGCGCGGGGATCGGGCCTCATGGGTTGCTATCGCCGGCTGGGCGGCTTTCATGATTAACTATTTCGGGGTAAATATCTTTATCAACAGCTTGCACTCGTACTCAGGGGTTTAGGTCTAAGCCGAACGTAGGCAGGCCTTAAGCCTCGCCGCGGCGCTCTCGCATGCGTCGGCGCCACGCCTCTTCGTCAAGGCCCTTTAAGAACTTGGGGTCATCGTCTGGGGCAATTGGCCCGCGGCGTCGAAATACGCCGCCGGAAGCAGGCCGCGGACGACCCAGGAAGAACCAGAAGATTCCACCGATGAGAGGAATGAGCACCACCAGTGCGAACCACAGCATCTTTGGCAGCGTGCGGGTTGCAAGCCGTGGGGTGCGCAGCACGTCAATGATGAATGAGATGTACATCGCGACGAGAACCAAAACTCCAAGGACCCGCAGCATGTGCACACCTCCCAGCTCGTCGTAATTCAGGAATTCAAGTGATTGTACCTATAAAGAATAACGCTTGCCTATGAATAATAACGAACGCCCGTGGCACTCGCCTACCGCGGTCTCAGGTTAGAGCCACCGGGTGTCGTACGCTGTGAGCGTGAAGATATCGGGGTGGGCGGTTATTCGCTTCACCGCACTGAGATTGTTGCTCTTTGGATTCGTGTGGCTGCTTATTCAATTGACCACCCCACTTCGGGGCCTGCTGGCCGCCGTGGTTGCGCTGCTGATCTCCGGGGTCATCAGCGTGGTAGTCCTTGATCGGCAGCGCGCCGCAATGGGCGCAGCTTTGGCCGCCTTCTTCGGGCGGATTAATGCTCGCATTGATGAATCAACACGCGCAGAAGACGAAGCAGACGATACTAAGCGATTAAGCCAGCACCTAAGCCGGCGACTAAGCGAGGGCGATAAAGATACTCAAGCCGAGACCGTAGAAAAGAACGAGTAATCCAGTCTGCTTCAGTGCCGGGATCAAAGCCGGCCCGGTTGCGCCACTAAGAATCAAGCTAATCGGTGCAATTATCAAGATGACAAGAGCTAAGAGAACCAGCCAAGAAGTAAGTGCCGCAGTGATCAGCGTCGTGATTGCTGTGGTGATGATGCACACAACATAAAGTGTGCGGGTGCGCTGGACTCCAATTCGAACTGCAAGTGTGTGCTTGCCGGCTTGCTGATCACTTGGTAGATCGCGCAGGTTATTGGTGACAAGAACCGCGCAGGCAAGTGTGCCGACACCGATGGAGGCAATAAATGCCGTGAGGGTAATCGTGCCCGACTGCACATAGCAGGTTCCTACCACGGGCACCAAGCCGAAAAAGATAAGGACGAATACCTCGCCAAGACCGTGGTAGCCGTATGGGTTTGGGCCACCGGTGTAAAGCCATGCGGCGCTCACGCAGGCAAGGCCAACGAGTAGCAGCCACCATGCTTGGGTAGCGATCACCAGCGCCAGCCCAGCAAGGCACGCGATGCCGAACGCAATAAAAGCGGCTAGGCGCACACTTCTTGGGCTAGCCATACCCTGACCTACGAGTCGAACCGGGCCAACGCGTTTGTTATCCGTTCCGCGGATGCCATCGCTATAGTCATTGGCAAAGTTAACACCAATTTGCAGAGCTAATGCGACCACTAACGCCAAGCAGGCACGGCCAATTCGCAACGAGTCAGCATTGATGGCTAGGCCGGTACCGACAACCACCGGTGCGATTGCTGCTGGCAAAGTGCGCGGACGCGAACCTTCGGCCCATTGTCCTAGCGTTGCCATGGGAGCCTTCCTGATTGTGTTGCCATCATGCGGAGTACTTCGCGATCAACTTTGCCATTTGGCAACATTGGCAGCTCAGTTTGGACGATGAAGTGACAAGGTACCGCTGCCAGCCCGAGTCGTTGTTGCACGGTCGCTTTGACGACGGCTTCAATTGTTGAGATCGACGAGGTCTCGACCGCGGCGACAATCGCAGTTTCGTCGCTAGGGCCCGCAATGGGTAGCACCAACACGGCTGTCACCTCAGGAATATCTCCGATCACCTGTTCTACCGCAGCCACTGAAACGTTCACGCCATTGATATTGATCGCGTCGTCGGCGCGTCCTAGGATCGTGACGAACCCGTCGGCATCGACGCTGCCATGGTCACTGGTGATAAACCCGGCGCCGGTGAAGTGCAGTTTGGTTAATTTCGGTTCAAGCCGGTAACCGGTTGCCAGCATAGGCCCGCTGATTATCAAGGTGCTGGAGGATTCCGAATAATTCTCTACCTTCACTCCGCGCAGCGGGCG
>NSHP01000028.1 GCA_002737125.1 Actinomycetota bacterium | reverse complement strand
GCCGGCGGCAATGGGGTAATTACCCCGGACTTAACCCCGGAGGAGGCCGGCCCATGGCTAGCTGCAACCAAGGCCAATGAGATTGACCGGATTTTTCTGGTGGCGCCATCATCAACCGACGATCGAATCGTGACGGTAGTTAAAAACACTTCCGGGTTCGTCTACGCCGCGTCAACAATGGGCGTGACCGGGGCGCGAAGCCAAGTCGGTGCTGGGGCCCAGGGCCTGGTAGCCCGAACCAGGCTGGCCACCGACTTACCTATTGCAGTTGGCCTTGGGGTGTCAACCGGGGCGCAGGCCCATGAGGTGGCGGCATACTCCGACGGGGTGATCGTGGGCTCGGCTTTTGTCCGCTGTATCCGACAGGCGGTAGATCTGCCAGCCGCGCTCGCCGCTGTGCGCACCCTTGCCGGCGAACTGGCCGAGGGGGTTCACCGGTGAGTTGGCTAGATCCCGTACCGTGGGCTTTAGGGGGTTTTTTATTGACGCAATTTAGTGACCTGAGGGAGTACTGCAGATGAGCGAGGGCGGCAAGAATCGGCGTGACAAGGCAGCGGCAGCTCGAGCGGCGTCGCAGTCCGGTGAGAAGCGCCGAGAGCGCACAATCCGCATTTTTGGTGCGGTCACGGTGCTAGTCGTAGTCGTAGGGATCATCGCAATCGCGGTGGTGGCAAAGAGCACCGACACCACCGGTACGGAGGCCACGGTGCCCGCGGATGCGGCTGCGGCCCTTCCGTCCGGGGTACTTCCGGCCGGGGATCCCAATGAGTACGGCCTGCCATACAACCCCGCTGCTGAAGGTGTCCCGGTGCTGACGATCTGGGAGGATTTCCAGTGCCCATCATGTGCGGCTTTGGAAGAGAAAAACGGTGCCGGCATCATCTCTCTTGCTGACGAAGGCAAGGTGCAACTGATCTGGCGCCCGACCACCTTCTTGGACTTGCGAGTAGGTAACGACGCATCAGTTCGGGCGGTTGCGGCTTGGGGCTGCGCCGTTGATGCCGGCAAGGCGCTGGAGTACCACGATGTGGTGTACAAGAATCAGCCCGCGACCGAAGGCGATGGCTACAGCGACGAGCAATTACTGACTTTTGCCGAAGGCGCTGGTATCGCTGGTCCGGCACTTGACACATTTAACGACTGTGTTGCCGATCGCACTTACACCGGTTGGGCTGCTAATAGCTATGACAGTTTCCTTAAGTCTGAGGTGCCCGGCACCCCGGCTGGGTTTCTGAACGGCGTTCTGCTCGATGGCGGTGTCCTTTCCGATCCCGTTGCCCTTGAGGCAGCTATTGCTGCTGAGGCGGCGAAATAGGGATCGGGTCTCTCGTGCGTGCTGGTGGTGGTTCGGCGCCAGCATTTATCCCGAGCCCACCGGCTGGGGTATGGGAGCTTGGTCCGATTCCGATCCGGGCGTATGCCCTTTTGATCGTCATCGGCATCGTGGTTGCGGTGTGGCTCGGCAATAAGCGCTATCTGGCTCGCGGGGGTAGGCCCGGGGTGATCACCGATATCGCGATCTGGGCGGTGCCATTTGGCATCGTGGGCGGCCGGCTCTACCACGTGATAACTGATGCGCAACTTTACTTCGGCCCCGATGGCCGCGGATTGGCCGCAGCATTTCGAATCTGGGACGGTGGGCTCGGTATTTGGGGCGCGGTGACCGTCGGCGCCCTAGGTGCCTGGATCGGTGCCAGGCGCGCGAAAGTGGCGCTACCTCCGATCGCCGATGCGATTGCCCCGGGTATTGCCTTAGCGCAAGCGATCGGCCGCTTTGGTAACTGGTTTAACCAAGAACTCTTTGGTGCCCCGACGACTTTACCGTGGGCACTTGAAATTGATCCCGCACACCGGCCAACCGGCTACGAAAGTTTCTCCACCTTCCAGCCGACTTTCCTCTATGAGTCTATTTGGCTGCTGGGCATCGTGGTCGTTCTGATTTGGGCGGATAGGCGATTTAAGATGGGGCACGGCCGGGTATTTGCCCTTTATGTCGCGTTGTACTGCGCTGGGCGTTTATGGATCGAGTCCCTTCGCATTGATACGGCCAATACAATTCTGGGCCTTCGTTTAAATATCTGGACCGCGCTACTTGTTGGCATCGGGGCGCTGGTCTACCTGGTCATATCCGCCCGGCGGCGGCCGGGCCGCGAAAGCGTCGCGGCCGACCCGGTGGTATCCACCACTTAGCCAGGTGATTTTCACTCCGCGCAGGGAGCGGAGATCGACACCTGAATGCGATCGGGTAGTATCTGAGGCGATAGGCCAACGTCGTCCTGTCGAATCCACCCTCTGAGCTTTTGCCGAAGGGTGGCGCGACGGCGAAAGGGCTTCGATGTCTGTACGGACCAACTTACCTTTGGCGCAGGGTTTGTATGAACCAGCGCGCGAACATGATGCATGCGGTGTCGCTTTCGTCGCAACGCTCACCGGGGCAGGTTCCCATGGGGTAATTGCCAAAGCTTTGACGGCGCTTAGAAACCTTGAGCATCGTGGTGCCTCAGGGAGTGAGCCAGATAGTGGCGATGGAGCCGGAATTTTGCTGCAGGTGCCCGATACCTTCCTGCGTGCAAACGTGGCATTTGAACTGCCACCAGCAGGGCAGTATGCGGTGGGCATCGCGTTCTTACCGCAGGCTGACGCTGAAGTTGCCGCGAGCAAAAGCACAGTGGAGCGAATCGCGCGCGATGAAGGGCTACTGGTTCTGGGCTGGCGTACGGTTCCTACGGATTCAACGTTGGTCGGAATGACCGCTCAGAGTGTGATGCCAAGTTTCGAACAACTTTTCTTGAGCTCACCTCAGGGGCTAAGTGGCCTGGACCTTGATCGTCAGGTTTATGCGGTACGAAAGCGAGCTGAGCGTGAAACCGATATCTACTTCCCTTCACTCTCCTCGCGCACGATTGTTTACAAGGGAATGTTGACCACTGGTCAACTAGAGCCGTTCTACCCAGATCTTTCTGATGAGCAAATGACCTCGACATTAGCCCTCGTGCATTCACGGTTTTCGACCAACACTTTCCCTTCGTGGCCACTTGCACACCCGTATCGGTTTATCTCGCACAATGGTGAAATCAACACGGTCCAAGGTAACCGAAACTGGATGCGGGCGCGTGAGTCCATGCTCACTTCATCAATTATCCCCGGTGATATGACCCGGCTATTTCCGATCTGCACTAAAGGAGGCAGTGACTCGGCGTCATTTGATGAAGTACTTGAGTTGATTCATTTAGGCGGTCGTTCGCTGCCTCACGCCGTGTTGATGATGATTCCAGAAGCTTGGGAGAATCACCCCGATATCGATCCGACACGACGCGCTTTCTATGAGTTCCATTCGACGTTGATGGAGCCTTGGGACGGTCCGGCGAATGTGTGCTTCACCGACGGCACGATCATCGGTGCGGTGCTGGATCGAAACGGCTTACGTCCGGGTAGGTATTGGGTGACCGAAGATGGGCTAGTTGTGCTGGCCTCTGAATCCGGAGTGCTCGATTTTGACCCCGCCACAATCGTGCATAAAGGTCGATTGCAGCCAGGTCGAATGTTCCTCGTAGACACCGCCGCCGGGCGCATCATTGATGATGAAGAAATCAAAGCGGAACTGGCTGCGGCCGAGCCATATGTGGATTGGCTCGCCGCTGGTTTAGTGCACCTTGAGGAGTTGCCGGAACGCGAGCACATCGTGCATACTCACGATTCAGTGGCGCGGCGCCAGCAAACATTTGGCTATACCGAAGAAGAACTGAGAATTATTCTAGAACCGATGGCTCGAATGGGCACTGAACCGATTGGGTCCATGGGCACAGATACCCCAATAGCGGTACTCTCGGCTCGCCCGAGATTGCTGTTCGACTATTTTCAGCAGTTATTCGCGCAAGTGACAAACCCGCCACTTGATGCCATTCGTGAAGAGATTGTCACTTCGCTTTCAAGCCACATCGGGCCAGACGGTAACTTGCTTGAATCAACCGCCGGGCACTGCATGCAGGTCGTACTTCCGTTCCCGGTGATCGATAACGATGAATTAGCAAAAATCTTGCATATTAATGCTGATGGCACCATGCCTAGGTTCGCTGGTGTGCGCATCTCCGGGCTTTATCCGGTGACCGGCGGAGGAGAGGCGCTAGAGCGGCGGCTAAGTGAAATTTTCAATGAAGTCGACGCCGTAATCCGACAGGGCAAGAGATTCATCGTGCTCTCGGACCGTGACAGCAATGCTGTCAAGGCTCCTATTCCATCGCTCCTGCTGTGCGCTGCCGTACATCACCATCTAGTACGCACCAAGTCACGAACCATGGTGAGCATGCTCCTCGAAGCTGGCGATGTGCGTGAGGTACACCACGTAGCGCTGCTGATCGGTTACGGGGCGGCGGCGGTGAACCCATATCTGGCTGTCGAGTCGGTGGAAGATTTAGCTAGACGTGGATCAATCGATGGTATTAGTCCAGAGCGCGCAATGCGCAACCTTGTCAAGTCACTCGGCAAGGGCGTACTCAAGGTGATGAGTAAAATGGGAGTTTCAACCGTTGCTTCTTATCGGGGCGCGCAGATCTTTGAAGCAATCGGGCTTTCTCAGGCGGTGGTCGATGCCCACTTCACCGGAACCTCCTCTCGGCTAGGTGGAGTTGGCCTAGATGTGCTCGCAGAAGAAGTCTCGGCGCGTCACGCGGTGGCATATCCGCCTTCTGGGATTTCACCAGCGCACAGAACCTTAAATGTTGGTGGTGAGTACCAGTGGCGACGTGAGGGTGAACCGCACCTATTTGATCCCGAGATGGTATTTCGTCTGCAGCATGCAACTCGCAATAAGCGGTTCGATATTTTCCGGCAATACACGGCCGGGGTAAATGACCAATCAGAGCGACTGATGACATTGCGCGGGCTTTTCACGATGCGAGCCGGATTAAGACCCGCAGTGCCACTTGATGAAGTGGAGTCGGCCGCATCAATCATTAAACGGTTCTCCACCGGAGCCATGTCATACGGGTCTATCTCCGCAGAAGCCCACGAGACTTTGGCGATAGCGATGAACCGCATGGGTGCGAAGTCCAATACTGGGGAGGGGGGAGAAGACCCCGAACGCTATGTAGTTATGCCAAATGGGGATTCGAAGCGCTCTGCCATTAAGCAGGTTGCATCTGGTCGTTTTGGGGTAACGAGTGAGTACCTCGTGAACAGTGATGACATTCAAATCAAAATGGCTCAGGGAGCAAAGCCTGGCGAAGGTGGTCAATTGCCGGGCTACAAGGTTTACCCGTGGATCGCCAAGACTCGGCATTCCACTCCCGGGGTAGGCCTGATCTCACCGCCACCGCACCATGACATCTATTCGATTGAAGATCTCGCGCAATTGATCCATGACTTGAAGAACGCGAACCCACGGGCTCGTATTCACGTGAAGTTGGTGGCTGAAGTTGGCGTGGGCACTGTTGCTGCTGGCGTGGCTAAAGCGCATGCTGATGTGGTGCTGATTTCTGGTCATGATGGTGGCACCGGTGCTTCGCCTCTTACTTCACTCAAGCATTCGGGTGCGCCGTGGGAGTTGGGTCTGGCTGAGGTGCAGCAAACTCTGATGCTGAACGGGCTTAGAGACCGGATTGTTGTTCAAACAGATGGACAGTTAAAGACCGGGCGTGATGTTGTCATTGCTGCGCTACTTGGTGCCGAGGAATTCGGATTTGCGACTGCTCCACTTGTCGTAATGGGGTGTGTGATGATGCGGGTTTGTCACCTCGACACCTGCCCGGTCGGCGTTGCGACCCAGAACCCAATTCTCCGTGAGCGTTTCACGGGTAAGCCGGAGTTCGTCGAGACTTTCTTCGAGTTCATCGCCGAAGAGGTCCGCGAATATCTAGCTGAACTGGGTTTTCGCACATTAGCGGAAGCCGTTGGTCACGCTGAGTTCTTGGATATCAAAAATGCCGTACGGCATTGGAAGACGGCGGGCCTTGATCTCGAGCCCATTTTGCATGTGCCTATTGGCGATCCAAGTGCACCGCGCCATCAGCAGGTTTCACAGGACCATGGATTAGGCCGGGCCTTGGATGTTGAATTAATTTCACTTTGCGCACCAGCATTAGAGCGTGCCGAGCCGGTGCGGGCTCGCTTGGCGATAAGCAATGTCAATCGTACGGTCGGCACGATGTTGGGGTCGGAGGTGACACGTCGACATGGTGGTGCTGGGCTACCCGATGGGACAATCGACTTGACATTTGTTGGTTCGGCTGGGCAGTCCTTCGGGGCCTTTATCCCAGCAGGGGTAACCCTTCGCCTTGTCGGTGACGCTAATGACTATGTTGGCAAGGGACTTTCAGGTGGCCGGGTTGTGGTGCATCCGGACCCCGAGGCCACATTTTTGGCCGAGTCGAACATCGTCGCCGGAAACGTAATTGGATATGGCGCCACCAGCGGTGAGATCTTTCTGCGCGGACGAGTCGGTGAACGTTTTTGTGTCCGTAACTCGGGTGCAACTGCGGTAGTCGAAGGTGTTGGTGATCATGCCTGCGAATACATGACAGGTGGCCGCGTGGTGGTTTTGGGTAGTACCGGACGCAACCTGGGTGCTGGGATGTCCGGCGGCGTCGGGTATGTCTTGGATCTACTCCCTGGGATGGTTAACCCCGAAATGGTTGATCTTGATCCACTCACGATCGCAGATTTAGCAGAGTTGCAATTGATAATTCGCGATCATTTTGAGGCAACGAAATCTCAGGTGGCACGATTGCTACTTGAGGAGTGGTCGGCAAGTGGCGGCCGATTTACCAAGATCATGCCGAAGGATTTGAAGCGCGTATTAGCGCAAAGTGAGCAGGCGTTGACGGAGGGGATTAACCCAGAAGCGCTGGTAGTGGGAGGAAATCGTGGCTGATCCTAAAGGGTTTTTGACATCGGACCGCGAACTTCCGATCCGGCGCCCTGTTGATATTCGTTTACAGGATTGGCGTGAGGTATATCAGGAGTTCGGCGCGGACCGGTTGGAGAAACAAGCCGGCCGATGTATGGACTGCGGTATCCCGTTCTGTCATAACGGGTGCCCACTGGGCAATTTGATTCCTGAGTGGAATGAACTGGTGTGGCGCGGGGATTGGCGGGCAGCCAGTGAGCGGTTACATGCGACCAATAATTTCCCGGAATTCACCGGTCGCCTTTGCCCAGCGCCGTGTGAGACCGCTTGCGTTCTTGGCATAAATTCCGATGCGGTGACTATCAAGCAGGTTGAAGTCTCGATTATCGACAGGGCCTGGGAGCAGGGCTGGGTTACTCCGCAGCCACCCGAGCGGCTATCGGGTAAGACGGTCGCAGTTATCGGCTCTGGCCCCGCCGGTTTGGCAGCAGCCCAGCAATTGGCCAGAGCCGGGCATACGGTTGCGGTATTTGAGCGGGCAGATCGCATTGGCGGGCTCCTGCGTTATGGCATCCCAGAGTTCAAGATGGAAAAGAGCCATCTTGATAAGAGGCTGGATCAACTTATTAACGAAGGCGTTAAATTCCGCGCCGGAGTTGATGTCGGGATCGATATCACCGGCGAGGACCTGCGGCGACGCTACGACGCGGTGGTCTTGGCGATAGGTGCGACAAAGTGGCGTGAGCTGCCGATTGCCGGATGTGAACTTCGCGGGGTGTACCAGGCGATGGAAGTACTGCCGTTGGCGAACCGGGTGCAAGAGGGTGATTTGACTCGTTCACCCCTGGATATGAGCGGTAAGCACGTGGTGATCATCGGCGGCGGCGACACCGGTGCAGATTGCCTTGGTACCGCGCACCGCCAAGGCGCTGCATCGGTAACTCAGTTGGAGATCTTGCCGGTGCCGCCGGCTGCTCGCCCGGGCACCCAACCATGGCCCACCTATCCGATGACCTACCGCACTACGAGCGCCCACGAAGAAGGCGGCGAACGGCTGTTTGCCGTGTCTACCGAGGCCTTCCTTGATGACGGCAGCGGGCAGTTGGCAGCACTTCGAATTGTGGATGTCGAATTATTCGACGGGGCATTCCAGCCGGTTGCTGGATCAACCCGTGAACTGCCGGCAGATGTCGTACTCCTAGCGATGGGTTTTACCGGTCCAGAGCCGGGTTCGGTAATAGCGCAGTTGGGCTTGGACCTTGACGACGGCGGCCTGGTAAAGCGCTATCCGGATTACCGCACCGACGTCGAGGGGGTTTATGTCTGCGGTGATGCTGGGCGCGGGCAGTCACTAATTGTCTGGGCGATAGCCGAAGGGCGGGCCGGTGCCGCATCGGTAGATAAGTACCTAACAGGTACCACTAACCTGCCGGCTCCGATAGCGGCAACGGCGCGGCCGCTCGTGGTATGACAGCGCTTACAGGGCATTGGGCTAGGATCTAGAGCATGCGTCGAGCGAAAATTGTTGTCACTTTAGGGCCCGCAACTTCATCCTTGGAGAGTGTCCGCGCCCTGATTGCCGCCGGCATGGATGTTGCGCGCCTAAACCTCTCGCACGGGGAGCATGCAGAGCACACCGAGGTTTACGCGGCAGTGCGGCAGGGCGCCGATGAGGTGGGCCGGGGTGTTGGGGTTCTGGTCGATCTACAGGGGCCGAAGATCCGGCTGGGCCGCTTCGCATCCGGGCCGGTGCTACTTGAGGTCGGGGCCGAGTTCACCGTCACCACCCAAGAGGTGCCTGGTGATGCTTCCATGGTTTCCACCACTTACTTGGGGCTACCCGGTGATGTGCACCCAGGGGATCGGGTGCTGGTCGATGATGGCCGGATCACCCTTGAAGTAGTTGCAGTTGATGGTCCGCGCGTAGTAACGCGGGTTATCGAAGGTGGCCGAGTATCGGATAACAAGGGCTTGAATTTACCAGGTGTTGCGGTGAACGTGCCGGCGCTGTCGGAGAAGGACGTTGCTGATTTGCGGTGGGCCCTTCGCATCGGAGCGGACATGATCGCGCTTTCCTTTGTGCGCTCGGCGGCTGATATTGAAGATGTACATCGCATTATGGATGAAGAAGGTGTGCGACTGCCCGTGCTCGCGAAGGTCGAAAAGCCGCAGGCGGTCGACAACCTTGTCGAAATCGTTGAGGCTTTTGATGGCGTGATGGTGGCCCGAGGTGATCTCGGTGTTGAATTACCGCTGGAGGCAGTGCCCTTGGTGCAAAAGCGTGCGATTCAATTATGCCGTGAATTATCCAAGCCGGTAATTGTCGCAACCCAGATGCTCGATTCGATGATTAACACTACTCGGCCCACCCGCGCGGAGGTGAGCGACGTGGCAAATGCGGTGCTCGATGGCGCTGACGCCTTAATGCTCTCGGGCGAGACCAGCATCGGTGAACATCCAATTTTAGTCGTCGAGACCATGGCGCGAATCATTGAGCACGTTGAACTAGAGGCGCTGGACTCGCTGCCCGAATTAGCTGATGAGCGCCAAGGTTCAACTGCGCGGGCACTTACCCATGCTGCGGTCAATGTCGCCAATGAGATCAAGGCGAGCCACCTAATCGCATTTACTGAGACCGGTCTATCGGCGCGCCTAATTGCGCGTTGGCGCAATCAGACTCCGCTACTTGCCTTCACCCCGAATGCGCGGGTGCGCAGTCAACTTTCTTTGGTGTGGGGAGTCGAGACTTTCTTGGTGGCTGGCGTCACGCACACCGACGACATGGTGGTGCAGGTTGACCGCGCATTGCTGGACATCAATCGAGCTAGCGCTGGTGAGCGTGTTGTCATAGTCGCTGGTGTGCCACCGGGTGTACCGGGCACCACCAACGGTATGCGGGTGCACACAATCGGTCCGGCCCGAGCGGCTGAGTAAATTTTAGGCTAATTGTGCTAAGGTAGGACTGTTAGACGTCCTTTAAGCCCGTTCAGTGAGACGGGGAAGGGGGTAAATTTTCATGGATTCTGCACGGTCAGTGGTGCTAGATGCTGGCGATATTGGTCGAGCTATTAGGCGCATCGCCCATGAGGTTGTTGAGCGCAATAAGGGCGCAGCCGATCTCATCTTGTTAGGTATTCCTACCCGCGGTGTGTTCTTGGCGCGGCGCATCGCGGCTGCAATTGAGCTAATTGAAGGTGACGCGGTCGCGGTAGGGGCCATTGATGTCACCTTGTACCGTGATGACCTACGGCTACGCCCAGCTCGGGCACTAGAACCGACTGCGATCCCAACCGGTGGCATAGATGACAAAGTTGTAGTCCTAATCGATGACGTGCTCTTTTCTGGGCGCACGGTTCGTTCTGCACTTGATGCACTTAATGACATTGGGCGTCCACGGGCCGTTCAACTTGCTGCTCTGGTTGACCGAGGGCACCGCGAATTGCCGATTCGTGCGGATTATGTTGGCAAGAACCTACCAACTGCACTAGCCGAAAAGGTGCGGGTCCGGCTTCTCGAGTTCGACGATTTCGATGAAGTCACGATAGAAGGCGGTGCGAGTTAGATGCGGCATCTGCTTTCAGCTGGTGATCTTAATGTTGATTCCGCTTGCTTAATCCTCGATACTGCTGCACAGTTGGCATCAGTTACTGATCGAACTGTCAAGAAGTTTCCGACACTTCGGGGTCGCACCGTGGTGAATTTGTTCTTCGAGGATTCCACTCGTACTCGAATTTCATTTGAGATTGCTGCCAAGCGACTTTCCGCTGATGTCATCAATTTTGCGGCTAAGGGTTCGAGCGTTTCTAAAGGCGAGAGCCTAAAAGACACCGCGCTCACCTTGGAGGCAATGGGCGCTGACGCGGTAGTGATCCGTCATGGTTCATCCGGAGCCCCGCATCGACTTGCAACTGCTGGTTGGATTCAAGGAAGTGTCGTCAACGCCGGTGATGGAACCCATGAACATCCAACGCAGGCGCTGCTTGATGCCTTTACGATCCGACACCATTTGCGCGACGGCACGGGGGATTTATCAGGCGTGCGCGTGGCAATCGTCGGAGATATCTTGCATAGTCGTGTCGCTAGGTCGAATGTGTTACTGCTTCGAACGCTGGGCGCGCACGTAACTGTGGTTGCGCCGCCGACCTTAATGCCTTATGGAGTTAGCCAGTGGCCCTGCGCGGTTAGTTACGACCTTGACGAAGTCCTACCCCATGTTGACGCCGTCATGATGTTAAGGGTGCAGTCAGAGCGTATGCACGCGGCGTACTTTCCATCAGTTAATGAGTACAGCCGCAGGTATGGGCTAAATGCTCTCCGGATGGGGTTGCTACCCCCCCATGCGATCGTGCTACACCCTGGTCCAATGAACAGGGGTATGGAGATTTCCGCCGATGTCGCTGACGGTGAACGCGCGGTGATGGTTGAGCAAGTCGCGAACGGTGTAAGTATTCGAATGGCCGTCCTTTATCTACTTCTTGGCGGCATGACTGATGACGGAAAGAAGGAAATTTGATGCCGCATGAGACGACGGTCATACGTGGAGTGCGCCCATATGGTGAAGATCCAGTTGACATTGTGGTGGCGACAGGTGTTATCGCTGAGATCGCCACGGCAGGTAGCGGTGCGGGCCGAGTAATTGAGGCTTCTGGTTTAATCGCCCTCCCCGGGTTTGTCGATATACATACGCACCTGCGTGAGCCCGGCCGCGAGGATGCAGAGACCGTCGAGACAGGTTCGCGGGCGGCGGCATTGGGCGGGTTCACTGCAGTTTTCGCTATGGCTAATACCTCACCAGTTGCCGACACCGCGGGTGTGGTCGAGCAGGTTTGGCATCTTGGGAAAGCAACCGGCCTAGTTGATGTTTTTCCGGTAGGAGCGGTGACGGTAGGTCTGGGCGGGGAGCAATTGGCCGAACTCGGTGCAATGGCAACTTCGGCGGCGCAGGTTCGGATGTTCAGCGATGATGGCAAGTGTGTTCACGATGCAGCCATCATGCGTAGGGCACTTGAATATGTGAAGGCCTTTGACGGGGTCATCGCCCAGCATGCCCAAGAGCCGCGGCTGACTGTTGATGCGCAGATGAATGAAGGCGTCCTGTCTGGGCAACTTGGCCTAACCGGTTGGCCCGGGGTAGCCGAGGAGTCAATAATTGCGCGCGATGTACTACTTGCGGAGCATGTTGATTCGCGGTTGCATGTTTGCCATGTGTCAACAGCCGGATCAGTCGAAGTCATCAAATGGGCCAAGAGCCGTGGTATCAAAGTAACGGCCGAGGTCACACCCCATCACCTGCTACTTACGGAAGACCTAGTTGCAAGTTATGACCCGGTCTACAAAGTTAACCCACCCCTTCGCACGAGTGCTGATGTAACGGCACTTAGAGCAGCGCTGGCAGCCGGCACCATCGATGCAATTGCAACTGATCACGCGCCGCACCCCCATGAAGACAAGGATTGTGAATGGGCTGCCGCGGCATTTGGCATGCTGGGTCTGCAGACTGCATTTAGTATCGCGGTGCTTACGATGATCAATTCCGGGCTATTGGATTGGCGCGCCCTTGCCGACCGGATGTCAGTTCGTCCGGCCCGGATTGGCCGTGCGCTCGGACATGGGCACGATCTGAAAGTCGGCGCACCGGCCAATATCTGTGTGGTTGACCCGGGGGCGTCATGGGTCGTTGAACCCGCGACTTTCGCTTCGAAGAGCAGAAACAGCCCGTACGCTGGGATGACATTGCCGGGTAAAGTCATGCACGTGCTGAAGGCGGGTAAGCCGACTGTCGAGTGCGGGGACCTCGCGTGTTGAATAGCGACGTGACCCAGCCAATCCACCGCGAGCCGGCGGTTTTGGTGCTCGAAGACGGTCGAGTTGCCCGGGGGCAAAGTTATGGGGCGCTAGGTGCCACCTTTGGTGAGGCGGTCTTTAACACCGGGATGACCGGATACCAAGAGGCACTGACCGACCCGTCGTATCACCGCCAGGTCGTAATCATGACCGCCCCGCATATTGGCAATACCGGGGTAAATGAAGAAGACGGCGAGTCCGAACGTATTTGGGTGGCCGGTTATGTCATCCGCGACCCTTCGCGGGTTTCATCGAATTGGCGAGCCACCCGTGGCCTAGAAGACGAGCTGCGAAATCAGGGGATCGTGGGGATAAGTGATGTTGATACCCGGGCCTTGACCCGACACCTGCGCGAATGCGGTGCCATGCGTGTCGGGATTTTCACTGGTGAGCAAGCCAGCCGGCCAGTTGCGGACTTATTGGCTCAAGTGCAATCGAGCCCTTCAATGGCGGGCGCGAATCTCACTGGCGCGGTGACCACAACCAAGGCGTACACGGTACCTTCGATCGGCACCCGTGAATTTACCGTGGTGGCGGTTGATCTCGGCATTAAGACCATGACCCCGCATCGCCTTTCCGAGCGTGGGGTTGAGGTGCAGGTGGTCCCCTCACTGGTCACCACAGCCGAAATCATGGCAATGAATCCAGACGGGGTGTTCTTCTCAAATGGCCCCGGTGATCCAGCAACCGCTGATGCCACCGTTAACTTGATGACGGAGGTCATGACCGCTCGCGTACCAGTTTTTGGTATTTGTTTCGGTAATCAGATCCTTGGTCGGGCGTTAGGTCTGGAGACGTACAAGTTGCGATACGGTCATCGTGGCATCAATTCACCGGTGCAGGATCTGCGCACCGGACGCGTGAGCGTGACCGCGCACAATCATGGGTTCGCTGTTGCGGCCCCTCGTGGTGGACCATTTCAGACCCCGTTTGGAGCAGCTGAAGTAAGTCACGTATGCCTAAACGATGATGTCATAGAGGGCCTACGTTGCCTTGAGGTACCGGCTTTCAGCGTGCAGTACCACCCTGAGGCTGCTGCCGGTCCGCATGATGCGGCTGGCTTATTCGATGAGTTTGTTGACTTGATGAGAACTGGTCGTTAATGCCAAGGCGCGAAGATATTAAGTCGATCTTGGTTATTGGATCAGGTCCAATTGTCATCGGACAAGGTTGCGAGTTTGATTATTCGGGTACTCAGGCCTGCAGGGTACTCAAGGACGAGGGTTTGCGCGTCGTGCTGGTGAATTCAAATCCGGCAACGATCATGACTGACCCTGAGTTTTCAGACGCTACCTACATCGAGCCTCTTACCCCTGAGTTCGTCGAGCGCATCATCGCCAAAGAGCGCCCCGATGCCGTTCTCCCAACTCTAGGGGGCCAAACGGCGCTAAATATCGCAATGGCGCTGCATAAGAGCGGTGTGCTGGAGCGCTACGGAGTTGAAATGATCGGCGCCGATGTAGCTGCCATTGAGCGCGGTGAAAACCGGGAGTTGTTTCGCGGAATCGTGGCAACGATAGGCGCGGAGAGCGCCCAATCAGTGGTTTGCCACTCGATGTCGGACTGCCAGTCAGCTGCTGAGCAACTCGGGTTCCCGGTTGTTATTAGACCGTCTTTCACCATGGGTGGTGCCGGATCAGGTATTGCATATAACGACAGTGATCTCCTGCGAATTGCGGTGGCCGGCCTGCAGGCGAGTCCAACAACAGAGGTACTTCTCGAAGAGTCGCTCATTGGCTGGAAAGAGTACGAACTTGAGCTCATGCGCGACCGCGCTGACAACGTGGTGGTTATTTGCTCGATTGAAAACCTCGACCCGATGGGTGTCCACACCGGTGATTCAATAACAGTGGCACCGGCACTTACCTTGACCGATCGCGAGTATCAGCACATGCGCGATGTCGGCATCGAGATTATTCGAGCCGTTGGCGTTGATACCGGTGGTTGCAATATTCAATTTGCAATCGATCCCGCAGATGGGCGCATGATCGTAATCGAGATGAACCCGCGAGTGTCTCGCTCCTCGGCACTTGCTTCCAAGGCGACCGGGTTCCCGATCGCCAAGATCGCAGCCCGGTTGGCGATTGGCTACACGCTCGATGAGATTCCCAATGACATCACGAAGCAAACCCCGGCATCATTTGAACCCAGCCTTGATTATGTGGTTGTCAAAGTCCCGCGCTTCGCATTCGAGAAGTTCCCTAATGCCGATCCGGTGCTAACCACCACCATGAAAAGTGTGGGCGAGGCGATGTCCATCGGGCGAAACTTTGGTGAGGCACTGCAAAAGGCATTGCGCTCATTGGAGAAACCTGAATCGATTTTCTGGTGGCCGACCAACTCGGCCGACGTTGATGTACCCGATCTCCTAGAACGCATGCACCGACCCCACGATGGTCGCCTCTCATTGGTGCAGCAGGCCTTATGGGCGGGGGCCACAATTGATCAGGTGCACGAGTCCACCCGAATTGACCCCTGGTTTCTCGACCAAATCTGCCAACTGAATGAAGCCGCAGATGAAATTCGATCAGCGCCGGGTCTTGATGAGCAACTCCTGCGGCGGGTTAAGCACAGCGGTTTTTCGGATAAGCAAATCGGCCAACTGCGAGGCAGTAGCGAGGACGAAATACGGGAGCTGAGACACAGCCTAGGAGTGCGACCGGTTTACAAGACCGTTGACACTTGCGCCGCCGAGTTCGCGGCTCAGACCCCTTACCACTATTCAACCTATGGTGAAGAAAACGAGGCTCTCCCAAGTGACCGCCAGAAAGTCATCATTTTGGGATCCGGACCAAATCGCATCGGCCAGGGCATCGAGTTCGATTACTCATGTGTACATGCGGCACTAACTTTACGTGATGCAGGTTATGAAACCATCATGATCAACTGCAATCCCGAGACCGTCTCCACCGACTATGACACTTCTGACCGTTTGTATTTCGAACCGCTAACCTTTGAAGATGTATTAGAGATTGTGCACGCGGAGGAGCAAGCAGGCACGGTAATTGGCGTGATTGTGCAATTGGGTGGGCAAACCCCACTGGCCTTGGCGCAGCGGCTCAAGGATGCCGGCGTCCCGATTATCGGCACTAGCCCTGAGTCGATTCACCTCGCGGAGGATAGGGGCGCATTTGGCCGGGTGCTGGCGAAGGCGGATTTACCGGCACCCAAGCACGGCACCGCGATGTCATTTCCGCAGGCGCAGGCGATTGCAGCTGATGTGGGCTATCCAGTACTTGTCCGGCCAAGTTATGTTCTTGGTGGGCGCGGCATGGAAATCGTCTACAGCGACGAGATGCTCGCTGAGTATTTGGGTCGGGCGACCCAGATTAACCCTGAGCACCCGGTGTTAGTCGATCGTTTCTTGGACGACGCTATCGAGATTGACGTCGATGCGATCTTCGACGGTTCGGAGTTGTTCTTGGCCGGCGTGATGGAGCATATCGAGGAAGCCGGTATTCACTCTGGAGACTCAGCGTGTGCGTTACCCCCGATCACCCTGGGGCCGTCAGAGATCGAGCGAATTCGTGAATCAACGCTGCGCATTGCAAAAGGTGTTGGCGTTCTCGGGCTACTAAATGTGCAATATGCGCTGGTATCTGATGTTCTCTACGTGCTTGAAGCTAATCCTCGGGCATCACGTACCGTGCCATTTGTCTCGAAGGCAACCGCCGTCCCCATCGCGAAGGCGGCTGCGAGAGTCATGGTTGGTCAGAGCATTGCTCAACTTCGACTTGACGGCTTATTGCCAGCGTTCGGTGATGGGGGCACGATGCCGGCGGGCGCCGCTGTTTCAGTAAAGGAAGCTGTACTTCCATTCGGCCGTTTCCACGGAGTCGATACCTTGCTCGGCCCCGAAATGCTCTCGACCGGCGAGGTAATGGGGATTGCCGAGAGTTTCGGCTTAGCGTTCGCGAAGTCTCAGGAGGCAGCATTTACCGGCGGATTGCCAACCTCTGGTACCGCTTTTGTTTCACTAGCGAATCGTGATAAGCGGGCGGCGATCTTCCCGATCATGCGGTTGGCGGATCTAGGTTTTGAGATTGCAGCCACCGCCGGCACCGCTGATGTTTTGGGCCGCCATGGCGTCACCGCGAGGGTATTGCGCAAGCATCATGAGGGCAGGGGCCCGGCCGGTGAACCGACGACAATTGATTTGATCATGGCCGGTGAGATCGCCCTAATCGTAAATACGCCATACGGGGTGGGGCCGCGAGTTGATGGCTACGAAATCCGAACTGCCGCGGTGATAATGTCGGTGCCCTGCATCACTACGGTTCAAGGGTTGGCGGCC
>NSHP01000027.1 GCA_002737125.1 Actinomycetota bacterium | reverse complement strand
GCCGGACTCGAACCGACGACATCCTCGGTGTAAACGAGGCGCTCTACCAACTGAGCTATGGGCCCGGGGCGAGGCTACCGATTGGGGTGCGGGGCCAAGGGGTGCGGGTAGCCTGAGGGGGTGCCAGCGCCCACGCTCCGCCAGATCGTCACCGTCCTTGAGGCGGCTTACCCACCGGCCTTAGCCGCGGATTGGGACGCGATTGGCTTGACCTGCGGTGACCCAGATGCCACGGTGGCCACGGTACTTTTCGCTGTCGACCCGGTTCTTGAAGTGGTCGATGAAGCTTTAATGGCACAAGTCGATCTGATTGTCACCCACCATCCGCTCTTTTTGACCGGGGTCCATTCGGTGGCAGCGACAGGCGCAAAAGGCAAAATCGTTCACACCCTTATTAGCCACGGCATCGCGTTGTTCAGCGCTCATACCAACGCCGATCACAGTGACCCTGGGGTATCAGATGCGCTCGCGCAAGCCCTCGGGCTCAGTGGGCTACGCCCGCTGGTGCCCACGGCGCAGGACCAGAGCACCGGCACCGGTCGAGTGGGCGAACTAGCCGAGACCATCACCCTTGAACAATTCGCCGAACAGGTGGCGGCGCTCTTGCCAGAAACTCGGCACGGGGTGCGAGTTGCCGGTGACCCGATGACCAAGGTGCGCACGGTTGCGGTGTGTGGGGGAGCCGGGGATGGCTTTATGTCGGACGCCGCTGAGGTCGCCGACGTCTACGTCACCTCTGATTTGCGTCACCACCGCGCACTAGAACACCTAGCTGAAAGCAGGTGCGCCCTAATTGACATCGCCCACTGGGCGGGCGAGTGGCCATGGCTGGAGCAGGCGGCCGGTGCGCTGGCCCGCGGGCTCGCTGGTCAGGGCAGTAGCGTTCGTACGATCATCTCGCAACTACCGACCGACCCATGGACATCTCGCATGCTGCGGGCGCCATCACAAGGGAGTACCTCCTGAACGCTGAGCCTGTTGTCCAACTGCGGTTACTCGAACTACAGGACCGCGATACGCACTTGGCGCAAATTGACCACAAGGTGCGCACCTTGCCCGAGGCCGCACGCTTAAGTGAATTGGAAGCCCGACTAATTCGAGTCCGCGACGAGATTACAGCTGCTGAAACTATTGCCGGAGACCTGCACCTTGACCAGGCTCGCGCCGACGCGGATGTGGAGCAGGTGCGTGAACGCTCACGTCGTGATCAAGAGCTGTTGGATTCAGGGAGCATCAACGATCCAAAGCAGTTGCAGAGCCTGCAGCATGAGCTTGGCTCACTTGCCCGCCGCCAAGGTGAACTTGAAGACATCGAACTCGAAGTTATGGAGCGGGTTGAGGGGGCACTTGCCGCGGTAAGGCAACTCACCAATGAGCGCGATCAACTTGAAATTGACCAGGCTGAGGTTTCTTCGGTGCTCGCTGGCTTGCTCGCCGTTATCACCGCGGAGCGCGAGGCAACAGCTGCTGAACGTAATTCAATTAAGGGCGAGATGCCCGAAGACCTACTCGCGCTTTATGAAAAAATCAGGGCTGACCACGACGGGCGTGGAGCTGCGCGGCTTTATCGAGGTCAATGTGAGGGCTGTCGCATGCAGGTGCCCCCGAGTGAGATTGAGGCACTTCGCAATGCCGCCCCGAATGCGGTTGCCAGGTGCGAGGAGTGCCGCCGGATCCTGATTCGCACTGCTGAATCAGGTTTGTGAGAGCCCCGGTTCAATGACTCGCTTATTTATTGTTGAAGCCGACGGCGGCTCGCGCGGAAATCCCGGCCCGGCCGCCTACGGGACCGTGGTGCGCGACGGCCTTACCGGCGTGATTCTCGCTGAAGTTGCCGAGTACCTCGGCGTGGCCACCAATAACGTTGCCGAATACCGCGGTGCCATTCGCGGCCTTGAGCAAGCTTTTGCACTCGACCCCGATGCAAAAATTGAGGTCCGCCTCGATTCGAAGTTAATCGTTGAACAGATGTCAGGCCGCTGGAAGATCAAACATCCAGATATGCGCGAACTAGCGCTCGCTGCCCGAGATATTTTCCCGCCGGGGCGCGTTACCTATGTTTGGGTGCCCCGGGCGCAAAATGTGGTAGCCGACGCCTTGGTCAACGAGATCCTCGACTTGGCGCTAGCGGGCGGGCCGAATGAGCTGGTACGGCTGCAAGGCGAAAGGCAACCAGATCTTGACCTTGATGACGTTGCCGGCGACGCTCAAGAGGCGCATGCGCGGGCGATTGTCGAAAAAGCCCGACCGGCGAATCGAATGGTTGGTTGGACGGACATAGGCCCTCCGACAATTACCGTGATGGCCCGGCACGGAGCCACGGCGTTCAGTCTGGAGAAACGCTTCAGTGGCGCCGGGGGTCAAGACCTTCCGCTCGCCCCGATCGGCCTGCTGCAGGCGAAGGCATTGGCGGGTGAACTTGCCGAGCGTGGTGGCACTGAACTCATCATTGCCTCGCCATTGCTCCGGACGCAGCAGACCGCCGAACAGGTAGCAAAGGTGATCGGCGTCGACATTGAAACCGACGCGGATTTTGCCGAGTGTGCTTTTGGTGAATGGGATGGTTTGACTTTTGCGGAAGTTCAGGCGGGCTGGCCCGATCTAGTTGATGAGTGGCTTCGCTCCACGAAGGTGGCACCGCCAGGTGGTGAGTCACTAGATGAAGTTAAGCTCAGGGTTGATCGGGGCCGGCGGCGTTTGATTGAGCGGTATCCGGGTAAGAAGTTGGCGGTAATCGCGCATGTGACGCCAATCAAGATCATGGCCGGTATAGCGGTTGGTGCGCCACTTGGCAGTGTTTTTCGTATGGAGCTTGCGCCGTGCTCGATCACTACCTTGGCGTGGTTTCCCGATGGCAATTCCTCGATGTTTGGCTTCTCGGAGGCGGCGCACTTGCGCAAGGTGCCCGTGCCAGATGGGACGTAGGCGAGAGTTACGCCTCGCGCACGATGATGTCCAATGTGGCTGGCAGTCCTAACTTGGTGGCCTCATTAAGTTCGCAGTAAAATCCCACCTCGGTTATTGCGGTAATTAGTGAATTGATGTTCTTCGGTGCGGCACCTGATTGCATAAGGGCTCGAACCAAGCGCCCTTTGGTTGCCTTGTTGTGATGGCTGACAATCGATCTCTTGCCACCTCGTTCCAGCAGGACGCGCCCAAACACCGCGCGCTGGGCTGCAGCGGGCGGGATCGGCCCGAGTGCAACATATGCACTAGATCGTAAATCGAGGATGACCCCGGGCACCGATTCGATGACCGCGCTAACGAAGGTGCGCCAGTACTGCGCTAGTGATCCAATCGTGGGCAGTGTTACGTCGCCACTTAATCGGTAGGCCGGGATTTTGTCGCTTGGCCGCAGGAGACCGAATAGGCCTGAGGCGATTGCCACGTTTTTATCTAAACGACGACGCTGCGTGGTGGTCAAAGTTGCTACGTCTAGTGCGTCATAGAGCACCCCGGTGTAGACCTCGATCGCCGGACCGGCTGGTGCCTTTTTGAGCAGTGCATTTCTTCGAATGTCATCATGTTGTTTTGGCCCCAGATCCAAAATCTGTGCAGCCAGGCCCTCGTCTTTCGCGCATAAGGTGTGTAAGGCCGATAAGACTTGGCTTCGGGCCTTGGTTAGCTCCGGGAAAGACAATTGGGCCGGTTTCATCGGTTGCCCGCGGGTCGCAGCAGTCTTCCCTTCACTTGGTGGGAGCACAATAAGCACATGGTGACGCTATCGGACCGCAAACCCCGTCGAGCAGCGGCCGGTGCGGGTATCGCCGGCGCAATACTTCTTCTTGCCTCATCGATGCTCACCGCCTGCGCTGCGCCGGCGGTCGACACCGCCTGTGATCTCACTGACGCCCGCGACGAGATAGAGCACATCGTTTCGGAGTCTGGGTTGGGCATTGACTCGGTCGATGTTGCCACGTGCGCCGACTCGTGGACATATGTTGTTGCCACTATTAATGGCCCCGGTAGTGAGCCGACTTCGGATCGCTTCTTATTTCGTCAGGACACCGACATGTTGGTCCTGATGGCACCGGAGTCTGTCTGCGAGAATCAAGCGGGGAATCCTGATGGGCTGCCGGTGGTGCCTGAAGCTTTGCGCGCTCAAGTATGCCCAAGTTAGTAATTGCGGTGAGCTCTCAGCTAAGCCAATGGGTATTGTGCTGGCCTCTGCCGATGCAAATGTGGCACCTGAGACCTTGAGGTGGATGACTTGGAACCCCAAAACCGTCAAAGGGGCCAAGGTTTTCAGTAAGGCCAGAGTCACTTTCCCCGGTATTACCGACCAAACCAATAAAACGTTTAAGCTTAATTAGTCGACCACGGCTTGGCGATCGCGTACTGTAAGGGCGGACGAGTTGGCCGGGTGATCGCGGCGTGAGCAATCACGTCGAGGAAAGTCCGGACTCCTTAGGGCAAGGTGGTGGGTAACGCCCACCCGGGGCAACCCGCGGGAAAGTGCCACAGAAAACAGACCGCCAGGAGCAATCCTGGTAAGGGTGAAACGGTGGTGTAAGAGACCACCAGCACATGGGGTGACCCATGTGGCTTGGTAAACCCCACCTGGAGCAAGGTCAAGAGGGCCGAAAGGCCTGTGCAGACGAGCGGCCCGTTCAATGTCTGCAGGTAGACCGCACCAGGCTGTCGGTAACGGCAGTCGCAGATGGATGATCACCGAATTGGTCGCCGCAAGGCGATTGAGGAACAGGATCCGGCTTACAGGCCAACTCGTCCACTTTCATTCCTTGGCAACTTGGCAAAGAGATGTACCGGGACAATGATGGCCCGCACCTGGCAGAGTTCGAGGCGCTCTAACAGTTACGGCTTATAGGGCGACTCATCTCTTATTCAATTATTGCAGAACACCTTTAAGCCATTTAGGGTCATGGAATGCAAACATTCATGATTGTTTCAACCTTTAAAGCCGAAGCCACGATGGAACAGATTCAAGCACTTATTCCAGCCGAGCAAGCGCGTGCAAAAGAGCTAGAGGCGCTTGGAATCATTACCTCTATCAAAATCTCGATGCCAAAAAGAACTGCGTTTATTGAAACGGCCGGTGAAAATCAGGAGATCGTTATGGATGCGATTCTTTCTCTTCCAATGGCTGCCATTTGGGACATCAAAGTATTTCCTACAACTCCTCCTGCTGGTCCAGCAGCCTAAAGAGCGACTTAGGGGATTGCACTCCGGGGGAGATCGGCGATATCGGCATTCGGGTCGATTTTCAATTCGCGCACTAGATCGGCGAGCTTGAAGTTGGTCTCGGCCGCCGCTGGGCTAACTTCGGCGGCCAACTCCAAATCCTTGATCAGTCCGGCAAGAGTGGCATCAGCGGAGGAAAATTCGATTTGGGCTTCTATCCTGGCGCGCTTGCCCTTAACCATCGGCGCGAGCGGCCCCAGCTCCAAGACATCCAAGGCGCGATCGATTGGCAATCCCAGTTGCCCGCTGACCAGTAGTGCCTGACGAATCGCCAGCAGCGCATCGGCGAGGGCATGATTTGAAAGCAACTTGGCGCCTGCCGCCGCCTCAGCACTTTCAAATTCAAGAACTGCCTGCGAAAAAGTATCAATTACAGGTCTGGCTCGGTCAATAGCGGTTCGTGCACCCCCGAGGATGACGGTTGCCACGCCATTGCCGATGGCCGGCACCGAACCCATCACCGGGGCCTGTACGTAACTAACCTTGTTCGCGGTGAAGAAGTCAGCAAGTAGTTTCGCCTCGCTGGGAGCAATAGTGCTGGTGTTGAGTACTAGAGCATCAGCTTCCAAATGCGGTTGCGCCAGTTCACTAACCTCGATGCAGGCTTTACCGTCGAATAGGCTCAAGACCACGACCGATGCGCCCTGAAGAGCCGCAGCAAGTCTGGCTTTCGAGTCAGAGTTAAGGCTGCCATTGCGATTCCACCTCGTGACCTCAAATCCCGAACCGACGAGCTTGTTAGCTATCGCAGTACCCATTCGGCCCAGGCCCAGTACGGCAACGTGAACTTTGCCATGTGCTGGCGAGTGTCCTGCTGCTGGCTGCATAAGTTCTGGCATGTGTGTAGCGTACATGCCCTTGGCCGCTACGCCAGCAATGTTTCTCCGATGTACCCACCAGGAGAAGTACCGGGGGGTACCGCGAACGCAGCACTAGCCGTGTGCCGGATGTATTCGTTTAATAAATCACTTTCAGAAAGTTGGCATTGCAAAGCTACGAACTGCCGATTCAGATCACGTTGATAGGACATGAAGAAAAGCCCCACATCCGCGGCCCCGCTAGCCTCGTCTGAGTTGGCGTAGTTGAAGGCTCGACGCAAAATACGGACTCCGCCATTATTCTGCGGATGCGCGAGCGCCACATGTGAGTCAGGAGCAATAGCCCACTTACCGTCTGCTGACAGCTTGGAAAAGTCCGGCGCGGTGAATTCGGTGCCACCTGAAAGCGGTGCGCCACCTGATTTGGTCCGCCCGAAAACATCCGCTTGCTCTTTGAGCACCGAGTCATCCCAGTCACTGATTAGCATGCGAATCTGCCGCACGGCAAGGTAGCTGCCCCCGTCCATCCAGGCGGCGCCATCGGAGGATTTAGCCCAGACGAATTCATCCATTGCTGCGCGATCATTAGTGTTTAGGTTGTTAGTGCCATCGCGGAAGCCAAAAAGATTGCGCGGGGTGGTGGTGACATTGTTTAGTGACGCAGCCCGGTTAAATCCCGCTTGAGTCCAACGCACTTTGGCGCGAGAACCCGCAATGCGCATGAGATTACGCACCGAGTGCATCGCGACCTGGGCGTCATCGGCACATGCTTGGATGCAGATGTCTCCACCTATACGCCCGGCAACTAGCTCATCACCCTTGAAGTTCGGAAATTGTTGTAATCCGGCAGGTTGCATATTGGCCAGCCCGAATCGATCTCCATTGGACTTACTTGTAAATAGTTCGGGGCCGAAACCAAAAGTGATGGTGAGGCCGGCGGTCGGTAAGTTTAGCGCCTCTCCGGTGTCTTCTGGGGCGACGGCCGCCGGCCCGTTTACCGCGCCGGTTTTGCCAACTGGTAAAGCCGAAGTCAAACGGGCGGCGCCCTGGGTTAGGTCTCTCAGGAGGCCGATAAGAGCCGCCCGAGAAGTGATGGTGATGTCTATCGCCGCGAACTGAAGGTGGGCCGGCGGGGGATTAGCGATACCGGCCTGGCTGCGCCCATAAAAGGCAACTTCAGGACGTGTCGGTGCCGGTGGCATCGGCCTCCCGTGGTGGCGATCGTCAGCTAATGCAGAGGTAGCGCCCACGACGCCAAGACTTGCTGCGCCCAGACCCGCGGCACCCAGACCCGCGGCACCGAGTAGCGCACGGCGCGACATATTGGTAGCAGATGTGATTTTGGATGTCTTTGGCATTGCTCCTCCTAAGTTAGGGTTCTAAGAGCGAGCATCACGGGTGAAGTTGCGAAGTGACCCAGCGAAAGATGTGGGTTTTATGTGAAAGCGGCCGAGTCTGCCCTAGTTGGCAGGGATGGTTATCTGCACCCGCAGCCCACCTAGTGGGCTGTCTAGGAGTTCGAGACGACCGCCATGGGCGGTGATAACCGCGCCAATGATGCTCATGCCTAACCCGAAACCCCCACTTGAGGTTGATGGGGTTTCATCTAGCCGGGTGAATCGTTGGAGAACCGCCTCACGTTGCCCAATTGGGATACCAGGGCCTGCATCGTCAACTGTCAAGACTGTTTCGCCGCCATGTTGGCTCAAATGCACTTCGACCGCTCCGTCAGGCGGGGTATGCCGTGAAATGTTTTGCACCAGGTTAGAGACCAATTGGCGCCACGCATTCGGTTCACCATTTATGAAGCAACTGCCAAGATCAAGCAGGAGTGGTCTACCAGGGTTCAGTGCGGTTAGATCCGCAAAAAAGTCACGGACGATTTGTGACAGATCAAATGCCGCAAACTCCTGTTGGGCGAGAGCATCCATATTCTCCAAGACCAAGAGTTGGGTAACTAGGCCTTCGAGTCGGTGGCTCTCGGTAGCAATGCGAGTGAGCGCCCTTGCCTGCAAGCCGGATGCATCCGGACTTTCATTTTGTAGGAGCTCGACGTAGCCTCGGATGACCGTAAGTGGGGTCCGGATCTCATGTGAAGCATTGGAGACAAACTTTCGAAGTTGAACTTCGGATGCTTCGACCCTGGTGATTGATTCTGTTAAGGCACCGATCATCGCATTTAGTGCTACTGACAGTTCACCAAGTTCGGTGCCGGGTTGGGCCGTTGGTACCCGCCGCTTGGTATCACCCTGAGCGATGGCTTGGGCTGAGTCAACCATCGCATCGACCGGGCGGAAGAACCTGCGTACCACGGCCCAAGAGGTGAGGGCGCCGATAATTGTGACTAGGGCAACGGCCGCGATAATCGATATCGCGAGTTGTTTCAGATTACTTTCCACGTCCGTTAAGGGGGTGGCGGCCACCGCCATCGCCCTTTTGGGGTCTGGCTGGCGCGCCAAAACCCGATAAGTGACCTCACCAGGAACGGTGATTGCTGTTTGCTGTGACTGGGCTAGCTGGGCTGCTGTCAACGTCGGGAATGGTAAAGGGTCGGAGGTGTATCCAGCCTGGCGCAGCACGGTGATCGTGTTATCGCGATTAACCCGGCCAATCGCAATTTGGCTGTAGGCGTCGGGCGGGGCGGGGCGGGGGTTATCGGCGAGGTTTTGGATTCGGGCATCCGCGACCGCTGATCGAAGGCCGTTGTCGATCGTTTGGTACTGAATACTTGATGCCGTGAAATACACAAAGGCACCGAGAATGGCAGTCGAGAACAGAATCAGTAACCCCGTCAGGAGCGTGATTCGGGATCTAAGGCTCATGATTTGTTCTTATCAGCGAGCAATTGGTAGCCGACCCCGCGCACGGTTCGAATAGTTACACCGGAGCCGAGCTTCTTGCGGAGGTAGGAAATATAAGTTTCAAGTACGGTCGTTTCAGTGCCAGCATCAAACCCCCAGACCTGGCGAAGCAATTGGTCTTTAGTTATTACCCTGTTGGCATTTTCCATCAACACCTGTAGTAGGCGAAACTCGGTCGCTGATAGTACCAGCACCTCTTCATCGCAAGTTGCCTCGTGCGTATCTGGGTCGAGTGTCAATGATCCAACGCGGATTGCAGATGAGGTCTGCTCGCCGCGTGATCGACGCAGCACCGCCGCGACTCTAAGTGTCAACTCTTCAATGCCAAAAGGCTTCTTTACGAAGTCGTCGGCTCCGAGCTTGAAGCCGGCACTGGTGTCGTCTCGATCTTGCCGAGCGGTCAAGATGATAACCGGGGTGGCATCGCCGGAGGCCCGCATCCGAGTTAGTACCTCGTAGCCGTCCATCGTTGGCATGTTGATATCTAGTACGACAAGGGCGATGGGGGATTCGCGCAAGATGTGCAGTGCCGCCATGCCATGGGATGCCGAGACCGTCTGGTAGCCGGCAAGGCGCAACGCATCACAGATGAGGTCGTTCACGTTGGGCTCATCGTCAACGACCAATACGGTGGCGGTCATTTGTCCTCCCCGTCTAGTGGTCTTTGTTGCCCTCGTCGCTACCCAACGAGTTGCGACGTAACTGCACGGCGGCCAGGCCCAGTATGAGCCCGGCCGCCGTCGCAATCAGTAAATTAGCTGGCTGGCACGGGAGCTGGTCGGGTACCACCGTTTCGGGCACCCGCCGGGCGATCTTGATGGGCCGCCTTGATGGCATCGGCCTGGGCCGAGGTGATGGTGCCGTTCGCAACGAGTGCGGCAAGTGGGCCGCCATCGGTGCGGGTGGCATCCGTGGTGCGGGCGCCGCCCGTAGTTCCGGTTGCGCTCGTGGTGCTCGCCGCCCGCTCTGGGCGTGCAGGCCGAGCAGCCTTGATGGCATCGGCCTGTGACTGGGTCAACGTGCCCTCGCTCACCAATCCGCTGAGCACCCTGGCTTCAATGACAGCGCACTCAACCTTCACGCCACTTGCTTCAGCGGCTTCTTTGGCCTCGTGCATTTCGTACCGGAACTCTTCCTTTTGCGCTTCGGTGATGGTGCCGGCGGTCACGAGTGCTGAGAGCGCGGCACCCTTGGGCCCACCGCCACCGTTGCCAGCGGCATTCGCCGTGCCAACTCCTGCGCCAATAACGAGCGCGAGTGTACTTACGGCTACTGCGGCGCGGGTACCCAATTTTACATTGCGGTTCATGGAATTCTCCTTTTTTCAGGGTCCCCTCGGTGGGGCCCTTGGTCGATTAAGGCAAGAATGCCCCGCATATTTGTGTTACTCCTTGGGCAAACATGTGGAATTCATGTGAATGATTTAGCTCACCCCTTGGCGGGGGGTAAAACAATGCGCCACGCCACTACCTGCTCGGGGTCAAAGGTGACGATCTCGCCATTTCGCTTACGGATAGTCGTCAAAGTTTCCAGGAAACCTAGTAGCTCGGTAGGGCCACCGGACTCATGTAATCGTATGGTCACGCGCAGGCCGATTTCGGCAGGGCCCGGACGCGGGAGCTTTGGGGCTGCTGTTGACATGGGACCCATTGTCGCGTACGGAGTCTAGGTACACTCGCGGCATGATTTCACCTTTCCCTGCCGAGTCATTCGCTGACGTAATCGAGGCCAATCGAGAGTTTGCCGCTGACTTCTCCTTCGCGGGCCAACCCGGTCGGGCCCAACGGGGCTTGGCCATCGTGACCTGCATGGATTCACGTATTAGCCCGCTGGCCGTTGTGGGTATGGAGGCCGGGGACGCCAAGATTTTGCGTAATGCCGGTGCCCGTGTTACCGAGGACGTTTTACGGACTTTGGTCTTGGCGAGTTACCTACTTGGTGTCGACCGTATCTTGGTTATGCCGCATACCGATTGCCGGATGGCTCAGGCACAGGAGCCGGAAATCCATGCGACGATTGCCGAACAATATGGTGTTGATACGAGAAGCCTTGAATTTCGGACAGTGACCGATCAGCGGGCGGCACTGATTACTGATGTCACTCGTATTCGATCATTCCCGCTCATACCCGACACGGTTGCTGTGGCGGGAGCAATCTATGACGTCCACACCGGAACCCTGGAGTTAGTCGACTGCTGATCGGCCTGTTAGCCCACCCAACGCAAGTAGGTAAGGCACACGTAAGCGTCCTGGACGCCGATGCCGGGAATCTCTACCGTGGTGCACTCCGGTGGTGAAGGCCGGGCCCATGGGGGGATACTGCCCCAAAATACATCAACTTGTTCGCGGGTTGGCGCATACATGGCGATAGCGGTTGGTGTGCTGAGTTCGAGGCTATCAACCTCTTCACGGGTGAGTGTTGCTTCGGTGGAGACGTTGTTGTAGCCCCAAAGTTGCATCGCAGCCACCGCTGCCATCTGGTGTTCTGGGTCGGTCCAGATCCCGATGACATCAGCTGATGAAGTGTTATTGATAATCCATTGTTCGGCCTTGATCTTTTCGCGCATAATTAGCTCGCCGCTGAAATCCACGTAGGCCGCGCGAAATGGGTACTGGCCGTAGATGCCTGTTAGGCCGCGCCCATTTTGGAGTAGTTGCATGCCGACCGCTGTGATTGCTAGAGCGGTCAACACGGCAAGAATCGAAGTTAAGTCACCCGACCGCCGCGTGATGCTGGCCGCCACCCAAAATCCTAGGCAAATTAGTAGTGCGATCAAGGCGCCCATTGGACGCTCGATAACTTCTGCCCACCTACCACTCCACAAAATCAGTGGTAGGGCCGCGAGCGGCACTAGGAGGGCGAAGGACCGGAAATTGCGGCGCTGTAAAAGTGCGGCCGCGGCAAGCCCGATAGCTGCGAGTGAGCCTGGCCACAACTTGGCGACATAATGCGGGGCTTCAAGCCAAGGCCCGGGCACCAGTGCAAAATAAATTGCGGTGAATGCGATGTTGGTCAAGGCGATTATCACCGCGGTAACAGCCCAGCGGTTACCGCGGGTGGTTACCGCTGCAATGGTGGCAATAACAAGTGCCGAAACTGGTACGAGTAGGGCGATATCGCTGGCCCAAATCGTGGGGTCGCTGATGAAATCCACGTAGTTCAGTCGCCCGTTCCAGTACAAGTAGGTGCTTACCCAGTTCAGACCCGGAAAAAGGATTAGGCCCAATGCGATAAAAGTGATGAAGCTGAGAGCGAACCCGGTTATTGCCGCAATTGCGTCGAAGAGCAAAGCCCGCCAACGATCGGTTTGGGCCACGAAAACACCTACTAGTCGAATGCCAACCCACATCGAGAGCGCCAGGAAGCAGGCGTATGGGTTAAGCATCAAGAGCCAAGCGGCGGTCGCCCCAGAAATAAATGCGGGTAGCCAGTAAATGCGTGGAGTGCCAAATGTGCACCACGTGGCTAGCGCGATGAACAGTAAGGTGGCAGCGAGGATGGTGCCTGTCAGATAAGGGTTACCGACATAACTGAGAACCATCGTGTTCAGCGCCGCGAACAAGGCGATGACGCTGGCTAATTTGCGTGAGCTCACTTGGCGAATCAACCAATAAATGGAAGCCACAATCAAGGCAATCAGCAAGAAGCGCCAGAGCGCGAAACCAGCCCATGGGCCTAGAAGCGAGATAAGTCCGCGGACCGGGGCAATGAAACCAAGGCGGGTCCAGAAGTAGGCCGGCTCAATTGCCCGATCGGTGACCTCATTGCCGAATAGGGCCAGTGATGCATAGAACTCAGAGTCCGGGGAATTGGATCCGGCCCATTGTCGTGAACCGGAAAGAAAAGCACTAAAGATGCTGATCGCAGCAACGATCACGGCGTCGAGAGCAAACGGGCCTAATTTTGAGCCCGTAGCGACTTTCGCAAAGTCTTGGGTCACGGCTTCAGCATCAAGCCAAGGGATGCAATTATCACAATTTTTGCGGCTACTTCAGGCGCCATAAAATGAAACTTGGTCGTTGGCTGCGGTCACTTTTTGGCACGCGTCGCCCAGAGCCTTGAATTCGGATTTACTCAGGACATCAACTAAGTTGGTTCGCACACCGGTGACATGGGTTGGAGCAGCAGCAACAAGTGCTTGCCAGCCAGCATCGGTGAGTACCGCGAATGAGCCCCTGCGGTCTTCGGTGCACTCTTCACGTGTTACGAGGCCGGCAGTCTCCATGCGTCCGACTTGATGTGACAGGCGGCTGCGGGAGGCTAAGGTCGCCTCTGCCAATTCACTCATGCGTATCCTCCGGCCTTCGGTTTCGCTAAGGCGAACCAGAATTTCATAATCAGCGATGGTCATGCCATGTCGGCTTTGGAGGTCGTCGTTTAGTTGGTGATTGAGCAAAGTCCAAGCGGTGATGAATGAGCGCCATGATTGCTGCTCATCAGCACTCAGCCACTTAGTCACCTGCTAAGTGTACTTAAATTAGTTGAAATTGGTACTTTCCCTCGAGGATTTTTAATTGGAGTGCGCTCACCAATTTGTCGCACCGGTCGGCAGTGTCAAAATCTCAGCCCCGGCCTCGGTCACGACCAAAGTGTGTTCGAACTGAGCGGTCCGGCGCAGATCCTTGGTTACCACCGTCCAGCCATCAGGCCACATCGAGTAGTCATGGGTGCCTAATGTCAGCATCGGCTCGATGGTAAATGTCATGCCGATCTCCAAAATACGATCGGATCCGGGGTCGTCGTAGTGCGGCACGACCAAACCAGAATGAAATGCGGTGCTGATGCCGTGGCCGGTGAAATCCCGCACCACTCCATAGTTGAAGCGACGGGCGTAACTTTCTATGACTCGACCAATGACATTGAGTGGGCGGCCAGGTGCGACGGCCGCGATTGCACGACGGGTGGCCTCGCGGGTGCGGTCAACCAGCAGCTTGGATGCCTCGTCGACGTCCTCACCAACCAGAAAAGTGGCATTAGTGTCGCCATGGACTCCGCCGATGAAGGCGGTGATGTCGATATTGCAGATGTCTCCATCGACTAGCACCGTGGAGTCTGGGATGCCGTGGCAGATGACTTCATTAAGTGATGAGCAAAGTGACTTGGGGTAGCCGCGGTAGCCCAAAGTCGAGGGGTAAGCGCCGTGGTCGCAGAGGTACTCGTGCCCGATCCGATCGAGTTCGTCTGTGCTTACTCCAGGAGTAATATTTGCCCCTACTTCGACCAAGGCATCAGCGGCAATACGCCCGGCAATTCGCATCGCGGCCACGGTTGCCTCATCTTGGACATCAGAGCCGGTATATTGCACTGGCGCTGGTTTGCCGACATACGACGGACGAGGGATATTCGTTGGCACTGCGCGCTCGGCGGAGATCGTGCCTGGAGTCAGGACAGGGCGAGTATTTGCTGGCATGGACTGCAGTCTAGGTGGAAGCCCTACGCACTAGTAACGTGAAAGGCCCGCACCAAATGGTGCGGGCCTTTCACGTTCACGCTTGGGGCCGAACTAGGCCTTCTTCGCGACGCGACGACGAGCGGCCTTGCGCGCTGGGCGCTTTGCTGCCTTCTTCGCGGCCTTCTTTGCTGGGCGCTTTGCAGCCTTCTTGGCTGGGCGCTTTGCGGCCTTCTTTGCGGCCTTCTTTGCTGGGCGCTTTGCAGCCTTCTTGGCTGGGCGCTTTGCTGCCTTCTTTGCTGGGCGCTTTGCAGCCTTCTTGGCTGGGCGCTTTGCTGCCTTCTTGGCTACCTTACGGGCCGACTTCTTCGCCGGCGCCCTCTTGGCTGCCTTCTTTACTGCCGCCACGTTGCCTCCCGTGTCGTAGGTCCCGGCTCTGGTGCAGGAACCCTCAGGAGAACTCTGACAGAAAACATGGTGAAATTCGTGCATATTCATGTCGGTGTGTCATTTCGTGTCGCGCGCGTGCTATGTGATGCACTTTTTTCTCGGACAATAACGCAACTAGACAGCCCCGATTGGTCCCTATTTGCAACATCTGGCATTATTTGGCACTATGGCTGATGCAGTTGTAATTCCCGACCCACACATACTTCCTGACGTTGCTCATTTACGAATTGGTGTGCTCGGCGGCACCGGCGAACAAGGTCGAGGGCTGGCTCGGCGATTCGCAATAGCTGGTCAACAAGTCGTTGTTGGTTCGCGTGATGCAACTCGGGCACAAGACTCAGCTGCGAGTTTGGGTTATGGCATCACAGGGGCCAGCAATCGAGACTGTGCTGCCAGTACTGACGTAATTATTGCCGCTATCCCGTGGGATGGCCACGGTGAATTACTTGCCTCGCTGCGGGCAGAGTTGGCTGGGAAGATCCTGATTGACTGCGCAAATCCGCTGGGTTTCGATAAGCAGGGGGCTTTTGCTTTGGCTGTAGCCGAGGGTTCGGCGGCCCAGCAGGCCGCCACTTTGCTACCCGATAGCCAGGTGGTTGGAGCTTTCCATCACATCTCGGCGGTACTTCTTCTGAACGAAACCGTGGACTCAATCGATACCGATGTCTTGGTGCTCGGTGATGACCGCGCCGCCACCGACATTGTGCAAGCCCTGGCTAATCGCATCCCTGGCATGCGGGGGATCTTTGCGGGCCGATTGCGTAACTGCCATCAGGTTGAGGCGCTGACCGCAAACCTCATTGCGATGAACCGTCGTTACAAGGCGCATGCTGGGGTCCGAATAACCGACGTCTAAACCCTTATTTGTAGGTGTGCTCTGCTGCCGGATAATCGCCACTTGCAACTTCACTGGCCCAGTCGGTAACCGCTTCGGTCATGATCGAACGCAGATCGGCGTAACGCTTAACGAATTTTGGTGTCGGCCCTGAGGTCAAGCCGACGAGGTCTTGCCAGACGATGACCTGGGCATCTGTATGTGGGCCGGCGCCGATACCGATAGTCGGAATCGTGAGGACTTCGCTGACTCGGGCGGCAAGATCAGCAGGCACGAGCTCTAGTACAACCGCGGTCGCACCGGCGGCTTCGAGGGCTTTGGCATCACGGAGGAGCAGCTCGCCGCTTTCGCCGCGTCCTTGCACCCGGTAGCCACCGAGCAGATTGACCGACTGGGGGGTTAGTCCCAGATGCCCTATCACTGAGATTCCGGAATTGGCTAGTAGCTCAATCTGGGGGAGTACCGCTGCGCCACCCTCGAGCTTGACCGCATGGGCACCGCCCTTTTGCATAAAGAACACCGCGGTGTCCAACGCCTGAGCCGGCGAAGCTTGGTAACTGCCAAAGGGCAGGTCGGCTATCACCAGGGCGCGTTTTGAGCCCTTGACGACGGCGCGTACCAGCATGACAAGTTCTTCGACTGTGACCGCAATTGTCGTGTCGTGACCGAAAACCACCATGCCTGCAGAGTCACCTACTAATAGTGCCGGGATACCAGCATCATCAAAAACCCCGGCGCTGAGCGCGTCATAGGCGGTGATCATCGGCCAGCGTTGGCCTTTATCGGTGGCCGCTTGGAGGTCACGCATCGTAATACGGCGGGCCGGATCGGCTCCGTAGAGAACGGGTTGGGTGTCACTGCTCACAAGTGGCGTGCGAACTAACTCCATGGTGCGCTCCAATCTCGAGGCTCCCCACGGAGTCCCCGGACGAGAGAAGCATGGCATGAAAGCCTCAGGTATGGCTAGTGGCGCCCCGAAGGGAATTACGATACGTTATCGTTTCGAATTAAGGATGGGCCAACTGTTGTTACGCATTACTTATTCGTGATGCCAAAAGGAGTCCAAATGACCCAGCAGGTCAAGCCCAATGAGGCGTGGATGGCTTCTGGCGAGGGCCACCCACGGCGCTGGGTAATTCTGAGTGTCTTGGTGGTCAGCTTGCTTGTGGTAGTTCTCGACAACACCATTTTGAATATTGCGCTGCCCACTATTCAGCGGGATCTAAATGCCAGCCAAGGTGAACTCGTTTGGGCGGTGGACTCGTATGTCTTGGCTTTTGCCGCGCTGCTATTTACCTGGGGGGTGCTTGGGGATCGGATCGGGCGCAAAAAGATTCTGATCGTTGGATTGGTGCTGTTCGCTTTGGCTTCGGTGATCTGTGCTTTTTCGTCTAGTGCAGGCATGCTCATCGGCTTTCGAGCGGTAATGGGGGTAGGTGGTGCGGCGGTGATGCCAACTACTTTGGCCATCATCACTGTCGTCTTCCCCCCGCACGAGCGGGGTAAAGCCATTGGTGCGTGGGCTGGCTCAGTAGGGGCCGCGGTTGCGCTGGGACCGATTCTTGGTGGGGTGCTGCTTCAAAATCCGCAGTGGTCAAATTGGTTGATCGGCAATGATTGGGGCTCAGTGTTCTTGGTCAATGTGCCAATTGTCATCGTTGGTCTGATCGCGATTATTCGGGTGGTGCCCGAAACTAAAGACCCAAATCCGCGACGCTTGGACCTGCCGGGTTTGGCGCTCTCGGTCATTGGTCTCACCGCATTGATCTACGGCATCATTAATGCGTCCGCAACTAAAAGCTGGTTGGATCCCGGGGTTGTGATTCCAGTGCTTGCTGGTATCTCGGTAATTGCATTGTTCTTATTCCTTGAAGCCCGCAGTGATCATTCCAGTTTTGATGTCTCATTGTTTCGGAACCGAGGCTATGCCGTGAGCTTGGTGGCCGTATCTTTGTCATTCTTTGCGCTTTCAGGCATCACTTTCACCTTGCCGTTCTATCTGCAAATCCTGCGTGGTTACGACACTTTGATCGCCGGCCTTTGCTTCGTGCCATTTGCTCTC
>NSHP01000026.1 GCA_002737125.1 Actinomycetota bacterium | reverse complement strand
CGATGATGTGCGCGCGGATACCGACATGAATGTGGTTATGACAGGTGATGGTCGATTCATTGAGGTACAGGGCACCGCCGAAGGCGAGCCCTTTGACCGCGCCCTCCTTGATCAGTTGTTAGCACTCGCCGCCCGAGGCTGTGTTGATCTGACCAAACTTCAACAGGCGGCTCTCGGTACATGACCATCAAGGTCGTTATCGCCAGCCGGAACGAGCACAAGATTGACGAGATGCGCCGCATCCTTCATGAAGCTGGCCTGAGTCTTGACCTTGTCGGCATCCGAGAATTTCCAGACCTCCCAGATGTTGATGAAACTGGCACTACCTTCGCTGAGAATGCGCTTCTAAAGGCTCGTGAGATTTGCGCTTTCACCGGTTTACCGGCCATAGCGGATGACTCGGGGCTTTGTGTTGATGCACTAGGTGGCATGCCGGGTATCTTCTCGGCGCGCTGGGCCGGAACCCACGGCAATGACATGGCCAACCTTCAACTCCTATTAGCCCAAATCAGTCATGTAGCTTCTGACCGGCGCACTGCTTCATTTCACTGTGCCGCTGCCATCGTTATGCCCAGTGGTGCCGAAAAAGTCGTTGAGGGCACCATGGCCGGGCGCATTATTGATACTCCGCGCGGGACCAACGGGTTCGGGTATGACCCAATTTTTATCGCAGAGGGCTACTCAATCACCACCGCTGAGATGGATTCAGCCAGCAAGGATGCGATCAGCCACCGCGGCCTCGCAATCGCGGCCCTAGCGCCGACGCTTTCGCATCTACTAGCCTGAGGGACATGATTCTCGAAATCGCGCTCATTGATATTTTGCCCGGTACCCACGCCGATTTCGAAGCAGCAGTAGCCGAGGCGGTCGACACAGTGCTCCGTCCGGCCAGCGGTTTCGTGAATCTCGAATTACGCCACGGGGTTGAGCGATCGGATTCGTATGTGCTGCTCATTGGTTGGGCCTCCCTCGAAGATCACACGATTGGATTCAGGGAGTCGGAGAGCTTTGTTAAATGGCGCGAATTGATCGGGCCGTACTTCGCCGGAGCACCTCAAGTTGACCACTGGTCCGAGGTTTTCTCGACCATCCTCTGAACTTAGTGCGGGAGGCGGGACTTGAACCCGCACGTCCGAAGACACCGGCACCTAAAGCCGGCGTGTCTGCCATTCCACCACTCCCGCGTAGTTATCGGAGTTTAGGGGTCACTAATTCGGGCCACCCGGTATAGGGCCGACAGTTGCAATTGAGTGCGCTTATTTTTGTCGTGAAACCCGGGGTTTTTACCGATTTCACGACCAAAACGCGCGCATTCAGGGCCGCTCAGTCTCTAATTGCGAATCTTTTGCACCTGACATAGAATATGATTAAGCAAGGGTCGTGGAAACGTAAATTTACTTAGGGGTGCAAATGCAGAGCCATCTGGCGCAGATTCACACCATGCATATCCCTGATGGCTTCATCAATGCCCCCACCAGCGCCGTAGCGGGGGTAATTGCGGTGGTTGGGCTGGCATTCTGCCTAAATGGTGCCCGCCGGCAGTTGGATGAGAAAACCGCACCGCTGGCCGGGCTGGTGGCTGTCTTTATCTTCGCGATGCAGATGCTGAACTTCCCCGTGGCGGCCGGTACCAGCGGCCACCTATTGGGTGGGGCCCTTGCGGTGATCTTGATCGGCCCGTACGCCGGAGCGTTGGCGGTGAGCGTGGTCATCTTGGTTCAAGCCCTGCTGTTCGCCGATGGGGGCTTGAGCGCAATCGGGCTGAACATCATCAACATGGGTCTGGTCACCGCGGTGGTCGGCTGGTTTGTCTTCCGCTGGCTAGTCAAGATCATTGGGGTTTCCAGGCCGAAGGTGATGACCGCAGCTTTCGCGGCCGGTTTGGTTTCCGTTCCGATGTCCGCAGTGGCATTTGCGTTGGAGTACGCAATCGGGGGTACCGGCACGATCCCGATCAACACTGTCACTGTTGTGATGGTTGGTGTCCACATTTTGATCGGGCTCGGTGAAGGCCTAATAACCGCCTTGACGGTAGGTGCAGTGTTTTTGGTTCGCCCAGATCTTGTGTACGGGGTCCACGACCGCCTTCCAAAGAAGTTGCTGGTTACGACTCCTTCGGTCTCGACTCCGGCTAACGGATCCTGATATGCCGAAGCGAAGCACGTGGGTTTTCGTTGGTGTTGGCTTAGTTCTCTCACTATTTCTTGCCGGCTTCGTGAGCTATTACGCGAGCAGTTCACCCGATGGCTTAGAGAAAGTTGCCGGAGACCAGGGTTTCTTAGCCAATGCGCAGGATTCAGCAAACGCCAACCTGCCAACAGCTGGCTATGGCATTGAGGGTGTTGAGTCAGCTCGCTTATCTGGCGGCCTGGCTGGAGTTCTAGGCGTACTGGTAATTGCCATCATCGGGTTCGGTATGTTTTGGTTGATTGGGCGCAGTAATAAATCAAAGGCAGCCAAGCAAGACGCTGGTCAGGTCAGTGCCTAGTCCACACACCCACGGTCACGATGTAGGCGAGCGACTATTCGTCCATCGTCATTCGACGATCCACCGGTTGCCTGCCGAAGTCAAGACTGTTGCCATGGTGTTATTTATCTTCACGGTGATCATGACTCCGCCAAATCAGTTTTGGGCCTTCGGGTTATTCGCGCTGATGTTGGTTGCAGTTGCGGCCTTTGCAAAAATCCCGGCACGGGTCATCTTGCCTCGAATGCTGGTTGAAGTCCCCTTCATATTCTTCGCGCTCTTGATGCCATTTTTTGGTTCCGGTCCAACCGTCGAAGTCTGGGGATTGAGCCTTTCGCAGGCGGGGCTGCTCGCCGGGTGGGGGATTTTAATTAAAGGCACCCTCGGAGTTGTCAGTTCGATTCTGCTAGCCGCCACCACCCCGGCACGTGATCTCCTGATGGGTTTAGAGCGACTTAAAGTGCCCGAGCTCTTGGTTCAGATCGCCAGTTTCATGTTGCGATACACGCACGTAGTAGCTGATGAAATGAAGCGAATGAAGTTAGCTCGTGAGTCACGGGGGTTCACTGCTACCGGCATCAGATCCTGGCCGATAATCGCGCAATCAGGTGGAGCATTGTTCATCCGTTCCTATGAGCGCGGTGAGCGGGTGCACCTGGCAATGCTAAGTCGCGGGTACACCGGAAGACTGCCACAATTAGTGGCTGTGACAACAACTCCGACTGATTGGGTCACGGCAATGTCGTTACCGGCCGTCGGCCTATTGATTGCCCTTACTGCTTTATGGATTCAAAGATGACACCAAGCCTTCGAATATCGGGTCTGGCATTTGCTTATCCGGATGGCTACCAGGCACTTTTTGGGGTTAATCTTGAAATCGCCAAAGGTGAGCGCGTCGCGCTACTTGGCCCAAATGGGGCGGGCAAGACCACCTTGGTTTTGCATCTAAACGGACTTCTTAGTGGCGGCGAAGGCATCGTAGAAGTCGCCGGGTTGCCCGTCGAAAAGCAGAACTTCGCTGAAATTCGCCGACGTGTTGGCGTGGTATTCCAAGACCCTGATGATCAACTATTTATGCCTACGGTCCGTGATGACGTAGCATTCGGGCCGGCAAATATGGGTTTGAGCGGGTCTGATTTGGATGCCAGAGTTGACGAGGCGCTCGCGCAAGTGGCCATGAGTGAATACGCCGACCGGCCCCCGCACCATTTGTCGTTCGGGCAGCGCCGCCGGGTAGCTGTTGCGACTGTCTTAGCGATGCATCCAGAGATCTTGGTTCTTGATGAACCATCCAGTAATCTCGACCCCGCAAGCCGGCGTGAATTAGCCGATATTTTGCGCAGCCTCGACATCACCTTGTTCATGGTGACACATGATCTGCCCTATGCCCTTGAGTTATGCCCACGCTCGGTGGTGCTCTCTGAAGGCGTGGTGGTCGCCGATGGCCCGACTCGCGATATCTTGCTTAACGACCCATTGATGCGTGCCAATCGGCTCGAATTACCCTTTGGGTTTGATCCGCGAAACGTGCCCGCATGACCTGCGCGGTGGCCTGCGGTCTAGGCTCAACTCGTGTCTGAGACCACGCCACCTACCACCGCCGACCTCCAGGCTGAGATTGCTGCGGCCCGGCAAGAGCTGGTGGCAACGATCTCGACCCTCAAAGGTGAGATGACCCCCGGCGCGATGGTCCGTCGCGGCGGCCGCGCCATCACCGGCTGGTTCACCGATGAGTTTGGCGGTATTCGCCCCGAGCGGGTGGCGGTCGTCGGTGCGTTTGTCGCTGGCATCGTAATTTTGAAAATCGCCCGGCGCCGACGCGGCTGATCATTACTCATGACCTCAAACGACACTCTCCCAAACACCCGACCAAATGCCGATGGTTCGGTACCGATCAAGCTTTTACATGACCGGGTACTAGTTCGCCAAGGCGGCGAAGATGGTGAGCGCCGGTCAACCGGTGGAATCGTGATCCCGGCAACCGCTCAGGTGGGGCGCCGACTTTCATGGGCTCGAGTCGTAGCGATCGGCCCCAATGTGCGGACCGTTGAAATTAGTGACCGCGTTCTTTTCGAGCCAGAAGATCGCGGTGAAATCGAGTTACAGGGCATTGATTACGTGTTACTTCGTGAACGGGATATCCACGCCGTGGCAGCTGATCGACATAGCACCGCTGGCACCGGTCTTTATCTCTAGGTCAGGGTGAACGATGCCTGAATCTCGCCGCGACTGTATTAATCCGATTCTCGTCGGCGGCACCGGGCGTAGTGGGTCAACAGTTGTTGGGCACCTGCTAGATCACCATCGTGATTTGGTACTCACCCGCCCCATGGAAGTTCGTTTCATCGCTGGCAATGATGGCTTTGCGGACGCCTTATCGGTGGCGATCCGAAGGCCCGGCTCGACAAAGGCTCGCGAGGCCGCGGAGCTTGCTGCTGAACGACTTAAAAATCGCTGGTATCAACGCGCCAGCGATGTTGGATTGCACACCTCAATCTCAGCTGATCGACTCGAGTTTTTGAGCAATGTTTATCTCGATACCGTCGACGCCGACCCAATCGCGGCAACGCAGCGGCTGGTTATGTCGATCATGATTGACGTTGCCCCACTTGGTTTCCGGTGGATCGACACAACTCCGGCCAATGCCCGAGTTGCCGATCGCCTCGAATTGATTTACCCCCAGTCCAAAGTCATCGGAGTAATTCGTGATGGCCGAGACGTGGCGGCGTCATTTGTGCAGCAAACCTTCGGCCCCAGCGATGTTTTCGAGGCATTATCCCAATGGGAACGTCGCATGCTCAAAATGCATAAGGCGCAGATCGCCAGTCGCCCGGGCCGGGTGTTTGTCGTAGATCTCGTCGACTTGGTTTCAGGTGAGCGCACCGAAACTTTGCAACAACTTTGTGACTTCTTGGAGATACCTGTAGATTCTGACATGGTTATTTGGTGCGACCGAAATGTCACCGAGCAAGGGGCCCACGGCGGCCGGTGGCGTACCCAATTCGATAGCCACACGGCCGATTTGATTGATCAGGTGTACAGCGAGTGCGTTGGGCGGCTGCAGGCCGCTGGGGTGCGGATCCCGCTGGCTCCCTGACCAAGTGCCGCGTCCTCCCAGGTAAAATTGACCCACATTTTCCACGGCTGGGTCCGGTGTGAATTAGTACGGACACAACTAAATACCTCATCAAGAGGGGCAGGGGGAAAGCTCTGTACCCGCTGGTTGCGAGCTACGCCTGTTTCGATTGTTTTGGGACCTTTGAAGTTGCCTATGACGCGGTGGCTGTTGCCCGTGCTCAAACTACTATTGGGCCAGATTCAATGTGGCGCTACGAAGCACTTTTACCGGTGGAGCCGATCGCGGGTGGTTCTTCTTGAAGTTTTTGGTGCACCGCCAGGGACTTGAACCCCGAACCCGCTGATTAAGAGTCAGCTGCTCTGCCAATTGAGCTAGCGGTGCGCGAACGCCGATACTAACAGTTCACCGGCTTGGCACCGGCGATGGGTCAGCTGGTTAACCGGTGCCAGCAGTTGCTGTGACGGCTGCGTTTATTGCTCCCGTTATTGCCTGCGCGATCGCGCGCTGGCCCGCAGGGTTTGGGTGAAATGAGGCGCTGGTGAACCCTTGAAATGTGGTGAGGCCGAACACCCAGGAGTCATTGCCGGCGCAAACTCCATGACCAGTTGGTGAATCACCCGAACTAGACCAAGACCCACTTACCGGTGACCACCCCAGGGCACTTGTTGCACCTACTTGGGAGTTCAATGTGCCATTGGTCAGTGCCATCGTGACCTGTTGGCCTGAAGTGGTGGTAAATATGTAGCCCGGGCCGGGGGTTGGAAGTAATTGGGTATCGCGGGCCCAAGCGAAATCTGCGGTGCTGATGGTTAAGTAGGAGCAGGCGGCACCGCTCGATGATCGGGTGATGTCCGGGTACATCGTCGGTAGGATGACTGCTCCCGCCGCCATTTTCAGTGGCGGTACCGCGCCAGCTTCTGCGACCGAGCACGATTTGCCACCGAGGCAGCCGGCGATCCGGGCGAAGTTCGCCGGCAGCTTGCCGAGTTCAGCCTGCACTCCCTCTTGCAGGGTTGGGTATCGCGACAGGCTCCCGTTGGTTGCCCGCCGGATCGGGCAGTCATTGTTGAGTGCGCAGGAAGTCAGCACCGCCCCAAAGCCGGTGTCGTTGCCACCAATTGAAATAGTTGCGATGTCTATTTGGCGCTCACCAATGAGTCCGCGTAATTGCTGGATCTGGCTACTTGTTTGCCCGGCTTGGCGTTGCGGACCCAATACGCCGCTATCTACAGTGGCACCACTGCAGGCGAGATCGACGAGGGTGACCGAGTAATGCGGCGAAGCTTTCTCAAGTGCGAGTGCCGACTGCGCTGGTGCTCCCCGTGAACTCCTATTGCAATTGTCATCATCCCAATAGGGCGTAAAGCCTCCGGCTTCGGATAGCCAGGCCTCAACATTGCGAGGGTTACCTTCACCAGAGGCATATGAATCACCAAGTGCCACCATCAAGTAGTTCAAAACCGTGGCATTTAAATTCAATACCCGCCTTGCTGCACCCGATCGCACGGTCAGTTGGAAGACGTATTGCCCTTCGGGAAGGCTCACCGTGGTTTTGCAAGTCTTCTTCTTTAGGGCGCGCGCCGAAGTGGTCTTAATGATGCTTTGACCCTGTGAAATGGTCCAGACGTAAGTTGCGCCGGTAGAGGCGCAGGCATTGAGTTGCACAGGGAAGCCGCCGGCGTCTAAGTACCAAGAGAGTGCGCCGCCAATCAAGCGCTCATTTGGCTGGGCGATGAAGTTACCAGCTCCGATAAATGTCGTGGACGGCTGTAACGCGAGCGCACCGCTTTTCGGTACGCCGCCGTCGCCGTCAATAAAACCGTCGCCGTTCGCATCCTTACTTTGCGGAACCATGAGCCAGGAGCCTTTGGCGATTGGGGCCGGTGCTGCCTGCGCTGAGAAATTAATCAGGAATAGAGAAGCAAGAGTCACGGCTAGCGAAGTGAATATTATTCGTCGAAGCACGGGCTAAAGGTAAGTCATGACGGGCGGCTCACTTAAATGGGCAGTGCCGGCAGTTCGAATTGCAGCAGTAGCCGCGTTTTTGGTGGTGGGCCGAGGTCATGACGTACAGCCCGGTATCTGGATCAAGGTAACCGGGCTCACCCCGGGCGATCGCCTCATCGTGCGGTGATAAATCAGCCACAACCACTGCGCCGACGGACTCGAATCGGTACGTCACCGGCGGCGCGGTAAGTGGCGCGCGGCTCCGCTTTCGGCATTGGCGCATTCGGGTCGGCTGGCTCCCAAGTGACTTGATGGGCGGCCACCAGCAAAATAATGCGCGCTTCTAGCAGACCAAAGTGCTCGCCCAGGCACTTGCGGGTGCCGGCTCCGAACGGGAAGTAAGCCCCGCGAGGCAATGTTGATACAAAGTCGTCGCTCCATCTGGCCGGCTCCCAGGTGTGGGGATCGGGGAACCAGCGGGGGTCCCGCTGGGTGACATATTGGCTGATGAGCACATGGGCGCCGGCCGGGACTTTTACCCCGCAAATATCAAGGTCGGTAAGTGCTCGCCGCGGTGCTACCCAAACCGGTGGTGCCATGCGCAAGGATTCGGCAAGCACCTGGCCCGCAACTTCGGCTCGCATTGCTTCCTCGAGGGTCGGTGCCCGTCCCTGGAGTATCCAAGGTGTTGCATCCGCTTCATCTTGTAAGGCCCGCATCACATCGGGGTGAGCGGCCAGCCAACTAAATGCCCAAGTAAGCATATTGGCCGTGGTCTCGTGCCCACTGAGAATCAAGGTCAGTGCTTCGTCGCGGATCTCCTCATCGGTGAACTGCGAGCCGTCTTCATCGCGTAGGGATAACAGCAAGCTGAGTAGGTCAGTGGTGTTGTCGGGGTCAATGGTCGCGCGTCGTTCGGCGATGAGTTCTTCTGCAATCTCAGCCAGTACGTCGGCGGATTCGTGGAACTTGCGCCAATACGGGAGGGGCACGTTATCGAAACGGTCAAGGCCAGGCAGCATGGTGCGCTCGATGCGGTCAATCGCCACCCCCATGTGCTCACCGATTTGTTCGGCAAATCGCAGGGCATCGGTGCCGAAGAGGGTTTCGGAAACTATCGAGAGTGTCAGTCGCATCATTGCGGGAGCAAGGAGCACTACTTCATCATCACCCCAGGCCCCAATTTGACTGGTAGTTAAATCTGTCATGAGGGTTGCGTATCCGTTAAGTCGTGATTTCTGAAAAGGTGGTTGCATCATGCGTCGATGTCGCATATGGATTGGCTCTTCATTGGTCAGCAAACCTTCACCTAATACTTTGCGCATTCGGGCGAAGCCGACCCCCTTGATAAAAGATGATTGCTGCGCGGTGGTTACTTCATAAACCATGGCCGGGGAGAAGAGTCCGATAAAAAGTTGCCCTGCGAGAAAGAATGACGAGGAGTCGCCATAAGTGTCGCGAAGATTCAAAAGAAATGCCGGTGTGTCGCGCTGGAACTTGAGCAGCAGTGCGGGTGGGATCAGTGGCCGCGGGCCCCTTGGTAGTTGCAGGTGCCCTGCGGTGCGGCGTTTGACCGGTGGCGGTGCCGTGGCATATGACCCGGGCCGAGGCGTGGTGAACGGTCTGGCTAATGACATTTGACCCCCTGCCAGCGGCCGGCGCGGTAGCCGTCCTAAACCATAGTTTGCTCCACTACCGCAATTGGCGCCACAAATACCGCGCGAATTCGAGTAGCGGCGACGAGCACCCCGCATATTGCGGTTATCCCGAGAAGTAACCAGCCAAGTGGCCACCCGTATTGCTGGACGATCAGACCGATGATGATGGGGGCAAATCCGGCGCCAATCCAGCACATAGCGTGGTAGACCCCTTGTACCTGGCCGATCTGTGCGGTTGGGACGGCGCCAACGGTGACCGTGATCGTAAGTGAAGCCCAGGCCATTCCGGTTATGGCGGCAATTATCAGCAGCACGGCCGAGATTTGATATTGACCGGTCATTGCCACAATTAAGAGCAGCACTGCGGTCAACGTTCCGATCGCGCATAGCAACAGGACCCGCGCCCGGGGCCAGCGGTCGGCCGCGAACCCCATCAAAACCCGAGCGGCGCCCGAGATAATCATGACGAAGGTGAACGCGATGGCCGCTGCGCCATATGACCAGTTCCGTTCGGTGAACAGATAAAGTGACAGCAGGGCGGTGACACCAACCTGCGTTGCGGTGAGCAAGATCGCGGCACCGAAGATGGGGGCGATCAGCCGCCAGGGGATTGGTGGTTTGTTTGTGATGGTGGGGGCACCTTTTCGGTGAAGGCGTTGGTGGTGGGTACCCGGGTGGCGAAGTGCGTATGCCATGGCGACCCCGGCGGCTACAAGGGCGGCCGCCAGCGCGATGAGCGCCGCACTCAGGCCGGCCTGTAGGGCGATAAACGGCAACGCCAGTCCCGCGAGCCCGGCGCCGATCGGAATGGCCGCCTGGCGAATGCCAAATGCCAAGCCCAATCTGGGGTGCCCGGTAAATGAGCCGGACATGCCCTTGATGATGCCGATACTCGGGGCGGCCGCGCTGATACCGGAGATAACAAGGAGGGTGCCCATCCAAATGAATTGGCCTTTGAGGGCGCAGAGCGCCGCGAGTGATATTGTGCCAGCGGTAACAAGTAGACCGACGACGCTCACGAAGCGATCCGAGGTTCGGTCGGCTATGTGTCCCCAGGCGATTACGGCAATTGCCGCGGCCACCCCGGCAAGGCCAAAAAGCAACCCGATGGTCGCAGTGTCAAAACCAGCAGTGAGATGGATAGCTGGACCGAGTGCGGGTAGACCAAGTTGTAATGCAGATATTGCTGCTTGTGCGAATACCGAGGCAATAAGGACGACCCAGGTCTTGCGAAGAGAGGATGCCACGGATTTAGTGTGCCGCGAGTAGCTGTTTGGCCATCACGACGCGCTGTACCTGATTGGTACCTTCATAAATTTGGGTGATTTTAGCATCGCGCATCATGCGCTCAACGGGGTAATCACGGGTGTAGCCGTACCCACCGAGTATCTGCACCGCATTAGTGGTGACTTCCATGGCCATATCTGAGGTGAAACACTTACTGGCGGCTGAGAAGAAGGTTAGGTCGGCATCCCCTCGTTCACTGCGGGCTGCGGCGGCATAGGTTAATTGGCGTCCAGCTTCTATATTCATCGCCATATCAGCGAGCATGAATTGGATGCCTTGCAGTTCGCTAATGGGTTTTCCGAATTGTACGCGCTCCGTTGCGTAACCGGTGGCGAAGTCGAGCGCTCCTTGGGCTAAACCAAGTGCCTGAGCGGCGATGGTGATGCGAGTGTGATCCAGGGTGTGCATAGCCAGACCGAACCCACCACCGACCTCGCCGATGACTCGGTCTTCGCCGATCTCGACATTATCTAGATAGACCTCGCGGGTTGATGAGCCACGGATGCCGAGTTTGCGCTCGTGGGCGCCGAAACTGACGCCGACATCTTCACGGTCCACAACAAACGCCGTGATGCCGTGACGTGCTCCGCCCTCGGGGTCGGTCGCAGCGAGCACCGTGTAATAGCGGCTTTCACCGGCATTGGTGATCCACTTCTTGGCGCCGTTAAGCAACCAACCGGCATTGGTGCGTGCGGCTTTGGTCTTCATTGCGGCTGCGTCTGACCCGGCTTCGCTCTCGGACAAGCAGTAAGACCACATGTCGTCACCGCGTGCGAGCCCGGGCATCAAGGCTGCCTTCATGGCGTCAGAGCCCGCCAGCAGCACGGGTGTTGATCCAAGTTTGTTAACCGCGGGGATCAAAGAGGAACTCCCGCATACCCGGGCGACCTCTTCGATGATTAGGCAAACCGCGAGCGCATCAGCCCCCTGGCCACCGTAGACAGCGGGCACGTGGGCCGCATGCAGGTCAGCACCAACGAGGGCGTTTAATGCCTGCGCGGGGAAGCGCTCCTGCTCGTCGACTTCGGCGGCCCAAGGGGCAATTTTCTCCTCGGCCAGTGCCCGAACGGTCGCACGCAGCTGGTCGTACTCCTCGGGCAACTGATAAAGATCAAAGGACGTCATTGTATATTCGTACACCATTTGGCTGCGGGAGTCGCGGCCGGGACGCCGTGGGTGGGAAGTCGTGGTGGTTTCGTGCCCAACGGACTTTGGGCAAGTGGCTCGCGATAACCTTCGAATCCGAGCCGAGGTGGAGTCTGCTAATGAGTTTGGCAAGTAATGGCACCGTTCGCATCGTGGCAATCGGCGGCAGCACCCGGCCGGATTCCTCCAGTGAGCGAGCGCTGCTGGCAGCGGTGCGTGGCGCGCGTTCCCATGGAGCCCATGTCGACGTCATCACCAGCCGCGACCTGCTGTTTCCTATTTACGACACCGAGACGACCGACCGCGACCCGCTGGCGGTCGCGTTTCTGGCGAAAATTGCTGAAGCCGACGGCCTAATAATTGCGAGCCCCGGGTACCACGGTGCGATCAGCGGGATGATGAAGAACGCACTTGACTACATTGAGGATTTGCGTGAGCGCGATGGTGGTTACCTGCATGGGATGTCGGTTGGGTGTATATCGGTCGCCTACGGGTGGCAGGCAACCGTGAGCACCTTGCAGCAATTGCGGCAGATCGCACATGCCCTTCGCGGGTGGCCAACTCCACTAGGTGCAACGGTAAATGCCGGCCTGACCAAACTCGATGCCGAAGGCAATAGCGACGACGCCGCCACAGTCTCGCAATTGGAGACGGTTGGTCACCAAGTTGTTGAGTTTGCCAAGATGAAGCGTCAGTCACATAGTGGGTCAGCAAATTGATTAGTAGTGCCGAGCTCGAACAACAAACCCAGTTGCTAATCGACACGGTCAGCTCGATGACCGAGATTCAAATGCATGAGCCAAGTTTGCTGCCCAATTGGTCACGCGGGCATCTGCTCGCTCATGTTGACGGCAACGCTCGCGGCTTAGCGCGGCTGGTGAGGTGGGCCCTTGACGGTAACCAGCGAGATATGTACATCTCACCGGTAGTCCGCGAGGGGGATATCGAGATCCACGCTCTGCGCAGCCAGCAACGGCAACTGGCCGCGGTCATTGACTCGGCAAGTGAATTCGCGCAGGAGTTCGCCTTGCTCACCGAGGATCAACTCGGGCGGGAGATTGCCTTGCGTAACGGACGCCTGGTAAAGGCCGGCAGCCTAATAAAATTGCGCCTACAAGAGGTTGCCATCCATCACCTTGACCTAGATAGTTCGGACGCATTTGCTTGTGAGCAGTGGCCACCGGCAATGGTTGAACAGTTGTTGCCGGAGGTGGCTTCGGATTTTGCTAGCCGCGACGATTTATCCCTGGGCTGGATCGAAGTGGCTGGTGGCCCCAAGTATCAAATCGACTCCGCTATGCAAACCGGTGTGAGCGGCCCGCCTGCTTCATTGCTGGCCTGGCTCTTAGGACGAAGCTCGGGCGGTGACCTCGAAGTAACCGGCGCGGGTCAACTACCCAACGTGCCTAACTGGCGGTAGTCGCTGGGCAACGGTAGTTGGGGCGATGGAATTTACAAAGCCATAGCCCTAGAAGTCTCCGACGCTGCGCCTAAGTTGCCCCAGAGTCTTTATTACCTCGTTGACCGCGCGTGGGCTTAGGCCGGTATCAGTAAATACCTCTGCGTTTAATGCGTCAGTTGCTTTTTCGGCGAGCACCCGCCCGGTGCGGGTGAGTTCAACCAAAGTGGCCCGGCGGTCGGTGGGGTGGGGGATTCGCTGCACCAGACTAGCCGCTTCAAGTCGATCAACGGCGTTAGTCACACTCGTTTGGTGCACCTGTAAGCGTGATCCGATAGTGCGCATCGGCAATGCGCCGCGCTTGCTGAAGTGCAACAGCATAAGAACTTCATAGCGGGCAAAACTAACCTCGAATGGCCGCAGCACCGTTTCAACACGGGCTAGAAATATCTGGTGCGCGCGCATGAGCGAGGTGATTGCGGCCATGCCATCGGCGGCCGGCGCCCAGCCGTGGGCTACCCATTGCCGGTGGGCTTCGGCGATTGGGTCGGCTGCGAGCCTTGGGATGGCAGGGGTCATGGGGGCCATCGTATGGTCGTGGCCCGCCCGGTGTCCGGGTCTGGCGAAATATAGTAGGATGTCCTAGTATCTGACATAGTCACAATACCCGCTAGATCGGTGACAGATACCGATGTCAAGGAGCCAGTAGATGTCGACCTCTGCCTTGCATGTGCCTTCGCACCCCGTGCGATTTGTCACCGCTGCGAGCCTGTTCGACGGGCATGACGCGGCAATCAACATTATGCGCCGCCTACTTCAATCGCAGGGCGTCGAAGTTATTCACCTCGGGCATGACCGCAGTGTCGAGGACGTGGTAACTGCCTGCCTGCAAGAAGATGTGCAAGGTGTCGCGGTCTCCTCCTATCAGGGCGGGCATGTTGAGTACTTTACGTATTTAGTTGAGCGGCTAGCTGAACGCGGTGCTGGGCATGTGCGAGTTTATGGCGGTGGTGGTGGCGTTATTGTCCCCGCGGAAATTGAATTCTTGGCAAGAATCGGAGTGCACATCTTTAGCCCGCAGGACGGCCAACGCCTTGGCTTACCGGGGATGATAAATAAGTTGGTGGCCGAGTGTGATCGTGAGCTAACCATTGGGTCGATCGGCGTCGATGAAATCCTCACCGGGTCAATACCCGCACTGGCGCGTGCCATAACTGTTTTGGAATCGGGCAAGGATAAATCCCTTGCCAATGAGATCCGCGGGGCCGCGGCATCCACAACGACCCCGGTGCTTGGCATTACCGGTACCGGCGGCTCTGGTAAGTCGTCACTGACCGACGAGTTGGTGCGCCGATTGCGTCTCGATAGCCAAGACAAATTGCGCATAGCGGTCTTGGCAATTGATCCGACGCGGCGGCGCGGTGGCGGTGCGCTTCTAGGTGACCGCATTCGGATGAACAGCATTGATCCAGGAGTGGTCTTCTTTAGGTCGCTTGCCACTCGTGATTCAGGTGGGCAAACCCCGGCCGCGCTGTCCGACATCATCGCAGCCTGCAAGGCGGCTGGCTTCGACCTTGTCATTGTCGAGACCCCGGGTATCGGTCAAGGTGACGCGGCCATAGTCCCGTTTGTTGACACCTCCCTTTATGTCATGACTCCTGAATATGGTGCTGCTTCGCAGCTTGAAAAAATCGACATGCTCGATTTCGCCGACGTGGTTGCGGTCAACAAGTATGAGCGCCGTGGGGCTGAAGATGCGCGGCGCGATGTCGCGCGGCAACTAGTCCGAAACCGAGGTGCGTTCGGTACTCCGTGGGAGCAGATGCCGGTTTTTGGTACCAATGCAGCTCGCTTTAACGACGATGGCGTTTCGGCCCTTTATCAGTTCTTGATTGGTATGTTGACTGAAAAAGGCTTGCGCAAATTCGATGGGGTACTTGCTGCAGTAACCGGCCATACCTCGACCGGTCTTACTGGAGTTTTGCCGCGCGGCCGGGAGCGTTACTTGGCCGAAATCGCCGAGTCAGTTCGAAGTTATCACGCTGCAACTGAACGCCAATCCGCCATCGCTCGGACGGTGCAACAACTAAGTGCTACACGTGAATTACTTGCGGCTATGGGTGATGAAGTACCGGCGCAAGCGGTGTCTTCGGTACTAGATGAGACTAAAATGGAGTTTGCGCCAGAAGTGCAGGCCCAGTTAGCGGCATGGCCAGCGCTACGCGACACCTATATCGGTGATGAGCAGGTCTACGTCATTCGCGGTAATGAGATTCGAACCCCATTGACCCGAACAACGCTCTCGGGCACCAAAGTAGCGCGAGTTGCGCTGCCGCGAGATGACGAAGACGGCGCATTAGTTCGATTCATCCGAGCTGAAAATCTGCCAGGTTACTTTCCCTTCACCGCTGGGGTGTTCCCGTTCAAGCGCACCGAGGAGGCGCCAGCTCGCATGTTCGCCGGTGAAGGCGATGCCCATCGCACTAATCAGCGCTTTCATCTATTAAGTGCGGGGCAGCCGGCGACCCGACTCTCGACGGCATTTGATTCGGTAACCCTTTATGGGCGTAACCCGTCACCTAGGCCCGATGTCTATGGCAAGGTTGGTACCTCGGGAGTGTCGATTGCAACCGTTGATGACATGCGCGATCTATACGCGGGGTTCGACTTATGTTCACCGACGACTTCCGTTTCAATGACAATAAACGGCCCGGCACCGGCGATCTTGGCGATGTTCATGAATACCGTAATTGATCAACAGATGACTAGCTTCACTGAAGTTGAAGGGCGAAAGCCAGAGGCGCATGAAGTAGACGTAATCACGGCAAGAGCTTTGACGACAGTACGCGGCACGGTGCAGGCCGACATCCTCAAAGAGGACCAAGGCCAGAACACCTGTATTTTCTCCACAGAGTTCTCCTTGCGTTGCATGGCCGATATTCAAGAGTGGTTCATCGAACACGAGGTGCGAAATTTTTACTCGATATCAATCAGCGGCTACCACATTGCTGAGGCCGGGGCCAACCCGATCAGCCAGCTGGCTTTCACCTTGGCGAATGGGTTTACTTACGTAGAGGCATATCTGGCACGCGGGATGGCAATAGATGATTTCGCACCAAATCTCTCGTTTTTCTTTTCCAATGGGATGGACGCCGAATACACGGTTCTCGGGCGAGTAGCTCGACGCATTTGGGCAATCGCGATGCGCGACAAGTACGGGGCAAGTGATCGTGCTCAAAAGCTTAAGTACCACGTACAAACCTCCGGTCGATCGCTGCACGCCCAAGAGATGGACTTCAACGACATCCGCACCACGCTGCAAGCCCTCTGTGCGCTCTATGACAACGCAAATTCACTTCACACCAATGCATTTGACGAGGCGGTTACCACCCCATCTGAGCACTCGGTGCGCCGTGCACTTGCGATTCAAATGATTATCGACCAAGAGTGGGGCCTGTCAGCCACCGAGAACCCACTACAAGGTGCGGCCATCGTTGATCAGTTAACCGATATTGTCGAAGAGGCGGTGCTAGTTGAGTTTGAGCGCATCGCCGACCGAGGCGGGGTTCTGGGCGCCATGGAGACGGGCTACCAGCGGGGGCGCATCCAAGATGAGTCAATGGTCTACGAACAACGTAAGCACGACGGCACTTTGCCCATCATCGGCGTAAACACCTTCTTGTCCGCGGGCAGTGGGCTTTCGACCGCGACGGTGGAATTAGCAAGAGGAACTACGGAGGAAAAGGAGTCGCAACTTCACCGGATCGCAGACTTCGAGGAGCGGAACCGCGAGACGGCCCCGGCGGCGTTGACCCGGCTTAAAGAGGCGTCCGCTACCGACGGCAATGTCTTCGAGGCGCTAATGGATGCGGTAAAAGTTTGCTCACTGGGGCAAATAAGCGAAGCATTTTTTGAAGTGGGTGGGCAGTACCGCCGCAATGTCTGACGTACTCTTAGGCCATGACCCGAAAGCCCGGTACAAGATCAGCAAGATCCATCAAAGTCAAGTTGGCGGCAACCAGCGCAGTTGCGATGCTCGTGGCCGCTGCTCTAGCGCCGGTTATCGCTGCTCCCGCGCTGGCGGCTGATAACCCATACGACATCAACGAGTCGGTTACCTCGTGGGCCACCGCCGCCGCGAGGCTTGGCACCGCTGGGTCGCTCTGGGAGCCGATGAACACCGCTGGGTTGCGCCGAACGAGCAAGGTCGCGGTCATCAGTAACAACATGGTTATCGCTAAAGGCACCGTCACTAGTGGCGATACGTACGCGGGCGCCACTTACGGTAGAGCAGCCAAGGGGTTCCAATTATCAGAGAAGTGGGCCGATACCGGGTTTGCTGCTGAACCTGCATCATCAACTTCTTTGGCGAAGGTCGCAAAAGTAAAGATCAATTTGGGTGAGCCTGGCACCCAGATCACCGTCACGGCTCAGGTCTACGCGAACTGCTTCAAGCAGCCGGCGAATTCAAACCCCAAAGCGATTCCGGCGGGTTTTCGCTGCAAGAAATCCGATGTATTGGCTACCGGCGGGGTACTTAAGGTGACAGCAAAACCTGCGTCAACCATGACCTATCCTGGCGAGACGAGCATCGTGATTGATTCGTCCGGGCTGACCTATAGCCAGCTGGTAGCGGTCGCTTCAAGTTTGCTGCAGGTTGCCCCGGATCCAAATGCGGCGGCCGGGTCAGCACAAATGCGTGCTGTCTGCAAGCAGATGGTTACCGGAAAACTGACATTT
>NSHP01000025.1 GCA_002737125.1 Actinomycetota bacterium | reverse complement strand
AGGTCAACGAGTAGGCCGCGTTAATCCACTCGGCATCGTTGGTGGTGAGGTTTAGGTCTTTGATCATCGATGGGATCGCGACGTTCACGACGGTGGCGTCGAGGATGATCATGGCCACGCCCAAGGCCAAGAAGGCTAGGGCGATCCAGCGCCGTTTGCCAGTGAGAACCTTTTGCTCCGAGAGTGCTGGGGCGTCCATGGTCTCCATATCGTGGCTCGGTGGCTCGGTGGCTCGGTGTATCGGTGGCTCGGTGGCCCACAGGCCGACTAGGTAGACCAGGTCAACCATGTCGGCGCTGTGACGGAATGCGGCCATCCCGATGCTAGCGGTCAATGGGAGAATCTCCACGTGACCACGACGACTGTCGCCAAAGGATTGAGCGCTGGGGGGCTAAACATTGACCCGCCGGTGGTCCTTGCCCCCATGGCGGGCATCACTAACCGGGCCTTTCGCCGCCTTTGCCGGGAGGCTGGCGCCGGGCTCTACGTCTCGGAGATGGTGACCTCCCGGGCCCTGATCGAGCGAAATGACGAGACCCTCGACATGGTGACTTTCGCGGCCGACGAGAATCCGCGCTCGGTGCAGTTGTACGGGGTTGACCCGCAGGTTATGGCGCAGGCGGTGCGGATCATTGTGGATGAGGACCGCGCTGACCATATTGACCTGAACTTCGGCTGCCCTGTCCCGAAAGTAACTCGTAAGGGAGGCGGTAGCGCACTTCCGTGGAAGCAGGATCTTTTTCGCTCAATTGTGCGGGCCGTGATTGCAGCCGCAAATGGGAAAGTGCCGGTTTCGGTAAAGATGCGCAAGGGGATTGATGACGAACACCTGACCTACCTAGACGCTGGTGCTGCTGCTGCTCAAGAAGGTGTTGCGTGGGTTGCCCTTCATGGCCGCACCGCCGCGCAGATGTATGGAGACACCGCTGATTGGTCAGCGATCGCTCGACTCAAGGAGCAGCTTGCGGGCTATGGCACCCCGGTACTTGGCAACGGCGATATTTGGACAGCTGCAGATGCGCTTCGCATGATGAGTGAGACTGGCGCAGATGGTGTAGTTGTTGGGCGCGGGTGCCTTGGGCGGCCTTGGTTATTTGGTCAGCTAGCGGCAGCATTCACGGGGGCGGATATCCCCGCTGATCCGCATTTTGATGAAGTACTGCGAACCTTGCGCCGGCACGCGCAATTACTGTGTATTGATTATGGCGAAATCCGTGGGTGTCGCGATATGCGTAAACATATGGCTTGGTACCTGAAGGGCTTCAGTGTTAAGCAGCAGATTCGCCAAAGCCTTGGCACGGTGTCGACTCTGGCGGAGTTGGACGAGCTCATCGGCCAAATGAATGGGGATCAAGAGTTCAATCAGGTGGTGGGCGCGGGCCCACGTGGGCGGACTTCTGGCGGGCGCCGCCCAACTTTGCCCGAGGGCTGGTTGGATTCACCATTTATTGACGAGGTAGCTGCCCAAAACCTGCTAGAGGCTGAACTGAGCGTTAGCGGCGGGTGACAAAGTGGTCACACCCGGTGTGGCGGATGGGTAACCTGTGATACCCGTGTGAATATTGGGGCGTGAGTGCTCCTACGGTTCCCGCGCGCCCAGGAGCAGTGGCACTTTCAATCGTCGCAGCCGTGCCGCGTACCCCGCGCGGGCTGCTGACCGCGGCCTGCACCGTGTTGGTGTTCTTAGCCCTGTCACTTCCAATCGGTGCGGTTTGCCAAATTGTCTTGACCAGTCAACTCGATGACCGGAGCCCGACCCAGGCCATCGTGGTCCTTGATCCAGCTCGCTATTGGGGTGATCCCGTGCCGGTGATGAATGCTCGCCTAGCTCATGCCGCCCAGTTGTACGCAGCGGGCACCGCACCGGTCATCGTGGTCACCGGCCCAGCGCGCTCAGCAAAATTTGCGCGCGATCAACTAATCGCCCGCGGCGTGCCAGCCGCCGATGTGGTGGCCTTCACTACCGGCGCCGACACCGTTGGCGCTTTGCAGGTGGTGGCTACCATCATGCGAGATTTAAGTTGGGAGTCAGCAACTCTTGTCACCGATCCGCCGCATGCGGCGCGGGCGCAAGCAACCGCCGCCGGCTTCGGCATTGATGCTCACCTTTCGCCAACCGAAGCTGGACCAGGCACCGCGCTCACTTCGGAGTACGTCGGTCGAGAGACCGCCGCGTTGCTGAGGTTTTACCTGTGGACGCGCTGGGATCAAACACAGATCATCACGAATACCACCGGATAGCCACCGGCCACCGGCACTTCGCTGAGTGCGCGCGTTTTGGTCGGGTAATCGGCCAAAAATAGGTTTTTCACAACCAAAACGTTCGCACTCAGTTGATTTGGGCTGGTGGGGTGTTGGGGAGTGGTGCCACTAGTGTCGGTCTTATGGGTCGACCGCACGGTTACAGCGATGCTGACCTGGCGCGCATTGTCGAGGAGCCGGTCAAGGAGACCGTCCGCACTGGATTCGCGCGCGACCGGGCTCGGGTATTGCATTCGGTGGGCCTGCGCAGGCTAGCTGCTAAGACCCAGGTCATGGTTTCGGGCGTTTCGGATTTTCCACGCTCACGCCTAACGCACACCCTGGAGGTGGCGCAGATCGCCCGCGAGTTAGGCAACGCATTGGGCTGTGATCCTGATCTGGTTGAAGTTGCCGGCTTGACACATGACCTAGGGCACCCGCCATTTGGTCACAACGGTGAAAGCGAATTGGATCGGCTAGCAGCACATATAGGTGGTTTCGAAGGCAATGCGCAGACGCTGCGGGTGCTGGCTCGACTCGAAGCGAAAATTGAGGATGTAGCCGGTGGCAGTGTGGGGCTGAACTTAACTCGTGCGAGTTTGGATGCCTCCTGCAAGTATCCGTGGGGCCGGCGTTCGAGCACCCCGAAATTTGGTTTTTATGAAGATGATTGGCCGATATTCGAATGGTTGCGCCAGGGGGCTCCGGCGGATCGCACCTGTTTGGAAGAACAGGCGATGGACTGGGCTGACGACGTTGCCTATTCGGTGCACGATGCCGAAGATGCGGTGCATTCTGGTCTGGTGCATTTGGAGCTATTCACTAGTTCGGAAATTCAGCAGGATTTGGTGGCCATTGCCCGCGAGCGCTACTGCCCAGACCGTGAGCCGCAGGCCCTGTTGGAAGCCTTACGCCGGCTGACGAACCTCGATTATTGGCCCGGTCACTTCGACGGCTCCATGGCTTCATTACGGGAACTGAAGCGGTTCACCAGTTACTTGATTGGCCGTTTTTGCGTCAGTGCGCAGATCGCCACCCAGATTGAATACGGCACGGAGCCGCTGACGCGATACGCGGCCAATTTGATCGTGCCCGAAGAAGTCCGCGATGAAGTGGCAGTAATGAAGGCGATCGCCGTGAAGTTTGTGATGAACCGGGATGGAGCAGTAACAGAGTATGCGAGGCAGCGGGCGATTATCGCCGATGTCGTGCATGCACTCACCCTTGAGGAAGGGCGCTCACTTGAAAGTTGGCTAAGGCCGACATTTGATGCTGCTAAGACTGACGCCGAGCGCTTTCGGGTCATCATTGATCAGGTCGCGAGCCTTACCGACGTCAGCTTGCTGCACTGGCATTCCCGGTTGGTTCGCTGACGCCTTTGGTGCGAGTGATGCATGGTGTGCCGAATTGTTGATGGTCATTTTAGCCTCGAGCACCGGAGACCACCATGAGTAGCTGATCGAGTTCAGTGGTGGTGTTGTAGGCATGCGGGCTAACACGAACCAAGGCGTCGATGGCATGGGATTCGAAATCCATTCGCGCGTAATCAGGGGTGGAGAGACTCACATTGATGTGGGCCTTCCTGATCAAAGAAACTAGCGTTCGAGCGTCAACCCGTTCATGGGTAAATGTAACTATGCCGCTCTTTTGCAAACCGCGATCTCGCACAATGATCCCGGGGACGGAGCTAAGCCCAGCGCGCGCGTATTCGGCAAGATAGGAAATGCGACCGGCCATAGCGTCGATGCCACAGGCCAGTGCGTAGTCAACCGCCGCACCCAGCCCGAGAAGGGCGGCGTACGACTTCTCCCATGACTCGAATCTGCGGGCACCAGAGGCAGGTTCGAAGCCGCCTGATTGCCAAGTTGCCGAGTGCAGATCGAGGGGAAATGGCTCAAGTTCGGCAAGTGCGCGCTCAGATGCATAAAGAAAGCCGGTGCCTCGTGGTCCGCGCAGGAATTTGCGGCCGGTCGCGCTAATGAAGTCGGCCCCGATATCAGGGGCCGATACCGGCAACTGGCCAATTGATTGGCAGGCATCTACTAGGTACCAAGCCGGGGAGTCAGCAGCGCGAAGGGCTGCACCGATTGCCGCGACATCGTTGATCAGGCCATTTTGCGACGGGCATTGATTTATCACAACCGCGGCTACGTCAGCACCGAGCAAGTTTGCGAAACCCGCGACATCCACGCACCCGTGCTCGTCATCGGGGATGAACTCGAGGCGCACCCCGCGGGCCTTGACCAGTTGCATGATTGGCAGCACATTGGAGGCGTATTCAGATGAGGACACCAAGATGCGATCACCAGCGCTGAACGGGCGGGTGTGGTGGATTGAGATAAAGGCCTTGTCCCAAGCGGCGGTGGCTGATTCGAGTAGGGCGATCTGGTCGGGGTGGGCACCTATGAGCTGGGCCACCGAGTCGTAGGCGCTTTCGATCCGGGAGTGAACATCAGCATGGGCTTCGTAGCCCCCGATCATGGCTTCCAGGTGGAGGTGGTCGACCACGGTGTCGGTGACTTTGCTAGGAGGCAGGGCGCAGCCGGCGTTATTGAGGTGGTTGACCCGCAGGCACCCTGGAGTTTGGTGGCGCAGTAATTCGATATCCAGCCCTGAGTTATCTCCGGTCGTAGTCATGGGGATATCCAACCGCACTTAGACTCCGGATATGGCCGGAAGGATTCGCGACGATGATGTGGCGCTGGTGCGTGAGCGCGCCAAGATCGACGATATCGTCCGCGAATACCTCACTTTGAAGGCGGCCGGCGGGGGTTCGTTCAAGGGCTTGTGCCCATTCCACGACGAGCGCAGCCCCAGTTTTCACGTTACCCCTAGCCGCGGCATGTGGTACTGCTTCGGCTGCGGGGAGGGCGGTGATGTGCTGTCCTTCGTCCAGAAAATTGACCACCTGAGTTTTGCCGAGGTAGTTGAAAAACTCGCGATAAAGACCGGGGTAGAGCTACGGTATGTCGAAGGTGGCGCCGCGATCAACAAACAGCAAGGTCAGCGCACCAGGCTCATCGAAGCCCATAAAATCGCGGCCGCGTTCTATGTGGAGCAGTTACTCACCCCTGATGCGCAAATCGGCCGCACCTTTTTGACCGAGAGAGGTTTTGACTCCGAAGTAGCCAAGCACTTCGGAGTTGGGTTCGCGCCCAAGTCATGGGACTCATTGACATCTCACCTGCGCGGGAAGGGTTTTGTTGATCAAGAACTGATGGCCGGTGGTTTGGTGAGCCAAGGTAACCGTGGGATTTATGACCGGTTCCGCGGGCGCTTGGTCTGGCCGATCCGCGACCTTGGCGGTGAAGTTATCGGGTTCGGTGCGCGTAAGCTCTTTGATGACGACGAAGGCCCCAAGTACCTGAACACCCCTGAGTCACCTTTGTATAAGAAAAGCCAGGTGCTCTACGGCATCGACCTGGCCCGCAAGGATATCTCCAAGAGTCAGCAGGCGGTCATTGTTGAGGGTTATACCGATGTGATGGCCTGCCATCTAGCAGGTGTAACAACCGCGGTGGCAACGTGCGGCACCGCATTCGGTGGAGAACACATAAAAATCTTGCGGCGCCTACTCATGGACGATGATCAGATGCGTGGTGAGGTTGTTTTTACTTTTGATGGTGACGCCGCCGGACAGAAAGCGGCGCTGCGGGCCTTTGAAGAAGACCAGCGGTTCGTTACCCAAACTTTTGTAGCAGTTGAGTCCGCGGGCATGGATCCATGTGATTTGCGGTTAGCTCATGGTGACACCGCGATCAGGGCTCTTGTCGAATCGCGGGTACCCCTTTTTCAATTCGCGATCAAGTCGATCCTTGCCGGTTACGACCTAAACATCGCCGAGGGGCGTATCGCAGCGCTTAAGGAGGCCGCTCCGGTGGTCGCGAAGATTCGCGATACGGCCCTGCGCCCTGAATACAGTCGCCTGCTGGCCGGGTGGCTCGGACTTGATGTTGAAAGTGTCACCAAAGCGGTTCAGCAAAGTGGCCGAACTACACCAGGCGCAGCCCGCCCTGGGCCGGCAGGTGGCCCGCGCGATCCGGGTTTGGTCGTTGAGCGGGAGGCGCTTAAGTGCGTCCTGCAGCAGCCGGCGGCTGTCGCTGATTGGTACGAAAGTGTTGAAGCATCGGCGTATACGCACGCCAGTGCCCAAGGAGTGCACGCCGCAATCATGAAAGCCGGTGGACCGACGAAAGAACAGGCCGGACTTGCTTGGATTGATGCGGTACTTGAGGTCTGCGCCGATGATGAAGATCGCCGCATCGTGCGTGAGCTAGCCGTCGAACCGCTGCCCGCGCAGTCTGGCTACGACGCGCACTACGCCGCAAACGTCATCGCCCGCCTGCTCGAGCTTGACGCCTCGCGCCGAGTTGAAGAGGTTAAAGGCACACTGCAGCGCACCGATCCGGTGGAGCAGGCCGCTGAGCATCAGCAAATTTTCGCTGAACTACTTGCCCTGGAGGAGTATCGGCGCTCACTTCGGCGCGGCACCTTAGGTGACGAAGCGATTACGAGCAATAGGTGAGGCCGTTCGCCACTTCACGCCTCTCGAAAGAGGCCAAGGCAGAACTAGGAATTTCAAAATCTGAAAAGGTCATGGCGGTCGGCACTGAACCCTCTGGTAGCGAAATGCTCGTGGTCGCCACCACCCGGGCGCTTTATCTGCAATCAAGTGGCGAGCGCCTGCGTTGGGATGCGCTGTCCAAAGCCATTTGGGCGGAGCCAATTTTGACTTTGACCTTGATCGACGACTCCGGGCAAGTAATCGGCGGGCGAGCTATTGAGTTGGGGCAGGCCACTGACTTACCCGCGGCAATTCATGACCGGGTCACCGATAGCGTCATCGTCAGCGAACGGGCCGATCTTGGCGATGGACTGGCTGCGATGTTAGTGGCAAGACGTAATAGTGATGCTGACGAAATATGGTGGTCTGTGGTTTTCGAGGCGGGGCTTGACCCAACCGATCCCGAGCTAATTACTCGAGCGGCCAAGGAGTTGTCCCAATTGCGCGAATCATTAGGTATTTAGCGACCGCCTTCGAAGAAACCCTTGAAACGCTTCCACCCCTTTTTCACGCCCAACATCGTGTTGCGGCCGAACCTGCATAGCCGACTACCCCAACTGTTGTACTCCTTCTTGGTGACGTCGGCAATAGGAGTTGTTGCGCGGTGGGTCTTGTCGGCTTGAAGCGACATCGATTCGCTGCCCGTGGCTCGGATGGCTGCCAGATGGTCGGAGTTGGGGTCAGGCCCAGGTGTTGGCCCCGGCTCTGGCCCCGCGATCTTTGCCCGAAAAGGCCTCCATGTGCGCTTTTGCCTCATCCTCGCTCAGTGGCGTGGCGCGCGGCCTTATCGAACTGCTAGCAGAATCGGACGGACGAGCCAATGAATCCGACAGATCTCCGGTTGATACGGCTGGTTTTCGGGCGCGCGCAAGGAGGCTGTCATCCTGAGCGTGCATCTGGCTCATTTGACTCCTTGGGCAAAAAATATTGGCAGTTCATGGACAGCCGTCAAGGGGGAATTTAGTTTTGGGAAGGGAACTAGCACCGCTTGTGGCTTCACTCAAATGTGCGTCCCTATGGGCAAATATTCGAAGCTGAGCGCACCTTGCTATCCTTTACTGGCACCATTGCCAAGGTTGTGTATTCCCCCATAGCTCAATTGGCAGAGCATTCGACTGTTAATCGAAGGGTTTCTGGTTCGAGTCCAGATGGGGGAGCCACATTTTCACCTTGAGTACCAGCGTGTTCGCTTCAACCTCCCGTGAGAATTTGATTAGCTATGATCGAAATGTCGTCCCCACTCCGGGACCGGGTGTTGATTGGTCCGGCTGCGACCTAAGCGGCACTCACCTCTTGGACGCAGATTTGTCGCGCTCAACCTGGATCTTCACAAATTTCAACTCGGCTAATTTGACTCGCACAAACTTCAACCACTCAAACCTGACAATTGCCTATCTATCGTCGTTATTTCTGTAGACGTTAACCTCGTTTGAGCTTTCGCCATGTGTTCGGACAGTGGCATCCTTGGTACCGGGATGTATTCGGCATCGCAGCCGTTGAATATCCCCGAAGGATGGGTTTTCACTGACGGCACCTTGAGCTTCCCCATAGTTGCTTGCGCCTTTGAAGCAGCTACAGCAAACCAAGCCGCTACGGCAAGGCAGCCGGTCGTTGCATGAAAGACGACCTGGCTGCTGCCATTTTACTGCGGCGGGAAGTATTACTCAAGTACGTCATAGGCAATCTGGCTATCAGCACCTGGCAGGGTCAAGTTGTTATGGGTGACCGCACCGACTTGGCCAACCGCGAGGGTAATGCCGACAGCGGCAACTATCCACAGCCCAACTACTAACCAGCGCAGACGCACGCAGGCGGCTCCAAGTACATGCAACAGTTTGCCGAGCACGGAGCCTCCGATGGGATGCCGTTGAGGTTGAATAGATGAGCGCTGGTTACACATTGCTGGGGCCATGAAAATTGTGCCGTTAATGGGGAAATGGCCTAAGGTGCGGCTATGCGATTGGTCGACTTTGAAGCCCTGAGTTTCGACTGTTATGGCACCTTGATCGACTGGGAGGCCGGCATCAGTGCAGTGCTTGATCCGTGGGCAAAGCAAAGTGGGTTGAAGCTTTCTTCTGAGCAACTTTTACTAACCTATTCCGGCCATGAGGCTGCCGTCGAAGCAGAACACGGCCGGTGGCTGTATCCGCAAGTCTTGGCTGAGGCCATGCGCCGAACCGGCGTTGAATTAGGTGTCGCAGTATCCGATCAGGAGGCTGAAGAATTCGGCGGCAGTGTTGGGCAATGGCCAGCGTTCGCGGACTCGATGGCTGCATTGCAAGGACTGGCAGGCCATTATCGGCTCATCATCTTGTCAAATATTGATCGTGCCAGTTTCGCTGCGAGCAATGAAAAGCTGGGCGTAATTTTCGATGCCATCATCACCGCTGAAGATCTAGGTTCATATAAGCCAAACCCTCGCAACTTCACCGCACTTATCGAGCGCGCAGAAGAAATGGAAATACCTCCCGGCAAGTTGTTGCATGTGGCACAAAGCCTCTTCCATGATCATGTCCCAGCTAAGGAGATTGGGCTACTGACGGTCTGGATCAATAGGCGCCATGGCAAGCCCGGCTGGGGCGCAACCCCTGATCCAGGTGGCACGGTTACCCCTGATTGGGAGTTCACCTCTATGGCGGCCTTTGCCGAGGCGGTCCGGGTCGCGGCGGCACGCTAGAGTTCGGGTGCCCACTTGGGGGCGGTCGCTCAGTTGGTCAGAGCCGGCCTCATCTCGTCTCGCTCAATTTCAATTAATTGACTAGAGTTATTCACAGCATAAAAGCAAGTAAATTGAAGGAGTTGCGTGTCCGAAAGCGTAAAAGAGATTAGTGTCGGAATGCTTGCGTACGGCGCAATCGGCGATGAGCACAGTCGGGCAATCAGTGCAGTTGAGGGCCTGCGTCTAACTGCGGTAGCCGACACAAATCCAGATAGATTGTCGGCCGCAAAGGATTTGACGCCAGATATAACGACATTTACCGATTCAATGCAAATGTTAGATTTCGGATTGCTTGAACTCGTAATCATCTCGACTCCTCCAAATAGTCATTACAGCTGGGCAAAAGAGTCTCTAAACCGGGGCCTGAATGTGATCCTGGAAAAACCGATGGCACTTACGGTCGAACACTGCGATGAACTAATGGAACTAGCTGCGTCAAAAAATCTGCTTCTTGTTGTGTACCAAAATCGGCGGTTTGATGCGGACTTTATAACGATGAAAAAACTTATAGACGATGGAGCGATCGGTGAAGTCTTCTCATATGAGAGTTTTGTAGGCGGTTACTCCAAGCCATGTTCTTACTGGCACTCAGATGCTGAGGTTTCTGGTGGTGCAATTTTTGACTGGGGTAGCCACTTCATCGATCAGATTCTCGCAATCATTCCAAGCAAGGTAGACACAGTGAGTGCGGTTAATCAAAAGCGCGTTTGGAACCATGTCACTAATGCTGACCATGCGGATGTTTCAATCATGTTTTCAGATGGAGCACGCGCAACATTCACGAATTCAGATCTTGCGGCAGCGCGTAAACCTAAATTCTATGTTCTAGGAACAACTGGAGCGATAATCGGCAATTGGGACCCGGCCGCAGGTTCAGCACCAGCTGATTTGCCTGCAATCCTTACTGTGCATCGCTCCGATGGTACTCACGAAGTAATCCCAAACACCCTTGTTGATCCTTCTTCCTTCCACCAAAGCGTCGTTGCATTTCTCAACCACAACACCCCAATGAGCGTAACAACCCGTCAATCTCGTGATGTAGTTGCCATTATGCAAGCGGCGGAAGAGTCTGCGCAATCCAATGGCCGTTCGGTAACGCCTGTAATGATTCAATGAAAAACGTTCGTTGGGGATTGCTAGGCGCGGGTTGGATTGCGACCAAAGCAATCGTGCCAGCGATGCATTCAGCTGCTGACACTATTGTCCAAAGTGTTGCAAGCCGGGATTTAAATCGTGCGCAAGCACTTAACCCCATCACGATTCACCAGAGTTATGAAGAACTAATTGTCGACCCATTGATAGATGCAGTTTACATAAGCCTCCCTAATCACTTGCATTTCCAATGGACCGTGGCCGCTCTAAAAGCCGGTAAGCATGTCTTGTGCGAAAAACCATTTGCTATGAACAGTGCTGAAGTCGAAATCATGGTTCAAACCGCCCGCGAAAGTGATCGACTCTTAGTGGAAGCAGTTTGGCCACGTTGGCATCCACGAATGAAGCGAATGATTGATTACGTCAAGGCTGGAAACATTGGCGAAATAGTCTCTATTGATTCATCATTTACTTTTCCTGCCTCGATCGAAGGTAATTATCGTCTCTCACCGGCCATGGGTGGGGGAGCACTTTATGATGTCGGGGTTTACTCACTGCACGCGTTTGCGGCGCTCATGGGTGATGGCGCGCAGGTATTAATAGAAAGTTGCGATGTAAAGGTAGGGCCTACGGGGATCGATCTGACAAGTACATGGCAAATGCGCATCGATGATTCGATCACCGCCCGTGGAGTGGCTTCATTCGAGATGCCAGAAAACCAAAGCCTGATCGTGCGCGGTGAGAAGAACTCTGTCGAATTGGTTGGAACACAAGCTTTCACTTCGTGGAACTCTGCGAGCAGCTTGCGATTGGGCGATCACTTCGAAGAGTTTGAGGCGGTGGACCCATACATGCTGATGATTCAAAACTTCGGAAAAAAGATCCGCGGTCAAGAAAGTTGGGTTCTCCCGCTAGAAACAACACTATCGGTTCAGAAAATGCTCGACCAACTTCAAAGCGCCCCATAGTTGGTGAGCGAGCCTTCGAAACCCATTGCAGCACTGGGGCTTTCTCGCGTCTAGATCCCAGTGTTCACATTGGCCATCACGTCGTAGATGTCCTTAGATATGGGTTCGACCGCCCTCATCTAGACTCTGCTCGTGGGGGCGGTAGCTCAGCTGGTTAGAGCCCCGGACTCATAATCCGGTCGTCGTCGGTTCGAGCCCGACCCGCCCCACGCCTTTTCCCTCACGAAATCGGCCTTCGGGCCGTCTCGATGGGCTTGCTGATCTAACAGCGATCTAACAACTTGCCGCGTCGTCCTCTTGATCGACCTTCTCGCTCTCTGCAAGCCACGCTTCGTACACGCCCGCAGCCGCATCTTCCTGCTTCGGCGTCACGTTCGCGTAAACCGTCGCCGTCACCATGGCATCGCGGTGACCGAGGCGCTTTGCGACCACGTGAAGAGGCACACCCTCCTCAAGTAACACGGTGGCGTGAGTGTGCCGCTGAGCATGCGGTTTGAGGTACTTCACGCCTGCGGCTGCCACGATGCGTTGCCAGATACGATGAGGTGACCTGGGGTGCAGCGGAGAGCCATCGTTGTTGCAGAACACGTAGTCCAACGGGTGCCATGCACGGCTGGCGATTTTCAACTCCGCCTGACGCTTTCGATGCAGTTGCATGACCGCCATCGTGGACGGGTCCACGGTGACCGTCTTGATCTCATCATTTTTCAGTGTGCCTTCTTGAACGCTGCTCCGAAGCCCGACGCGATTGTGCTCAAACGTCACAGTCCGCCCCGCGAAATCGATGTTGGACCAGCGCAGTCCGAGAAGTTCACCTCGGCGAGCGCCCGTGGCCGCGGGTCATAGTGCAACGACTTACTCATGAACACGTTACATACTGGGTCGTAGTGGTAACCAGAGACGCTAATGCCACCGACTGAAACTCGGAAGGTCGACGGTTCGATCCCGTCGCTGGCCACCACATATTTCCTGATTTTCCACACCAAGACCGCCCCCCAGACCACCATCACAGGTCTGAGGAGCTTTTCATGTGCGCAGATGTGCACAATCACGTTTCATAAAGCCTTGGAATAGAGCGCGGAAAGACTGTTTGCCGCTGCGTCCTCGTCCTCCCTATACAGGTGCGCGTAGGTTCGTAAGTAGACCTCAGTCGTATGCCCGAGGTAATTGGCGCACACGACCGGTGGCAGGCCGAGCGAATGCAAAAGACGGGCATTGAAGGCCGCTGGGGAGAAAGTTTCAGCAAACCGTAGGTGTGTGAGGGTTTGTGACGTACTGTAAGGAGGTGCCCGACCGGGCAACTAATCGCTAGCAGGTCAGGAGGACCAAATGCCAAGTCTTGAGGTTAATGCACCAGTTTGTTCAGCGCCATCTGATCGGCTCGCACTCGGTGTTGGTTGGGTGCGCCCCGGTGTGGCCGGTATCGGCGGCACCCTAAACCCCTCCAGCTGGTCAAAGGCGTGGGCAAGGGGTGCTGCGTGCTTTGAGGGTAATGAAGAGTAGCACCGTTCCCCTCGGTCAGCAGTCGTGACGGCTGCCTACCTAGCTGCCGCCGACGAATCTCCAATCTCTCGGTGGCACGTCATGCGCGGTATGCAGGAGGAATGGCGCAAGATGGGGCGCCTCAATTTCCCCCATGAGATCTTCAACGGATGGGAGTCGCCTTCATGAGTGAGATGGACTTCGAATTCGACAAAAATCTTGAGCAGAAAACCCCACAATACTACGACGATCTTCAATTCGGCAACCGAAACCGACCAAGGGAGCGGGATGATGTTTACTACGCCAATAGGCCGAACCAAAGCGAGATGCGAAAGCAAACATTACGGGAGAATTATTTGGCAGCCAGAGAGTCGGGAAATGCGGACGCCATTTTCACAGCTGCATCCGTCGATTTAAGAGATCAATCCACCGTTACTGAGGAGGAAATTCCCGAGCCGAAGAAGAAGTCCCTCATGTCACGCATCGGCGGCGGCATCGGGAAGTTCTTCTCCGGGATCGGTCAGAGAATAGGAAAGTTCTTCAGTGGCGGGACGTCCCCGCGCGCCGAGGAGGCCGACTCGACACCGCAGCCGGAAATTGGCGGTTGGAGTGAAGACATTGACTACGACGATCTTGATCGGCAGGGAAAAAATCGCCCTGAGGGTCCAGCTATGAATCCCGAGGGACACCAGCAGCTGTCAAAACTGGGGATGTCACATGACATGTGGAAGAATTGGGATCCTCAAGCGGATGACGAGGAGAAACAGTATTAGCGAATCCAGAGTCCAAAGCCTTCCAACGATCCGAAGCCCCAGCAGAATGACCCGAAATACAAGGATGAGAAAGATCCGGGCGGAATGAACTACACGAGTCAGTTCCAGCAAGATCTCGATGCATGGGAGAAAAGTCACCCGGCGCTCTGAAGCCCGAGGTCACTCGGGGATTGGGTACGCGAGGTCAAGGTGCCTGCTGTCCCACAGGTTGCTCCGGCCAGGCGGTTGACGTGCCGGCCCGTGATCGGTTGGCCCTCGGTGTTGGTTGGGTGCGCCCCGGTGCTGCCGATATCGGCGGCACCCTTGCGATATCGGCGGCACCCTACTGTGTGGTGGGTGTTGTTGCGGAAAAGTGCTTTGAGGGTAATGAAGAGTAGCACCGTTGCCTACCACTAGGTGGGGTGTTTAAACCTTGTTGCTGGCCCCTGACCGCTGTTGGTTAGGGGCCAGTTGTATACGGAGAGTGAACTCAAGCACCCCAGGTGGTCTAAGCGCTGGCCAGGTGTCACTGGTAGCGGGGGTAATGGGCAAAGTGCCTGGCACCTTTCCTTGGAGCAGTTCGGTGAATATCTCGTATTGCCCCGGGGTTGGGGTGCGCGGGGCCTGCCCCCGGGTTCCTGCATTTGGTTTTCGGGCCGGCCCAAGGCCAGACGTATCACTATTTTCTCACAGACGTAGCGCAACACCATGCTTCAACTTGGTTCATGAATGCTGCTTTAGGAGGGAATCGCTTTGCACACTGAAGCACCTTGGAAGGCAGAGACGAGACTGAGGCCAACTGAAACTCGGAAGGCCGACGGTTCGATCCCGATCCCGGCCACCAAGTTTCCTAGTCAAAAGGAAAAAACTCCAGTCTTGCTCAGCACTCGTCTAACATTTGTCTAACAGGAGTCGCTTTGACACCTATTAGATCGTCTTGAAGTGCCATGTTTCACAATGAAACTTCTATGAGGGCGTTGTGAGGCGGATCGTGAGCCCTGGTGATACACCGTGGTGCACCCTGTTGCTCTCGCCCGCAACTCATAATCCGGTCGTCGTCGGTTCGAGCCCGACCCGCCCCACCAAGAAAACCCCTTGCAGCGCAATGGGTTTTCTCTTAGGGCAGCCACTCTTCGAGCCCCCTCGTTCCCTCTGAACCCCTCTCACTATCGCACGCCTATCGCACGGCCCATTGCCGGCCGTGTCGCGCACGCTGTGTCGGGCGCGTTCGTCCGTGTCGTGCGAACGATCGCCTACCACGCTGCACCACCATTCCTTCGTGCCGCTGCCTGGCCTGACGGTCCGCCGGCTTCCCTTTCTGGCGGGCTCGCTCCTGTGAACCGATAATGAGGTGGTAGTATGAAAGTCAACGACGGAGTCTACATGCGAATGGAACTCGCCCCCATCTCTGCGGTGCCCGGAGTGCTGATCTTGGTAGCCGGCGCTCCCGGTGCGCGAGCCTAATCGAGCAACGACCGGACGCAGATCCTCGAGGAGATCGTTTGTCAGTACGCCTACGCATGGGACGCACCCGATTGTGCCAAGGTAGCGGCAGTCTTCACTCCGGATGGCGTCCTGGACTTCCGTGGCCACCCCGCGTTCGCTCCTGATTCACTGTTTACCGGCCGCCAGCAGGTTCGCGACTACTGCCAGTCCAAAGTTGCCGCGCCCGGTACCCAGCTGTTTCACTACATGACCAACCCCGTCATCACGATCACCGGAGCGAATCGCGCCAAGGGTCAGGTCATGGGGCTCGTAATGATCCGAACTTCGCCCAGTGCCACGCCGACGATTGCCCTCGTCATCAGCTACGACGATACGTACGTGAAGAAGAACGGCAAATGGCTCCTGCAGCGTCGAATTGCGAAGTAGAGACCCACCGGTCGGCGCGATAATCAACGGCGCTGCAGGGCTGCGAGTAGGTGTTTGTGCTGCACCGGCGTGTGCCGCCTTGCGGCACGGGCAGCCCGTTCCCCGCGCCCCACGGTCGTACTCACACGTGCGGTGGAACCCCTAGATTAGCAGCCCACCGGTCGTAGGTCGTACTCGCTGATCTCTTCGTTTCCTTCAGGGATGAAGTGGCGAACTTGCTGGTCGCCGTGCCGGAGCGCGTCGAACGTGAACTGGTGCACGTTTTCGTCAAGTGAACGGCCCGATGAGAAAAGTTCAGGAGCACTGCAACTCCTTTGTCTAGCTATGGGCAGGCACTCGCACCTCCTTCTGAAAAGGCGTGGTACTTCCGCCAAAGCATGGTAAAATCGGGCGGTGATAATATTATCTTGCGTCGTCCAAGTAGAAATAGGTAATTTTCAATGACGATCATCAAGAGTTTCGCCGTGGGAACCGCCGCTGTAACGCTGCTTGTCATTGCTATGGGATCTGGTGTTGTGTACGCAGCTCCAGGGCAGATCTATCCGGTGGCAACGATAAAGCTCGATGGAAATCCCATGAACGGCGTCCTAGACAAGGACGCTGACCACATGTATGTGTCGATGAAGAAACAGAATGCCGATGGAAGTCGTGCCACTGGCGAGGTTGCTGTCATTGACACTTTGGCGAACACTGTGCTTTCCCTAATCCCGGTGGGCATCGACCCGATAAACCTCTCAATAAATCCCGCTGGCACCCGCGTCTACGTACCCAACTCCGGCGATGGAACGGTAAGCGTGATCGATACAAAATCGAGTGCCGTGATTGCTACCGTTGCCACTGGCGGCGGCCCGTCATACGCGGTGGTGAATCCGTCGGGCACGAAAGTTTATGTTCCTGGCACGACCACGAATACTGTCTCGGTCATTGACACGGCCACTAACACGGTTTCTGCCACGATTGCGACGGATCCGTATCCACAGGTGGTGACCTTCTCTGCCGATGGATCCAAGGCCTATCTGACCGTTCGGGACGTTGACGCCATCCAGGTCATCGACACGGCTACTGCGTCCATAACGGCGACCATCCCGGTTGGCAAAGGGCCGATCCGCGTGGTGCCCGATCAAAAGGGCTCCTTCATCTTCGTACCGAATTATGGAGGCGACACCGTGAGCGTGATCAACGTAAAAACCAACAAGGTCATCCGCACTATCAAGGTCGGCGATGGGCCGATACCACCCGTGGTGAACCTCGCCGGAAATCGCATGTGGGTGGGTAACAGCCTTGGGGGCACCGTGTCGGAGATTGACCTTCGTCATCTGGACAGGAAGAAAGTGGTGGTGCGCACCATCAAGGTGGGAAGGGGCCCATACTTCGCGATGCTCAACGCACTCGGTGACAGCCTCTACATTGCGAATCTCCTTTCTAGCACAATGTCGAGCATTTGCACTGCGACGGGCAAGGTGACGCAGACGTTCCACACCGGCGCAAGGCCACGTGTGATTTTAGGCGGCCAAGCCATCTACTCGATCGACTCCGAGGGAAAGGATGTCTCGGTTTTCACCGCGGCACGGCTCGGCGAGGGTGCCTGCTCCTAGTTGTGGGTAGGCATCGCTGCCCGCTTCATTAAGTCAGGTCGTGCCGCGGGCGGGTCACCGGGGGAAGGGATCAAAGGAGCGAGGCGATCAGCACGGGTATCACTCGGTTCATCTTTTCGGCGTACTCAAGTTAGGGCGGGTAAACCCGAAGAGGGTGCGGTGGATGGGAGTGCCGCCGGTTTGGTTGACATCACTAGTCGGAGTGGCCGCAGAGATTTACAGCGTTGCCGTAAGCACGGAAACGGCAACTCCAGCGATACCTCGCATGTGTCGTATGGGCCTTAGTGGGAGTGCCCCCGGTTTGGTTGACATCAATCTGTAGCGTTTGGCGCTGCTGGAAGGATGTCTGTCATGCCTCGTGCTTATCCCGAAGAGTTCCGTCGTGATGTTGCCCCCGATCGCGCGGAGAAATGAAACCCCTATTGCCCAGATCGCGAAGGATTTTGGTATCTC
>NSHP01000024.1 GCA_002737125.1 Actinomycetota bacterium | reverse complement strand
CCGAAAGGGGAGTTTTGTTGAGGCTGTGCAATCACCCGAACAACGTGAAGTCTTCAACAAAATGACAGGGGTGATGTCACTACTTGAGGGTCACGCTGATGTGGTGATGGATGATGTGGGCCCGCAGGTGATACCAAGTGTCGCGCTGATTCGTGAACGCTTCTCGGCTCGTAGGAATAGTCCAAAGACGATAGATGCGCTAGCTCGACGTGCACTCGGTATGGATATGAAGATGCGGCAATACACCGAAGGTGCAGCGTTTGTGCGCCACGTCGTCGACGACATCGGGATGTCTGGATTTAATCAAGTCTGGACTTCACCTAAGACTTTGCCAACTCGAACTGAGATCACCAATCCGGGGGCTTGGGTAAAGCGAATGGCAAGTTAATGGATCGTTCATGCGCGGCGACCGTCCAGGTGCGCAATGCCGTTGAGCGCGCACTGGGTGCCCTCGAGCCAGGTGACGTCGTTCTGGTTGCCTGTTCTGGTGGGCCTGATTCGCTCGCCTTGGCTGCTGCAACCGGATGGGTTGCCAAACGACTCGGGCTATTTGCCGGTGCAGTGATCGTCGATCACCAATTACAGGAAGGATCCGCCGAGATCGCAGCTTGGGCGGCAGAAGTGTGTGAGCGTCTTGGGCTCAGTCCCGTTGAGGTGGTTGCGGTTCAGGTTGATGGTGCTGGTGGGTTGGAAGCGGCGGCCCGTGATGTTCGCTATGCGGCACTAACTGCAAGTGCGCAACTACATGGCTGCAAGGTGGTGCTTCTTGGGCACACTCAAGAGGATCAAGCTGAGACCGTCTTACTTAGGTTAACCCGTGGGTCTGGAGCCCGCTCGCTTTCGGCGATGGCGGCGGTCAATGGGTTGTGGCACCGGCCACTTCTTGATACACCACGTGCAGTCGTCCATGAGTCTGCAACGGAAGTGCTAACTGAAATTGGCGAGGTGGCTTGGCGTGATCCACATAATTTGGATACCCGATTTGCACGCGTACGCGTGCGTCAATTTCTAGAGTCATTAGGTGATGAACTCGGCCCGGGAGTGATAGTTGGCCTCGCTCGCTCGGCCAGCATGTTACGTGATGACGCCGATGCCCTTGATGAGCTAGCCGATGCCTTATTTGAAGATGCGATCACTGTCGAAGACGGGGTGATAGCCGTTGAGGTCAATGCGCTGGACGGCATCCCGCGAGCTATCCGCACGCGAGTGGTTCGCGCGATGTGCCTGGCTGCCGGAGTGGTGCCAGGGGACTTAAGTCGTGACCACGTGCTAGCTGTCGACCAGCTGGTAGCGAAGTGGACGGGGCAGGGGCCGGCTTTTTTGCCGGGGGGAGTTCAGGCACAGCGCACGTATGACAGGCTTAAGGTCAGCCGTCCGACCCAATAGCGGGAGTAAAAGTTGCAGCCAGAAGATCTCGGCGCTGATCTTGCCCACGTGTTGCTCACCGAGGAGCAGATCAAGGGCCGCATATGTGAACTGGCTGGCCAGATAGAGGCAGATTATGCCGATAGGGATTTGCTGCTTGTCGGAGTATTAAAGGGTGCCGTGATGGTGATGGCAGACCTGGCGCGATCCCTCAAGCGCAGTGCTGAGATGGACTGGATGGCGGTGTCATCATACGGATCCGGCACCAAGAGCAGTGGCGTGGTGCGGATTCTTAAAGATCTAGACGCCGATATTGCCGGCCGCAATGTGTTACTGGTCGAGGATGTTTTGGATTCTGGCCTAACTTTGTCGTGGCTGATGCGCAACCTAAGTTCACGGGGGCCCGCCTCGGTTGAGGTGTTCACCTTGATGCGCAAGCCCGATGCCATGAAAGTCGAACTTAATGCCCGTTATGTGGGCTTCGATATCCCCAATGAATTCGTGGTGGGCTACGGGCTGGATTACGCCCAGAAGTACCGCAATCTGCGCTGCGTGGGAACTTTGGCCCCGCACGTCTACGGCGGCTAACTCTCCGTCACCACCTCCAGCCGGCTACGGTTTTCGCTGGGTGCGCGCGTTTTTGTCGTGAAACTTAAGAAAATGACCGTTTTGACGACAAAAACGCGCGCACCCAGTGGAGTTGGGCAAGGTTCGCCCTGCGCGGAAAGGGCAACCGGGCGGATGTGGGGTTAGTAGTGTCGTAGTACCGTCAGGAGGTGGATTTCAAGCGCATTATTCGTGGGCCGATCTTTTGGATCGTGCTGGCTGTCCTGCTCGTCCTGCTTGGCTCCAGCCTGATTTCAGGGCTAGGGGCACCAGCGCAGGTTGATACCGGTGCTGCGGTCAGCGATATCAAGGCCGGCAAAGTCGATACAGCGGTCATCACCGACCGCGATCAGGTCCTGGATCTAACCTTGAAAGATGGCACCAAAGTCCGCACTTCATATGTGACCGGCCAAGGAGTCAACCTCCAAGAGCTCTTGCAGGAGAAAGCCGACTCTGGGCAATTGGCCGGTGGCTACAACGTGGTCGTGCCGAGTGAAAGCCTGCTCATGACGTTGCTGGTCTCGCTGCTGCCGATCGCATTGATTATCTTCTTGCTCTTCTTCTTCATGGGCCAGATGCAAGGCGGTGGATCAGGCATCATGAAGTTCGGTAAGTCCAAGGCGAAATTAATTACCAAAGACATGCCTCAAACGACTTTTGCTGACGTCGCTGGCGCCGAGGAGGCGGTAGAAGAACTTCAGGAGATCAAGGAGTTCCTTGCCGAGCCGGCAAAGTTCCAGGCTGTTGGCGCGAAGATCCCGAAGGGCGTCTTGCTATATGGCCCGCCCGGCACCGGCAAGACTTTGTTGGCCCGAGCGGTTGCCGGTGAAGCCGGAGTTCCGTTCTTCTCTATCTCAGGATCCGACTTCGTTGAAATGTTTGTTGGTGTTGGTGCGAGCCGTGTGCGCGATTTATTCGAGCAAGCAAAAGCTAATGCACCGGCAATTATTTTCGTTGATGAAATTGACGCAGTCGGTCGACATCGCGGTGCCGGCCTTGGGGGCGGTCACGATGAGCGTGAGCAGACCTTGAACCAAATGTTGGTCGAGATGGACGGCTTTGACGTGACGCAGAACGTCATCATGATCGCGGCCACCAACCGCCCAGACATCTTGGATCCTGCGTTGCTGCGCCCGGGCCGATTCGATCGACAAATTGCGGTAGAACGCCCCGACCTAAATGGCCGCGAAGCCATCCTTGAGGTGCATTCAAAAGGCAAGCCGATGGCCGAGCATGTGGACTTGCGCGCGGTTGCTCGCCGTACCCCAGGTTTTACCGGCGCTGATCTTGCCAATGTGCTGAACGAAGCCGCACTGCTCACCGCCCGCGAGGGTAAGTCCTTCCTTGACGATTTTGCACTCGATGAGGCCATCGACCGAGTAATTGCGGGACCACAAAAGCGCACCCGCGTGATGGACGACGAAGAGAAGAAGATCACCGCGTATCATGAGGCTGGCCACGCACTTGTTGCGGCAGCGCTACCTGGTAATGATCCGGTGCACAAGATCACCATTTTGCCGCGTGGGCGGGCGCTGGGTTACACCATGGTGCTGCCAGACCAAGAGAAGTACTCGACAACTAGAAGCGAAATGCTGAATCAACTCGCGTACATGCTGGGCGGCCGGGCTGCTGAAGAACTTATCTTCCACAATCCAACAACCGGCGCTTCTAATGACATCGAGAAAGCAACAGCGCTGGCCCGGGCCATGGTGATGCAATTCGGCATGACCGAGCGCCTCGGTGCGATTCGCTATGGCAAGGAGCAGGGCGAGGTGTTCCTAGGCCGCGACATGGGCCAGACCCGCGACTATTCAGAGGAAGTCGCGGCAGCCATCGATGAGGAAGTCCGCGCCTTTATCGAGGCCGCCCACCAAGAGGCTTACGAGGCTCTGGTGACCAACCGCGACGTACTCGATGCATTGGTACTTGAGTTACTGGAAAAAGAAACCCTCGATAAAGCGCAAATTGAGGCGGTGTTCGCTTCACTGACCCTGCGTGAAGTACGCCCGGCCTGGACGGGTTCAACTAGACGTCGACCAGATGAGCGCGGGCCGGTGGCTACTCCATCGTCAAATGGCTTCCACGGAGCGAAGACGGAAGTTAAGTGAATGACATCGGCCCGGTGACACTCACCGGAGATGATCCGATTCGCTTTTATGACGCGGCCGGAGTTGAGCGCGCCGTCCGGGATTTGCTAATTGCAATCGGCGAAAATCCAGAGCGCGAAGGCTTACGCGATACGCCTGCTCGAGTGGCTCGTTCTTACGCTGAGATTTTCGGCGGACTCCAAATGAACGCTGAAGAAGTCCTGACCACCACCCTCGACAGTGGGCATGAAGAACTAGTCATTGTTCGCGACATTGAGATGTACAGCACCTGCGAGCACCACCTGGTTCCATTTCATGGGGTGGCCCATATCGGCTACATTCCAAACGATAAGGGCATCATCACCGGGTTATCAAAACTGGCGCGCTTAGTCGATGTATTCGCCCGTCGGCCTCAGGTGCAAGAGCGCTTAACTACTCAGGTTGCTGAATCTCTAATGCGCATACTTGACCCTCGTGGTGCGATTGTGATTATTGAAGCCGAGCATCTTTGTATGGCCATGCGTGGGGTTCGAAAGCCCGGGGCTAAAACAATCACCAGCGCGGTGCGCGGGTCACTGATGATTCCGGCCACCCGTTCCGAGGCGATGTCACTCATCATGGGCCGCTAGCACTCAGCGATCAATGTCGCGTCATCCGTCGGGTCTTCCCGAACCCCTTGTGCAATTAGATAGACCAATTGTGATGGGCGTCCTTAACGTAACGCCAGATTCGTTCTCTGATGGTGGCAGGCATTTTGAGTTAACAAGTGCAATCGCCCACGGCATCAAGATGCAGCATGAGGGCGCTGACGTAATAGATGTCGGTGGTGAGTCGACCCGTCCTGGTGCCACCCGCATTGATGTACATGAGGAGTTGCACCGCGTGCTACCGGTGGTTACCGCACTAGTTACCGCAGGAGTTTATGTCAGCATTGACACGATGCGGTCTGAGGTGGCACGCCAGTGTGTTATGGCCGGCGCCTGCATTGTTAATGATGTCAGCGGCGGGTTAGCTGACCAGGATATGTATGCGATGGTTGCGCAATTGGATGTCCCGTATGTGATCATGCACTGGCGCGGTCACGGCGCCGTCATGAATTCGCTGGCCAGTTATTCAGACGTATCGGCTGAGGTAATTAGTGAAATCAATGAGCGTTTAGTAGCTGCCACCGCAGCGGGGGTCAACCGCGATGCCATCATAATTGACCCCGGGCTGGGGTTCGCTAAGGAGTCCGCCGACAACTGGCAGGTACTAAAGCATCTTGCTGGTTTTGTCGACCTTGGCTACCCTGTTCTCATTGGCGCATCTCGCAAGAGGTTCCTGGGCTCGTTGCTAGCTGGTAGCACAGGGGTGCCGCGCGATTTCGCCGGGCGCGATGCAGCAACCGATGCGGTTTCTGCGATTGCTGCAGCGACCGGAGTTTGGGGTGTGCGGGTGCATAACGTGCAATCTACGGTTGACGCAGTACTTGTTGGGCAAGCATGGGCACGGGGGAGGCAGTAGTGAGCGACATCATCATGCTTACTGGGATCCGTGGCCATGGCCACCATGGGGTGTTTCCAAAAGAGCGCCGCGATGGTCAGGAGTTCATTGTGGACATCAATGTGCTCCTAGCGTCAAGTAACGCAGCGTCAAGTGATGCATTAGCCGACACCGTGAACTATGCGGTGGTCGCTGATTTGGTGCACGAGCGCATAGTCGGTGAGCCCGTCGACTTAATTGAGACACTTGCCGAGAACATTGCCGCAGCTGTCCTCTTGTTATCGGGGGTGTCAAGCGTTGAAGTCACGGTGCACAAACCGCAGGCGCCGATTCCAGTGCCATTTACCGACGTAGCACTGCGCATCAGGCGGCCATGAATTCGACCCCTGCGGTTTTGGCGCTCGGGGCGAACCTGGGTGATCCGATGGCAGCACTAAAAGGTGCTATTGCTGCACTAAGCCAGCACCCGAAAATCGTTATAACTTCTGTCTCGAGTATTTACCAGACAGATCCAGTAGGGGGCCCAGAACAGGGGGCTTACCTAAATGCGGTGTTGTTGGCGCAAACCACTTTGACAGCACATGCTCTGCTTGATGCGGTGCATGAGATCGAGAACACTTGGTTTCGCACACGTGAGGTGCGTTGGGGTCCGCGGACTTTAGATATTGATGTGATTACTTTCGGTGAGTTAATTGCGACTGATGAGGTATTGACCTTACCGCATCCGCGGGCCCAGGAGCGAGAGTTCGTTCTGGTTCCGTGGTTGGAGATCGACCCAGCCGCGATGCTTCCTGGCGTGGGCCCGGTACGCGAGCTACCTGCAGCCAAATCCTTTGAAGGGGTGCGCCTGATCCAGGCCCTGCCTTTCGCAGAGTTGCAGCCATGAGAGGCCTGTGGTGAAGACGACCAGAGCGCGCTTGCTGCTGGTGTTGGCGGTGCTTGCCGCGGCCGTGGGCTGGGGTGCCGTGAGTTTGATGCAGGGCCAATCCGGACGCATTCTTCCGGTGCCGTGGCTGGCGGCCAGCACGATGTGGATCTTGGCGGTGGCGCTGGGCATCTGGAGCTTCCTGGCCCGCCCACGCCTCCAACGCCGGCCAGGTGCCAAGCCGCTTCCGCCGATCGTGGCCGCTCGCACCGCGGCGCTAGCGATGGCGGGTTCGCGCACGGGTGCACTCGTCGCGGGCTTCTACTTGGGGGTGGGGTTGGCGGCGCTACCTTCTCGGTTCACGATGGCAGGTCAAGACACCCTGTGGGCGGCCGCGGGTACGGCCGTTGGGTCACTTCTCCTAGTTGCGGTGGCTTTGTGGCTAGAACATATTTGTCGGTTACCGCTCGACCATGACGATGCCAACGGTGCCCAGATAGAGTCAGCACCATGAACGAAGTTCTTGAAGACCTGCCCTTTGATGAATTGCGCCATCGCGCCTTCCACGTCGCTGAAAGGCGGCTGGATCTTAGCTTCTTTACCGACCTCTTCGGTCACATGCCCGGCATGGTTGCCATCGAAGGTGAAGGCGGTGATCTTGGTGCGGTCGGCGGTACCTTCATCGAGACCGTAAAGGCAGTTCGCGAAATGATGGGTGACGACCAACTTGATCCGACCACCGAAACGCTGCTGCGGGCACGGTTCGCAACCTACCTGCGCGAGCACGAGAAATAAGTCGCCGAATTAGGTCGTTATTAATACTGCAATTAGCGATCGATATCGCCGACCACGAAGAAGAACGACATCAGCGCAGCTCCAAGGTCGCTCATGGGTAATCCCACTACTGCGGCGGCCATGGCCTGCACATTACTTAGTGATGGGGTGCGCAGTTTTAGCCGCCAAGGTGATTTTTCCCCGATGCTGACTAGTAGGTAGCCGCTGACACCGAGTGGACCTTCGACTTGGCCATAAGAAGTACTCTCTGGCACTTTTACTACTTTAGGCAGGGGCACATTGATCGCCCCCTCGCCGAGGACAAACTCGGCGCACGCGGTCATCAAGGTTATTGACACTGGCAGTTGCTCGATCAGCATTCGGTATCGCGCTGGCAAATCCCCGTCGGTAGAGGTCGGCACAATTAGTAATTCAGCCAAATCCCCATAAGCCAAGTAATTCTCGTCGCGCCTTAAGTCCAGATCCAAGCCACTTGCACGGCCAACTGGCCCGGTGACCCCGTAAGTGATTGCAGCAGTACGCGATAAGACCGCGCGGCCAGCAAATGGCGCAGTCGCCGCTTCGGTGGCCTCCGTAATCGCCGGCAGCTGCACACGTAATTCGTCGGTGAGAATCGCCAATTCGGTGATCCACGGTGCTGTTATCGGGTGCGCGAGGCCGCCAATGCGATTTATCATGGGGTGAACGCGGCCCCCGCTCGCCAATTCTTGCAGCGTCAAGAACCGCTCGCGCAATTGCAGTAGCGGTAGATCACTTGTCGGTGCGCCAAGTAGTAGGAGTGAGGCGGATACGCGGTTCATCTCGGCGAGCAGAGTTCGAGTCCAAGTTGCGCGGGGTGGCGGAATTATCCCCATTGCCGACTCGACCGTGAGCGCTACGCCGAGCTCGGACGAAAACGCTGAAAGCCAGTCATGTCTGTTGGCGAGCATCATGATCTGCCGATAGTCACGAGCTTCGAATAGCTTCTCGGCGCTTCGGTGCAGCAGACCAACCTGTGGATCTGCGGTGCTTATCAATTCTTGGTCATCAAGGGTTACTCGAATTTGCAGTGCTGCATGTGAGGCTGGGTGGCGATCATCGAGTTCGAGGACAACGTCGTGGTCTAGGTATCGAGCTGCCCCGACAGCGACCAATAACTCTTGCACGCGCTCATCTTGTCAGGTTCGCGAAAACGCCTGAGTCAACCACAGGAAATCACCCAGGCCCCCGGGCTTAGTGACGTGCCCACCGCGAAGTATCTCGTTTTGCCGCCTTATCGTGGAGTCATTATCGGGTCGTGTTGCGGCAATGGCATCCATGGCGACATGAGCGGTGATATTGCAAGAGCCGTCTAGCATTGGCGTGACAGGGTGGCCGTTACGAAAACCGGTAAGCGTGCCACCATCCCAAGTGCCAACCGTTCGCTCGGGCAATAAGTGCCCGTAATCGATGGCGATACCCAATCCGCTTGTTATCCAACCGGTTACGTGCTGCCAGGTGGCGTCACGGGTGGTACCAATCTCACCTCTCATGTATGGCCGCCTTGCGGGCCACCAAGTATCGAGCCAGTTACGCAAGGCGGGCGCATTTACCTCGAAGGCCGAGCACGCTTTATCATCAGCCAATGACGGACCCATTACTGCTTCACCGTCAGCGACAATGATCAGCCGGGCATCGCCCCACTCGTCAACTTCGAATCTTTCGCACGGGATATCGTCCAAAAACTCGTGGGCTACTACCACGCGCCGGGCCGGGGTGAGTGAAATCGTGCGGACATCGCCGATCCGCCAGTTGATCGACGGTGGCAGCGACGGCGGGGCTGCTCGTAAGTCAATGGCTGTTAGCTGAATCCACGGCCGATCGGCGAGCCGATCGGCGAGGGCCAAAGTGAGTTGTGCACCACCGGCACCGACATCGGTAACAATTAACTCAGTACCGTCATCTAAAGCCTGAATAGTGCGGGCCAGCCAATTGGCCACTTCATCGCTGAACATAACCGAAGTGGTGAAGTGGTCCGCTGGTTGATTATTTCGATAAAAAATATTTGCTCTGGTGACAGTTTGCTCCCAGGCCTGCTGCCAGGTGCATTTGCTGACCACGAAAAAACAGATTAGCGCCGAAGCGGGCTTATATTCGGTTGATTGGGCGCGATTAGTGCGGTGCTGTTCCCTGCCTCTACGCTCACCCTGTGAACGAATCTGGCCCGCCCCGACTGAGAATCGGTGTTATCGGTGCTGGTCGCGCCGGTGCGGTTCTTGGCGCGGCTCTGCGCCGGGCCGGCCACTACGTCGTCGCCGTATCGGCGGTCTCTGATCTGTCGAGGTTGCGCGCCGAGGCGCTGCTACCGGGGGTGCCGATCACCGATGTGCCCGGGGCCACCAAGGATGTTGATCTGGTGCTTGTCGCTGTGCCCGATGACACATTGCCAAGTTTGGTTGCTGGTCTAGCCGAGACCGGAAATGTGCACCCCGGGCAGTTTTGGGTGCATCCTGCCGGCCGGTATGGCATCTCGGTTTTGGCCCCGGTCACCCAATATGGTGCCGTGCCAATTGCCCTCCACCCGATAATGACATTTACTGGTACCAGTGTTGATCTCGCCCGGTTAACTGACTGCCCGTTCGGTGTGAGCGCAGCCGAAGCGATGCGGCCGATTGCTGAGGCCCTTGTTGTTGAGATGGGCGGTGACCCAGTCTGGGTCCCGGAGGGTTCGCGCACCCTGTATCACGCGGCACTTGCTTATGGGTCTAACTATTTGATTACCTTGGTTGCGCAGACGGTGGATATGCTCAAAGTCGCGGGAATTGAGAATCCTCAGCAGCTCATTGCACCACTACTGAGTGCGTCACTTGATAATGCTTTGCGGCTTGGTGATCAGGCGTTGACGGGGCCGGTGGCGCGTGGTGATGCCGCATCTGTTGCGGCTCACCTGGAGGTAATCGCCCAGGTTTCTGAACAGGCGGCTGCCGGATATCGGGCTTTGGGGCGTTTGACGGCCGACCGCGCCGTTGGTGCTGGACTCCTTAGCTTGCACGCCGCCGAACCATTGCTCGAAGTCTTGGGGGAGGAGCGATGACAATCCTCGTTGAAACCCATCGCGAAATCCCCAAACTGTGTCACGGTCAAATCGCAGTTGTGATGACAATGGGCGCATTGCATGAGGGTCATGCAGAGCTGATGCGGGTTGCACGTGAGTGCGTAGGCTTAGATGGCACCGTAATCGTCACGGTATTTGTTAACCCAACTCAATTTGGTGCTGGCGAGGATTTTGCAAAATATCCGCGCACCCTTGACGGTGATTTCAAGATGTGCGAAGCCGAGGGCGTCGATATTGTCTACGCCCCCGATGCCCTAGATGTTTATGGAACCGCCGATATCTCGGCACTGCCCGCAAGTGAAATGCTTGACGCCGGGCGGCTCGGCATGATTTTGGAAGGTGCTGCTCGGCCGGGCCATTTCGGCGGCATGCTGACAGTGGTGAGCAAACTACAACAAATTACCGGGGCCCAGTTCGCCACATTCGGTGAGAAGGATTACCAGCAGTTAGTGCTGGTTACTCGGATGTTTGCTGATCGTGAAGTGCCTGTTCAGGTGGTGCCGGTGCCGACAGTGCGCGAAACTGATGGGCTGGCTTTGAGTAGCCGTAATCGCTATCTAGCGGCGCCCGAACGGGCCCTGGCTGGGTTGATTCCGAAGGCGGTCGAAGCCGCCGTTGCTGCTGCGCAAGATGGGCAAGGTGCAGCGATTGCGGCGGGCTTGGAAGTCCTGTCAAAGGAGCCCGCGATAAAAGTCGACTACTTCGTGGTTACTGCGCCCGATCTTGGGCCAGCTCCCACCAGTGGGCCGGCCCGGGTTGTGGTGGCCGTGCATATTGGTGCCACGAGGTTGCTCGATAATGCACCCTGTGACTTGGGGGCGCCGGCATGAGTGAATTTGGCGTGAGTACGTTGCGGCTCACGCAGCGTTTGCGCGCGGATAAACTTGGCTGGACCGCGCGCGCCGATGTGGTGGTCGTGGGCTCAGGGGTCGCTGGTCTGACAGCTGCGTTGCATGCACGGGCCGCAGGCAAAACGGTGCTGCTAGTCACCAAAGCACAAGTTAATGAGGGCTCAACGCGATGGGCGCAAGGTGGCATTGCTGCGGCATTGGCAGATGATGATTCACCCCAGGAGCATTTGCAGGACACCTTGGTTGCCGGGGTTGGTTTGTGCCATGAAGAGGCCGTGCAGGTACTCGTGACGCAAGGGCCGGATGCAGTTCGTGAGCTGATCACTTTCGGTGCGCATTTCGACCTTGATGCTGCCGGCCAGATCTCGCTAACGCGTGAAGGCGGGCATCTTCGTGATCGCATCGCCCACGCCGGTGGCGATGCCACGGGCGCTGAAGTCTCGCGCACGTTAGTCGCTGCGGTTGCCGCTGATGCTGGCATCGAAGTAGTCGAGAATGCCCTTGTACTTGACCTGCTCCTGGATGAAACCGGAGCGGCCCAAGGAGTTACCTTGCACGTGGTTGGCACCGGGCAACGTGGCGGTATTGGTGCAGCCCTGGCATCGAGCGTTGTCCTTGCCTCCGGTGGTTTCGGGCAAGTCTTCTTGCAGTCGACGAATCCGTATGTTGCCACGGGCGATGGTGTTGCACTAGCACTGCGCGCAGGTGCTGATGTCGCTGATCTTGAGTTTGTGCAATTCCATCCGACGGTGTTATGGCTTGGGCCATTGGCTCAAGGACAACAGCCGCTGGTCTCTGAAGCAGTGCGCGGTGAGGGCGCGGTGCTACTTGATAACGGCGGCAATCGTTTCATGGTGGATGAGCACCCACTCGCTGATTTAGCGCCGCGCGATGTGGTGGCTAAAGCGATTATGCGCCGCATGCGTGAGACGGGTGCGGCCCATGTTTGGCTAGACGGCCGCGCTCTTGGCGCTGATCGCTGGGTGCACCGCTTCCCGACGATCCTTGAGTCCTGTCGAACCCGGGGCATTGATCCAGTTACCGATCTAATCCCGGTTTCACCCGCCCAACACTTTGCCTCCGGTGGGGTACTCACCGACCTATGGGGCCGCACTTCCATTAGTGGCCTATTTGCCTGTGGCGAAGTCGCCTGCACCGGTGTTCATGGGGCGAATAGGTTGGCGTCCAACTCGCTACTTGAAGGTTTGGTTTTCGCTACTCGCATAGGTGATGTGCTAGCGCAGGAGCACCCGGTCGTACGTGAGCCCGTGTCGACTTCAGTGACCGAGGAGTTGCTGCCTAATAGAGTGCGAAGGGATATCCAGCGCACCATGGATCAACATGCCGGTGTGTTGCGCAGTAAGGCATCCTTGGACTCAGCCGCCAAGGAGCTGGCAGCACTTGAGAGTCAAGATGGGGCTAAGCCCTGTACTGAAGATTGGGAAACCACCAATATTCACGCGCTCGCCAGCGTGATGGTTCACCATGCGGTGCTACGTGAAGAGACCCGCGGTTCGCATTGGCGCGAAGACTACCCAGACCGTGACGATGAAAAGTGGCGGGTGCGGTTAGTTTCGCGGCTAAATGAGCAGGGGCACCTAGAAACTAGGCGAATAAATGTTGATGCCAACTCAGGTCGCGACCATGATTGATTCCACAGTTGCTGCGCTAAATGCAGCTGGGCTCGATCCGGTTGTGGTGAATAAACTCATTGAGTTCACCTTGGCCGAGGATCTAGCCGGTGGTGAGGATGTAACCACCGTTGCCACAGTGCCGTTGGGGCAGCGCGCGACCCTTGATTTGGTGGCTCGTGAAGCCGGCATTGCAGCGGGTATTCCGGTTGCGGCAGCTGTATTCGAAAATGTCAACCCGGCGCTGGAGATCAAAGTCTTGGCCGGTGATGGTGATCGAGTCGAACGTGGTGACGTACTAATTTCGATAACTGGCTCGACCCACGATCTGTTGCGCGCCGAACGCCCGGCACTTAATCTGCTCGGCCATCTTGGCGGCATTGCCACGTTGACCGCGGCTTGGGTTGCCGCTATTTCGGGTACCGGGGCCGAAGTTCGCGATACCCGCAAGACCACTCCGGGTATGCGTGCTCTAGAGAAATACGCGGTGCGTTGTGGCGGTGGGCAAAATCATCGGATGTCACTAGCTGATGCCGCCTTGGTAAAGGACAACCATGTGCTGGCTGCTGGCGGTGTCGCAGAAGCCTTCGCGGCGGTGCGGGCTAAATTCCCCGCGGTGCCGGTTGAAGTCGAGGTCGACTCACTTCAACAACTTGACGAGGTGTTGGAAGCCGGTGCCGATTTGGTCCTGCTGGATAACTTCACCGTCGACCAACTTCATGAGGCGGTGAAGCGCACTGGCGGGCGCGCCAAACTTGAGGCTTCCGGTGGCCTCAGTTTGAGCGTGGCCGCTGCGGTAGCCGCGACGGGGGTGGACTACCTTGCGGTGGGTGCATTGACTCATTCGGCACCGGTTCTTGATATCGGTGCTGACTTACGGCAGGAGGCCTAAGTGCTGCTCGCCATTGATGTTGGTAATACCAATACGGTTCTAGGGTTGTTCGACGGTGATCACCTGACGGCTTCCTGGCGGATAAAGACCGATGGCCGCACCACCGCCGATGAGCTAGTGCTTACCTACCGCGGCCTACTCGAGGGCCAATCGAAGGTGACCGGCATAGCACTATGTAGCACGGTGCCGGCGGTGCTAAGTGAGATGCGCCTGATGCTCGATCGCTATTACAACGGTATCCCAACCATCATCATCGAACCCGGTATCAAGACCGGTGTTCCGATTTTGACGGATAACCCAAAGGAGGTTGGCGCTGACCGCATCGTGAACACCTTAGCCGCGCATCACCTATTTGGTGGACCATGCATTGTTGTTGACTTCGGCACCTCAACAAACCTCGACGTGGTATCAGCTAAGGGTGAGTTTTTAGGTGGGGCGCTTGCGCCCGGTATTGAGATTTCCCTTGACGCACTCGCCCAACGCGCTGCGCAATTGCGCAAGGTTGAATTGGTGCGCCCGCGCTCACCAATTGGTAAGAACACAGTAGAGGCGCTGCAGTCGGGTGCTCTTTACGGGTTCGCGGGTCAAGTTGATGGTCTAGTGGATCGCATTCGCGAGGAACTTGATGAGTTGACCGCGGTCGTTGCAACAGGTGGGCTGGCTCCGATTGTGGTGCCCGAGTCGCGCACAATTACCCATCACGAACCCGATTTAACCTTAATTGGCCTGCGGTTGGTGTTCGAAAAGAATCCGTGATGGGGTAGCTGGCCCGTGGCTCGCGTCTTAATCTGCGGCACCGGCTACTTCGACGGCACCGTCCTCGGCTCCCTCGGCCGCTGCCCCATCATCGTCGGCGCCCGCACCAGCATCGGCAGTACCGTCGCTAAGTGTGAGCTAACGACCACCGACAGAAACGGCTTTAGTTGCCCAACACCAGTTGGGTAACTACCGCTAGCCCGTGCACTGGACCTCGGGTGCGCGGGAGGATGAGGGTGCGGAGCCCAAGCCCTGTGCCACCGATGTCATCTCGTCCGCTATCGCCGACCATCAAGGTCTCTGCTGGATCGCATTCAATGGCGGAAACGGCTGCGCTGAAGATGCGCGGATCTGGTTTCACGAGACCAACCTCGTAGGAGAGTACTACCGCATCCATTAAAGGTGTGATGCCATCACGGTCAAGTACCTCGCGAATGGGCACACCAGCGTTTGAAAGTAGGCAGATCTTTATGCCTGCTTTTTTCAGGGCACACAAGGTTGGCATTGCGTCGTCATAGGCTTTCCAGACATCGAGCATTACCTCATAAAGGGATACAGCAAGGCTCGGATCAACCCCAGGCCCAGCTTGCAACAATTCGTGAAAAATTCGTTCATGATCGGCGAATGAGAGGTCGCGCAGGCTCTGCGGATCACTGATGCGGGCACCCTCCCATATGTGGTCAAGGAAGTCGGTTAACTCTGTGCGTTCTAGGTTAGTCAAATTGTGTGGGTTGGACCGAAGTGCGGCATCCAACCATTGGGCGGCTGAGCCTTGATCAATTAATGTTGAATGAATATCGAAGATGACCGCCCGGATCGGCGGGTAAGTGACGAGCGCCATAGGTAGACCATAGGGGAGAATGATCTCGGTCCCGCATGATCGGATCCTTTGTTTACTGCGACCGTGGTGGCGCTGCATAAGAGGAGTTCCCATGCGTCGTCGCAGCTCACACCACCTTATTTGTTGGCGCGACCCAGCGCTTCGCCATCTGATTGGGATAGCGAGATAGCCTTGGGTCCCATGGCCACCGAAAAAGTCGACGCAGAACTGGCCCCCGAGGTCGATCTACCAGAACAAATGCGGATTAGGCGCGATAAGCGCGATCGGCTCGGTGGCCTAGGTGGCCCAGATGGCCTGGGTGGCCCAGGTGGCCCAGATGGCCTAGATGGCTCTGGGCTGGAGGCGTACCCGGTTCAGGTGCCGGTTACCACCACGATTGCGGCCGTCCGCGCGGCCTATCCGGATTTGCCGATTGACCACCAAACGGGTGAGTTAGTAGGTATCGCCGGGCGGGTAATTTTCCAACGTAATACCGGCAAGCTTTGCTTTGCCACGCTGCGGGCCGGTGACGGCACTGAAATCCAGGCGATGGTCTCACTTGCTGGGGTTGGCGAAGGCCCTTTGGGTCATTGGAAAGATCTGGTGGATATTGGTGATCATGTTTTCATCCACGGTGAGGTGATCACCTCAAAGCGCGGTGAGTTATCGGTGCTAGCCGATGACTGGCTAATGGCGGCTAAAGCGCTGCGTCCACTACCGGTAGCCCATAAGCCACTGAGCGAAGAGACGCGGGTGCGGCAGCGCTATGTCGATTTAATCGTGCGCCCGGAGGCGCGGGCGATTGCTCGAACGCGGGTATCAACGGTTGCAGCGATCCGGAAGTCGCTAGATGCTCGTGGGTATCTGGAGATTGAAACTCCAATGCTGCAGACCATGCACGGTGGTGCCACCGCGCGGCCGTTCGTAACCACCTCTAATGCATTCGACCTTCAATTGTTCTTGCGTATTGCTCCCGAGTTATTCCTAAAGCGCGCGGTAGTTGGTGGGCTCGAGCGGGTTTATGAGATCAACCGAAACTTCCGTAATGAAGGGGCTGACTCCACCCATTCACCCGAATTCGCGATGCTCGAGTTCTACGAGGCCTACGCCGATTACCGGGTGATGGCTACCATCACGCGCGAGCTAATTCAGGCGGCGGCCCTGGCCGCGTTTGGCAGTGAGCAGGTAACCCACCCGGATGGATCGGTGCACGATCTATCGGGGGACTGGGCCGAGGTTTCACTTTATGAATCAGTTTCGGCTGCGGTTGGTACCCAAGTAACACCCGAGACTTCGCGTGAGCAACTCCAAAGCTGCTGTGATGCAGTTGGCATTTCAGTAGAACCCACCGCGGTATCCGGAAAACTCGTCGAAGAGCTCTTTGAGCACTATGTCATCGATAGTTTTGAGGGCCGGCCAACATTCGTGATGGACTTCCCGGTTGATACCTCGCCCTTGGTGCGCGATCACCGCACCGATGCCGGCAAGGTGGAAAAATGGGATCTCTATATCAATGGCTACGAGCAAGCCACCGGGTACTCGGAGCTAGTTGACCCGGTGATCCAGCGCCAGCGGCTCACCGAGCAGGCGGCACTCGGTGCCCGCGGTGATGCTGAGGCTATGCAACTTGACGAAGATTTCTTACGCGCCCTTGAGCACGGGATGCCACCAACTGGTGGGGTGGGGCTAGGTATTGACCGCCTGCTCATGACGTTAACCGGCCTAGGTATCCGCGAAACTATTTTGTTCCCACTTGTAAAGCCGGAAAGGTAAGGGGTTAGCGTGCAAATCCGCCCTGCTCAAACCGGTGATGTCCGGGCCATCCGCGGCATGGTTGACGCATACGCACCAAATGGTCGCTTGCTTTCTAAGGCGACCGTCACACTTTATGAAGATGTTCAGGAGTTTCTCGTAGCGGACGCCGGTGACGAAGTTGTTGGCTGTGGTGCTTTGCATGTGATGTGGGAGGATCTCGCCGAGGTTCGCACCTTGGCCGTGCATCCGGATTATCGGCGAAGTGGTGTCGGGTCGAAAATTCTGAGTGCGCAGTTGGAGCGAGCCAAAAACCTTGGTATCAAAAGGGTATTTTGCCTCACCTTTGAGACCGAATTCTTTGGCCGACACGGCTTTGTCGAAATTGAAGGTGCACCCGTTGAGCACGCCGTATTTGAACAACTTTTACAGTCCTACGACGAGGGCGTCGCGGAGTTCCTTGATCTTGAACGAGTCAAGCCGAACACCTTAGGCAATCGCCGGATGCTTCTCATCTTGTGAGACGCTTAATGATTTCCACGCTGATAGCGCTAGGTATTTCCTTTAGTACTACACCTAATGCGCAGGCACTCGAAGGCCCACTGAGTGGAAAAACCATCGTGATTGATCCAGGCCATCAGTTGGGCAATGGTGCACCAGAGTTCGCCGGTGAGATCAATGCCACCAAGTTCAATGGGGCCATAATTAAGGGCTGCAATACAACCGGAACCGCGACTAACGCCGGGTTCCCAGAGGCCACCTTGAGCTGGAAGATCGCCAAGCAACTACGAAAGATGCTGGAGGGGCGGGGCGCCGCTGTGGTGCTGACGCGTGATTCCAACTCACGATCAAAATGGGGTCCGTGCGTTTGGGATCGGGCTGGTATAGCCAACGCGGAAAAAGCAGATGCCATGGTCAGCATCCATGCCGATGGTGGGCCATCAGGTGGCCGCGGCTTCTTTGTCATCGAGCCGGTTCGTATCAAAGACTGGACCGATGATGTGATTAAAGTCGATAGGAGGTTAGCCGCTGACATGATCGCCGGGATGAAGGCGGCTGGGGCTCCACCTTCAACTTATATCGCTGGGCAGCGCATGGTGAGCCGCGAACAGTCAACCTTGAATTTCAGTGATGTGCCCACGGTCATAGTCGAAGTAGGAAATATGCGGAACAAGCAAGATGCCGCCCTGATGATGACCACTGCGGGTCATCGTGATTACGCGACCTGGCTGCTGGCCGGGGTGGATAGGTTCTTTAAATGACCGCCCCGTCTATGGAGCCGGCATCTGGGCGAGATATTGACTTAGTCGAGGTGCAACTAGGTCGCGCACCGCGTGGTGAGATGCAGGTCGCGCACCGCTGCCCATGCGGTGCCCCTGATGTTGTTCGAACCACGCCGCGCCTTGATGATGGCACCCCGTTTCCTACTTTGTATTACGCCACCTGCCCGCGGCTAGCCGGTGCGATCGGGACCCTCGAAGCAAGTGGCCTGATGCGCACGATGGAGCAACGTCTAGCAACAGACCTCGAATTAGCGGGGCAATATGCCGCCGCCCACGAACAATATTTGGCTGATCGCTTAGCAATTGACGAGGTGACTGAGTTGGCTGGTATTAGCGCCGGGGGTATGCCGAACCGGGTTAAATGTTTACACGTTCTCGCGGCACATTCTTTGGCATCCGGCCCCGGGGTTAACCCACTTGGTGATGAGGTTTTGGCGGGCCTGGCTCCTTGGTGGATCGCGAATCCGTGCGGTGACCAACTATGAGTTTGGCCGCCATTGATTGCGGGACCAATTCGATTCGGTTACTCATAGCCGATGTCGATGACGAAGGAGTATTACATGAGCAGCTGCGAATTATGCGGATTGTGCGCTTGGGGGAGGGCGTTGATCGCAGCGGCGAGTTTTCAACCGAGGCACTAGCGCGAACGTTTGCTGCTCTAGATGAGTACGCAGACTTAATTGGGCAATCGAGTATTGATCAGATTAGATTTGTTGCGACCTCAGCAAGTCGAGATGTACGAAACCGTGAGGAGTTCGTGGCCGGGGTGCGCCTTCGACTTGGTATTGCGCCGGATGTAATCAGTGGTGATGAAGAAGCTGAACTTTCGTTTATGGGAGCAATCCGGGGTTTGCCCGAAGGTTTAGTTAAGCTACCGGCACTAGTTGTGGATATCGGTGGTGGTTCTACCGAGTTTGTCTTAGGGGCGGCGAAACCCACCAACCGAATCAGTGTCGATATCGGCTGTGTGCGTTTTGCTGAACGTCATTTGCTTAGTGATCCAGCAACTCCTGAG
>NSHP01000023.1 GCA_002737125.1 Actinomycetota bacterium | reverse complement strand
GCGGTGAGCGAAGACCCAGCCGTGAACACGAAAATACGCAACTGTTCCGAGCGCGGATCCTGCGCGTGGTAAGTATCGCGCATTAGTTTCGCCCATACCCGGCGCGCCGCCCGGAATTTGGCGATCTCCGGCATGAAGTCCATGTTGCTGGACAGGAAAGTGAAAAGGGTCGGCGCCACCGCGTCAACACTTAGCCCACGCCGAACCGCTTCATCCAAATAGGCACGTGAGTTAGAAAAAGTAAATGCGATCTCCTGGACGGCGCTGGAGCCGGACTCGCGGATGTGGTATCCACTCATGGCAAGTGACACCCAACGGGGGATGTTATTTGCGATGTGCTCGATCACATCTACTGAAAGCTTCAGCCCAGCGGCAGCCGGGAAGATTTGCGTGCCTCGCGCGAAGTACTCTTTCAGAACATCGTTTTGAATGAAAAGCCCAAATTCATTTGGGTTCACCCCGCGCTTTTTCGCAAGGGCCTCGAACATGGCGGCCCAGATATACCCGATGGAATTAGCCGTGGTTCTAACTTGACTGATCTTCTCTAACGGGATGCCTTCCATCAACACTTCAATATCGGCAAGGCTATCGATTGCGACTCCTACCTTGCCAACCTCACCGCGCGCCAGCACATTGTCGGAGTCAAGTCCCATCTGGGTTGGCAGATCCAGCGCAACGCTGAAGCCCGTTAAACCCTGAGCAAGTAGTGAGCGAAATCGCTCATTGGTTTCGCGCGCCGTTCCGAAACCCGCGTACTGCCCCATGGTCCACACCCCGGGATCAGCACTGATGCCCCGGGTGTAAGGGAACTCGCCTTGCTGCTCGAGCGTTTGCGATGTCACGTTGCCGCCTCCGCATTTAGCTGCTCACGCAGCACCTTCTTGGCAATCTTGCCCGTAGAATTCAGCGGGAACTCCGCGACAATTCGAACATCCTTCGGCTTCTTGTACGAGGCCATTCGCGATTTGCAATGCTCAAGAACCTGATCAACTGTGACACTAGCGCCCGTGGCAACAGTGATCATTGCGGTGACATGCTGACCCCAGTCAGCGTCTTCGACACCGATGACCGCGACTTCGTGCACACCCGGCACCTCTGCGATGACATCTTCAATCTCACGTGGGTAGATGTTGTATCCCCCGGAGATGATCATGTCGCCCTTACGGTCTACCAAGTACAGCCGTTCATCCGCATCACTTCTGCCAAGGTCACCGGTGTAAAGCCAGCCATCGCGCACCGCTTTAGTCACGGTGGCGTCTTGCCCAGCCTGCCCGTAGTAACCTCGCATCACATGGTCACCGCGAGTTATTACCTCACCGACTTCACCCGTTGGCACATCTTCACCCCGTTCGTCAACGATTCGAATTTCAACACCGTTACAGGGCAACCCGGCACTCGTCAGGATTTCCGCTTCACCTTCAATCCCGCGCCGATGATCGGCTGGCCCAAGCACGGTAACCGGCGGGATCGCTTCGACGAGACCGTAGTACTGCGACATCCGTGGGGTGATGCGCTCAAAGCATTGCTTAATTTGCTCAGGCGCCATCGGTGCACCGGCATACCCGAGGATCTCGAGGTTTGCCATTCGTTCGAGTGAAATATCTGGCATCGCTAGCAGTCTGGCCACCATGGTCGGCACCAACGCGGTGGCATTGGCTCCTCGATTTTCGAACGCATCAACGAGTGACTCCGGATCGAACTTGGCCTGCACGATCTGTCGACCGCCGAAGGTGAAATAGGGCAATACGAAAAGCCCACTGGTGTGGGTAACCGGGCCGGCATGCAACCAGCAACTGCGTTCATCTGGCACATTGCCTAGGAAGTCAGTGACAATATTGTGCAGGCTCGCCATCCGATTTCGATGGGTTCGAATCGCACCCTTGGGATTGCCGGTGGTGCCACTTGAATAGTTGAGTGAGACCAATGCATCAGGATCTACATAGAGAAGCAATGGCTCAGTTGATTGGGCATCGAGAAATATCTCATAAGGTGTGGCCCCGTCAGCCCCGCCATTAATGACAATAACGTGATCCACCATCGCTCGCACACCTGCCGCGTCGTCCCAGAAATTGGCGTCGAGGATCAAAACCTTCGGGGTGCAGTCGGTTGCAATACGCACCCAATCTGTTGGGTGCAATCGGTAGTTGAGCGCCACTCGACACAATCCTGCGGTACTAATGCCTAAATCGGTCTCTATGTACGTGTTTTGATTTGACTGCAAGTCAAGAACTCGATCGCCCGTCTCCAGACCAAGGGCCCGAAGGCCGCGAGCCAGTTGCATAACGCGCGAGCCGGTGCGCCCAAAAGTACTTGCACCCTCAGGGCCGTCTAGAGCAATCCGGTCGCGATACCTGCGCATTGATCGTGCTACGAGCCGGCCGACATCCATCTATTGCCCTTCTGCTCGCTGAAGTGAATCTACATGAAGCCCATCTGCGTACATTGCATCCAATATCCAGCAACCATCACCTAATACCGCAATCGGATTTAGATCAAGCTCGAATCCGGTCGGCCACTCGCGGGTGCATTCAACCAATCGCACCACTACCCGAACAAGTGCGTCAAGGTCACTCGGAGCGGCGCCCCGAGCACCCGCAAGCATCGGGGCCAATGCGGTCTCGGCGATCATCTCGCGCACATCTATCTCATCAACCGGTAGCAACCGCACCGCAGCATCGGCGACGATCTCAGTGAGCACTCCCCCAACCCCGACTGTCAATACCGGTCCAAGGGCACTTGGCGTAACACCAACAATGACCTCTACCCCACCTTGAACGAATCTTTCGACCAGCACTTGGCCCCCGAGTGCCTTCAAACGATTGAATACGTCAACCGCATTTTGTGCGGTCACCCCCAACACCACCCCGCCCGCATCACTTTTATGCAGGAGTCCAGGCACTATGGCCTTGCAGACAGCCAACCCACCAACTTGTGAAACGGCAGAAATTGCTTCCGCCCCGCTGCTAACCAGCACCGACTCGGGCACGGGTAATCCGGCCGACGCGAGAATTTCCTTAACCTGTTTTTCAGAAGCACCCGGGCCTGGAGCCTGCGCTACCTTGCCAGTAGCCGCGGCACGGCTGCGCCGCAGCGAGGTGGCGTGTAAGGCCCGCAATGCCGCTATCGCTCTTTCGGGTGTTGGATAAACGGGCACCCCATTTGCCGATAGGACCGCAGCACCTTCGGGCGCGAGGGAGGCAGCACCGGTACGTACCGCGACCACGGGTATACCGGTGCGAGTTCGTACCACGCCGAGGGCGCGTGCAATTCGGGTGACATCCGCACCAACCAAGACCGCAAAACAAGCGACAATCGCATCAACGTTGGGATCGGCAGCCAATCGGTCAACACACTTCTCAAATAATCTTGGCTCCGCCATTACCGCCGCGGTGACATCAACCGGATTGGTCGCATTGCCGTAGCTGGGCACGACCGCACTTAAGTCAGCAATGGTTGCATCTTCAAGTTCAGCTAACTGCATTCCGCAGGCCTCGATCGCATCGGCCGCCAAAATTCCGCTGCCACCTGAAGTGGTCACGATCCCGATCCGACTTCCGGGCATTCGCGCGCCCGTCGCGAATAGTGCCCCAGCGTCAAGTAAGGCATCAATATCAGCAACGCGAGCAATACCCGCCTGCCTAAGTGCCGAGTCAACGACTTTGTCCGCAGACGCAAGGGCGCCGGTGTGTGAGGCCGCGGCCCTCGCCCCCGCCTCACTTCTACCTGCCTTGACCACCGCGATCGGTTTCAAGGCAGCAGCATGAGATAACGAGTCGATCTCGCCCAATGACTCGATATACATCAGCACCGCATCAACAGTTGGGTCAGCAACTAATTGCACTGCCACATCAACCGCGGTGACATCTGCCTCATTGCCGGTTGTCACCGCAACCCCGATCGGCACGCCGCGTTCGATCCCCAAGGAAAGTGCCCCAAAACCGAGGGCACCCGATTGGCTAACCAGTGCAATATTGCCCGCGGGTATTGGGGTAGCAGGCGAGGAGAACACCGGGCTAAAGGTGGCAAGTACGCGAGAAGGACCGCCAACCGCACCAATGCAGTTTGGGCCCACCAGCCGCATACCATGCGCACGCGCAACCCGCACCAATTCATCTTGCACAATTACACCGTCAGCACCGATCTCTGCGAATCCTGAAGACATCACGATGCAAACTGATGTGCCGGCTTGCCCGCAATCTGTGACTGCAGCCAGAACATCGGCCGCTGGCACCATTACCAAGGCTAAGTCCACCGGCTTCCCGATCTTGGCCATGCTGGTAAAAACGGGCAGTCCTAAAACCTGACCGCCCTTGGGATTAACCGGTGCAATAAAGCCTTGGTACTCGTACTTTTGCAAATACTCAATCGGCAGGCGACCCATCGCACCTGGCCTCTCGGTGGCTCCGATGACCGCGATCGAGTCAGCCGACCAGAGGGCTTGCAGGCTACTCACGGGAGGATCGCGGTCCCTTCTATTTCAAGCAGTGCAGCATCGTCGTACAAACGGGTAACGCCGATCAGGGTCATTGCTGGGTAGTCGCGGCCGACGAGCCGGTGCCAGATGCGTCCGATTTCTTTGGCGTGCTCGCGATAGTCAACGGGGTCTACCGAATAGATGGTGAGTTTTGCCAACTGCGATGGGGCGCCACCGGCCGCCGCCAACGCCGCCAACAGGTTCGTCATTACCTGTTCGAATTGCTCGACAATGCCTTTACCAACAATCTCGCCCTCGACATTTACTGCGGTCTGCCCGGCGAGCAACACCATGGTGGTGCCTTCGGCCACCACTACATGGGTAAATCCAATGGGAGGGGCAAGTTCGCTCGGGTTGATTCTTCGAACTGTCATAACTGAACCCTTCGGCCATAGATCGCTAGACTCAACCACTGCCCTCGGGCAGTTTCTCGCCGGGCTGCAGGACTAGGAGGGTTCGCTGTTGATCCCATCAAGCCTCCCATCTCAGTTAACTTACCCGGGCGTAACGCGCATCCTTGTCGATCGACAATAATACGGCACATGAGCACCCCCCGTCCTGTTCTTGCTGCAGCCCGCCGGACTCCATTTGGCCGGTATCGCGGTGGCCTGTCTGCCATCCGCACCGATGACCTCCTTGGCCAAACCATCGCGGCCCTTATCGCCGCCACCCCGGCACTGGACCCATCTCAAATCGATGACGTCATCATGGGCGACTCCAATGGCGCCGGCGAAGACAACCGCAATGTCGCTCGGATGGCCGCCCTACTCGCTGGTTTACCGCTGACCGTGCCCGGGGTCACCGTCAATCGACTCTGTGGCTCAGGTGCCGAAGCCATCGTCCAAGCCGCCCGGGCCGTTCGCGCCGGTGACATGGACCTAGTACTTGCCGGCGGAGTTGAAAGTATGAGTCGAGCACCATTTGTGCTGCCAAAGTCAGACAAGCCACTTGATCCGGCAATGCGTCTTGAACAAACGACCGTGGGCTGGCGCCTGATCAACCCGGCTTTCCCCGCTCATTGGACCGACAGCCTTGGTGCCTGCGCGGAGCGCAGCGCCACGGTGCGCGGCATTGGCCGTAGCGAACAAGATGACTGGGCGGTGCGATCACATGAACTCGCCAGTGCCGCCTGGGCTAAGGGCTACCACGATGGCTTCGTGTTCGCGGTTGACGGTGTCAGCATTGACGAGTCCATTCGCGATGATTGCACCACCGAGACCCTCGCGCGGTTAAAGCCAGCTTTTACCGCCGATGGCACCGTCACCGCCGGTAATTCATCGCCCATAAATGATGGCGCCGTCGCCACCATAATTACTTCTGAAACAAAGGCACTCGAACTTGGGTTGGCACCAATCGGTGCAATCTTGGGCTCCGCAGTGGTTGCCACCGAGCCCGATGACTTTGCGAGCGCCCCGGTCCCGGCAATGCATAAGTTGCTCCAGCGCACCGGGTATTCATTTTCCGATATGAATCTCTACGAGATCAATGAAGCTTTTGCGGCGATGGTGCTGACCGTGCTGCGTGATGCCCCAGAAATCGATCTCGCGAAAGTAAATCCAAATGGGGGTGCCATCGCCATCGGGCATCCGGTTGGAGCTTCGGCAGCCCGAGTAGTCGTCGATACCTGCCGTGAACTGCAACGGCGCGGTGGTGGCTTAGGCATTGCAACGGCTTGTATCGGTGTCGGGCTCGGTATCGCAGTACTAGTGGAGGTTTAATGATCAAACTTGATGAGTTCACCGATGTGACCTACGGGGTGATCGACGGCGTAGCTGTAATCACTATCAACAGGCCGGAGCGCTACAACGCGCTGCGCGGCCGCACCGTTGATGAGCTCATTTACGCATTACGCTACGCATGGGTCGACAAAACCGTTGGCTCAATAATTTTGACGGGTGCCGGTACCAAGGCTTTTTGCAGCGGCGGTGACCAAAAGGAACGCGCAGCGACCGGCGGCTATGGCGAAACCGAGATGGGCATGTTCGAGATCGATCGGCTGCACCGGCTAATCCGCGAGGTGCCCAAGCCGGTTATCGCTGCAGTAAATGGGTTTGCCATCGGCGGCGGTCATGTTTTGCATGTGCTCTGCGACGTGTCGTTGGCTGCTAGCACCGCGAAGTTTGGCCAGGTGGGCCCACGGGTGGGTAGCTTCGATGCCGGTTTCGGTACCGCCTATCTGTCAAGGGTGGTCGGCGAAAAACGCGCCCGCGAGATCTGGTTCTTCTGCGACCAATACGACGCCGTGACCGCCGAGCGCTGGGGCTTGGTCAACCGCGTTGTCGAACCCGATGAACTGATGCCGCTGGCGCTTGCTTGGGGCCGCAAAGTGCTGGACCTATCCCCTACCGCGATCAAGACCCTCAAGCACAGTTTCAATGCTGACACCGACCACCTAGTCGGCCTCCAGTCACTCGCCTTTGACGTGCTTGATCTGTTTATCGATACCGATGAAGCCAAGGAGGGTGGAGCCGCCTTCAATGAAAAGCGGCCACCGGATTTCACGCCCTACCGCTGAAATCAACATTATCCCCCACCCGATTCCTATCATTAGGGAATTTGCTTCTACCGGGTGTATCCGAGCCGTGTACATAGCAAGCAGCCCAGATGATTGAGTCGAGCAATTGCTGGCCATTTTCCAGCGAGCGGCATCACGGGTGCGGGATATACCTAGACCTGACCTACATGATGTCGCAGATGCACTCTTCGACGCCCACGGGTTACCACTTCAATAGTCGATTCTTCAAAGTCTGCGTTCACAACGCAGGGCCAAGAGGTGCGGTTGCTGACCAACCAAGATCAGTTGACCAACCACCGCCGGGGCCGCTCGGCGATGGCTTCCTTTGCCACCAAAGTAAGGCGCGGCTTGGGATCTTCGGTGCGACCCGCCGGCGGTTTGCGGCTGCCCGCCGCGTATTGCTTGGGCCACGACATCCGGTACTCCTGATCGGCGGCCGCATGCAATGTCCAAGCCGGGTCATAAAGATGCGGGCGGCCCAGTGCACATAGGTCGGCCCGACCCGCGGCGATGATGGTGTTGATGTCATCCCAGCTGCTGATTGACCCGACAGCCATGGTCGCGACTTTCGAGAGATTTCGAATGCGATCAGCGAACGGTGTTTGGTAGGTACGGCCGTATGCCGGTCGCGCATTGGCTGCCGTCTGCCCGGTCGAGACATCGATGATGTCCGCACCGTGCTCGGCGAAGACGCGTGCGATCTCAATTGAGTCCTCGCCACTTAAGCCATCATCTACCCAGTCGGTTGCCGAGATGCGCACACTCATCGGGCGGTCAGTCGGCCAGGACGCCCGCACCGCATCAAAGACCTCGAGCGGGAAGCGCAACCGGTTTTCAACGCTCCCGCCGTACTCGTCGGTGCGCTGATTACTTATTGGGGTCAAGAAACTTGAAAGTAGGTAGCCGTGGGCCGCATGAAGTTCGAGCAGGTCAAAGCCTGCTGCTGCCGCGCGCATGGTCGCCGCCACAAATTCGGCCTTGACGGCATCCATGTCGTCCCGGGTCATTTCGCGTGGCACCTGATTGATTGCCTGATATGGGATTGGTGACGGTGCAATTAGCGGCCAGTTACCGTCATCAAGTGGCTGATCAATGCCCTCCCACATGAGCTTGGTCGAGCCCTTGCGTCCTGCGTGCCCGAGTTGCACCCCGATCTTCGAAGGGGTGGTGTGTACGAAATCGACGATCTTGGACCAGGCCTGTGTTTGCTCCTCCGTCCAAAGGCCACCGCAGCCAGGTGTGATGCGGCCATCGGCGGAGGTGCAAACCATTTCGGTCATGACCAGACCGGCGCCACCGAGTGCCCTAGCTCCAAGGTGCACCAGATGAAACTCCCCTGGCACCCCGTTGTCGGATGAGTACATATCCATGGCCGAGACAACTACTCGGTTTGGAAGTTCTAGGCCCCGCATTCGAAAAGGCATGAACATCGGTGGCCTTGCGGTAGTGCCGGCCGGGACCCGACCTTCGCTGATTTGGCTCTGCAGAAGCCAAGAGTCCACCCGCTCCATGAACTCGGGGTCGCGCTCGCGCAAGTTGCTATAGGTAACTCGGCGTGATCGGGTCAAGAGGTTGAAGGCGAATTGGATCGGATCCTGATCGACGTATTGGGTGATCTCCTCGAACCACTCAAGGGCTGCTTGTGCCGATCGTTGGGTGCTCTCGACTACCGGGCGCCGCTCCTGATCGTAGGCGGCAAGCGCCTTGGTTACGTCCTTGTGTTCGAGCAGGCAGGCCGCTAGCGAGATTGAACCCTCCATCGCCAACTTCGTGCCCGAACCGATTGCGAAGTGCGAGGTATGTGCGGCGTCGCCCAAAATTACGAGGTTCTTATATGACCAAGTGGCATTGCGGAAGGCGCGGAACGCCACCCATCTACTGTTATTGCGGAGCAGAGGTTGGCCACCAAGGTAATCCTTGAAAATCTCCGCGACTCGAGCGATTGACGGCTCATCACTTTCACCGATCGGTAGATCGACGGCAGCATCAGCTAACTCTTCGAATCCGGCTTGACGCCAGATATCTTCATGCATTTCAACAATGAAGGTGCTGCTGTGGTCATCCATCGGGTACGCATGCGCTTGCATCGTGCCCCACGGGGTGTCAACAATAAAAAACTTGAAGGCTTCATAGACAACCGGGGTGCCCAACCAGATGAACTTGCACTTGCGAAAGTCAACAGTGGTGCCGAACTCCTCCTTGAACTTTTCGCGGGTGTTGCTGTTGATACCGTCGCTTGCAAGCACTAGGTCATAGTCGGCCATCAACTCTTCAATCGGCGGCGCCGGGGTGTTGAAGATGACATTGGCGCCGTTGTTTATCGCTCTACGCTGTAAAATTGCCAGCAGATCGGTGCGACTCATTGCGGCAAACCCATGCCCGCCACTGGTTAGCACTTCACCCCGGTAGTGAATGTCGATGTCTTCCCAGTAGGCGAATTCCTTGGACATCTCCTCGTAGATCGACGGATCAGAGATTCGGATGCCAGACAGTGTCTGATCACTGAAAACCACCCCGAACCCGAAGGTGTCAAGGGGCGCGTTGCGCTCCCACACCGTGATTTCGTAATCGGGCTCGAACTGTTTAACCAAACTTGCGAAATAGAGGCCACCCGGGCCCCCACCAACGACAGCGATCTTCACGGTTCTCCTTCAGCGTTGGCAACTTGTTGCCACATGTCGCGGATTATTGACTGTCGCCAAATTAGCGGTATAACTAGTCCCACGCAAGTCCGACTTCACAACCTGCATAAGGATGTACCCATGGCAACTAACCCCCCGACCGCTCCGGTGGCCGCTAGGTTCACCGACAAAGTTGCGATCGTTACCGGCGGGGCTGGTGGCCTCGGGCACCAGATTTGCCTAGGCATCGGCGCCGAGGGTGGCAAAGTTGCCGTTTTAGATACCAATGCGGAGGCGCTAGAGCAAGCGGTTGCCGAACTCATCGCAGGGGGAATCGAGGCCGTCGGGCACCTTGTTGATGTCCGGGATGCGGCCGCCGTCACCGCGGCGGTTACCGCCGTGGCCACCTACTTTGGGCACCTAGACATCTTGATCGCCGCCGCTGGTGGCAGTTTGGCCACCCCAAGGGACCTAGCCGATATTGCGCCCGCTGATCTTGATCTCGTCATCGACGTCAATGTCAAGGGCACTTTCAACTGTGCCCAAGCCGTCGTCCCCCACCTACTAAGTGCTGGTGGTGGGGCGATCGTTACTTTCTCCTCGATCGGTGGCCGCTCCACCAGTCCGGTAACCGGCGTGCCCTACGCCGCCGCGAAAGCTGCGATCTTGGGACTAACCCGCCGGCTAGCCCGCGAGGTTGGGCCTGGCGGTATCCGGGTTAATGCCGTCGCCCCCGGCTTATTTCTCACCGACCGGCTACAGGGAATGTTCGACGCCATGACCGAGGTAGACCGCGCCGGGGTCCTAGACGGCATTCCACTCGGCCGAATGCCGCAGTTACAAGAGTGTGTGGACCCGGTCCTTTTCCTTGCCAGCGACCAATCCTCTTACATCACCGGAGCGGTACTTGACGTCAACGGCGGCCGATTCATGGCCGGTTGAACCGACCCACCTACACTTCACCCATGATCACCGCCCTTTGCTTCATCCAGGTAACTCCCGAGTACGTCAACTCCGCCGGTGAGGCCATCGCCAAGATTCAGGGTGTCACCGCTGCCTATTCGGTGACCGGCAAGATTGATCTAGTCGCACTGATCGAGGTGCATTCCCACGAAGAGATCGCCAAAGTTGTCACCGATGGCATTTCGAAGGTGCAGGGCGTGCAATCAACCGAAACCCACGTCTCATTCCGCACCTTCAATAATGCGGATCTGGAAGCCGGGTTCTCACTCGGAGCCGAAGAGAGCTAAAGCCCGCTCGCAATTAGTCGCTCACCGAGTACTTCGCAGGCAGCGCCAAGCCAATGGCGCGGGTCTTCAAGTGCCGCAGCAACCGAACCGGCAACATCGACCAAAGTCACCACGTCATGTTCAGACTCGATACCCAACTCCAAATATTGATTCGCGGTCAGGGTAGAAGAGCCAGCGATCGCAAATACCTTCTTGCGGGCGGCTTTTGCAATCTGCGCAACGAATGCCGGCCCCTTACCCGCCAAAGTTTGCTCATCGAGTCGGCCTTCACCAATTACCACCACATCGGCATCGGCCACCGCACCCGCCAAGTTAGTCAATCGAGCAATAACCTCGGCCCCGGAATCTATCCTCGCGCCAATCACTCCAGAAGCAGCAACCGCGAACCCGCCCGCTGCACCTGCCCCGGGTAACTCCTCAAGTTCGCTCGCCGTAAATCTCTCACCGAATCGCGAAACAATTTCGCACCAATTGCGCATCGCTGCGTCAACTCGGTGACACTCGACCACGGTAAAACCTTTTTGGGGGCCAAAAACCTGGGCAGCACCCGAAGGGCCACAAGCGGGGCTTTCGACGTCCACTAGGAGAGTCCACGTGCACCCATCAATCAAAGGTTGATCAGCTGACGGTCCGATTGACGAAACTCGCTCTAACCCACTAGCGGTCGGGGATACGTGATCGCCGTTCGCGTCTAGGAGCTGGTAGCCGAGTCCGGCCAGTAGTCCTAGACCACCGTCAACTGATGCACTGCCACCCAGAGCAATCATCAGGTGCTCGGCACCACTAAATAATGCCGCGCGTGCTGCCAAGCCAACTCCAAGACTCGAGGTCTGCCAGGGGCGAGGTGGTAAATCCTGCACTCCTGCCAGCCCGCAGATCTCGGCTAACTCGATCACCACGGTCGCACCCAGCCTCGCCAATCGCGACTCATTCGCTCGCATGAGTGCATCAACACTGGCGGTGCCCATCTCAGCAAATCCCACGGCCAGGAGCACATCGACGGTGCCATCTCCCCCATCAGCGATGGGCACCTTGATGAATTCCGCCTCGGGTAACTGCTCAGCCAACCTCGCACCGGTTACCTCTGCTACCTCGCGAGCACCGAGTGAGCCCTTAAAGGCGTTCGGTGCTAGCAGGACCCTCATGTCCGAATTGTGCCGCTTCGCAGTGGCCTAGGTCACAGCTACCCGGGGGGAATCCCGACTTGGATTTCCAAATCTCGCTCTGCGCTGGTAGACACCTTCCTTGTGCGCATGTTTTGGGCTGGACTTTTTGCCCTGATCCTGACCGTTCTAATCGCCCTGTTTCCCATCCTCGCACAGGCTGATCCGCTGCAGCGCGATCAACAATCTGCAATTTCTATGCCCACCTCGCCGGTGAAACTGTCAGCGAAATTTGGTGAAATCGGTGCCTACTGGGGCGGCACCCCACACTCCGGACTTGACTTTGAAGGCGACACCGGTGATGCCGTCTTCGCTATTGCCGACGGCATAGTTAAGGATGTCTCGACACGCGGGAGTTATGGCCGCACGGTCACGATCAACCACGGTCGCGGCGTTGCTTCAATGTATGCGCACCTTTCCGCAACGAAGGTGAGTGTCGGCGACCAAGTGTCCGCGGGAGACCCAATCGCTCGAGTTGGGGCAACCGGCAAGGTTTCTGGATCACATTTGCACCTAGAGCTACAACTGCGTGAGGTCCCAACAGACCCGTACCACTTCTTATTCGGCGCCAACCCGGGTAAAGCAAGTGAGCCACCCGAGTGGGCTTGCCAGATCTATCACTGCTAATCAGAGTTTTTCCACCGGCGCATATCTGAGCAACAATCGCTTGATACCCGAGGACCCAAAATCGATGGTGGCATCAGCTTTGGCACCAACGCCATCAGCCGAGACAACCGTGCCAAGGCCAAATCGCTCATGGGTAACTCGATCGCCGGCCACCAGCACAATTGTTGGACCATCGTTATCGAGACGATCACCTAGACTACGTGCCGCTCGCGTACTCGCCGGTGAGGACCCAAATCCGTTGGATCCGATAGGCATACTCATCGGCTCTTCACGCTCCCATTGCACATCTGGGATTTCGCTCAGAAAGCGGGACGCTGGGTTAAATGATGGCGTACCCCATGCGGATCGTGTCATCGAACGCGTTACATAAAGCCGCTCACGAGCTCGGGTGATACCAACGTAAGCAAGGCGGCGTTCTTCTTCCAATTCCTTTGGATCACCAAGGGACCGCGAATGCGGGAAGATGCCATCTTCCATGCCTGTTAAGAAGACCACCGGAAATTCAAGCCCTTTGGCCGTGTGCAATGTCATCAAAGTGACGACGCCACCATGCTCATCACGATCAGGGATTTCATCCGCATCGGCAACAAGCGACACGCGCTCTAGGAAATCCGTGAGGGTGCCCTCGGGGTTCTCGTTTGCGAACTCCTGCGCCACTGACTCAAGCTCAGCCAAGTTCTCAACTCGGGTTTCGTCCTGGGGATCAGCAGAGCCCTGCAACTCAGCCAGATATCCACTTTGCTCCAGCACGGCTTGAAGCACCGTGGCAGCGTCCGCCCCTGATTCCACGATCGTGCGCAGATCACTCAGCATCCGAGTGAAGGTCTCAATACTGGAAAGTGAGCGAGTCGCAACTCCCGGCGCCTCGGCCGCTCGATCCAGTGCTGCAGCGAACGAAATACCGGCCCTTTGCGCAAAAGCATCAACCACGGCTTCAGCGCGCTCCCCGATACCGCGTTTGGGCACGTTTAGGATTCGTCGAAGTGAGATTTCGTCGGTGGGGTTTGCAAGTGTCCGCAGATAAGCCACGGCATCACGAACCTCGCGGCGTTCGTAGAACCGAACGCCACCTACAACGCGATATGGCATGCCTACCCGAATGAAGATGTCTTCAACCGATCTGGACTGGGCATTAGTGCGGTAGAAGACCGCCACGTCACTTGACCTCAAGCCCTCTTCGTCGCGTAAGCGCCGGATTTCATTGGAGATAAAAGATGCTTCGTCATGTTCGTCATCGCCGACATACCCGACTATCGCGGACCCCGCCCCCGCGTCGGTCCAGAGGTTCTTGGCCCGCCGGCTGCCATTGCGGGCAATAACCGCGTTGGCGGCCGTCAGAATTGTCTGGGTGGAGCGGTAGTTCTGCTCCAGCACGATGGTGCGAGCATTTGGATAATCGCGCTCGAACTCCTCGATATTACGAATTGTCGCACCGCGAAATGCATAGATTGATTGATCGGCATCACCAACAACACAAAGCTCACCCGCCGGTAACTGAGCCGTACCGGGGCCAACCAACTCCTTGACGAGTACATACTGCGCATGATTTGTGTCTTGATATTCGTCAACCAAGATGTGACGAAACCGACGCCGGTAATGCTCAGCAACATCTGGGAAAAGCTGCGTAAGTGCGACCGTGGCCGAGATCAGATCATCGAAGTCGAATGCATTGGCTAGATGCAAGCGGCGTTGATAATCCCGATAGGCCTCGGCGAGGGTCTGCTCCATGTGATTGCTCGCCTGTCGGGTGAACTGCTCGTAGTCAATGAGCTCATTCTTGAGGTTCGACACCTGGGCCAAGAAAGCGCGCGGGCTATAGCGCTTTGGGTCAAGATCCAACTCGCGAATCACCATTGTCATCAGGCGCAAGGAGTCGGCCTGGTCATAAATCGTGAAAGTACGGCTGACTCCTAGCCGACCGGCTTCACTGCGCAAAATTCGCACGCAGGCACTATGGAATGTCGACACCCACATCGCCCTCGACCTAGGGCCGACTAGTTCTGCTACCCGCTCCTTCATCTCACCGGCGGCCTTATTGGTAAAGGTTATTGCCAGGATCTCACTCGGCTGCGCATCACCGGTTTCTAGTAAATGTGCAATGCGTCGGGTAAGCACCCGGGTCTTGCCCGACCCGGCCCCAGCCACGATCAATAACGGGGTCACCCGGTGTTCAACAGCGACGAGCTGCGAGGGATTTAGGTCTGCCGTAAGTTCTGCCATGGCACTGGAACTGGTTATCACTACTTAATCGTAGACGTGGTAGGCATAGCGCCTGACACCACTTGGTGCCGGCTCGCGCTAACTTAACTGGGCCTAGAATTAGCGGACGTATCCGACAATCGTCGCGTTCGCCGCTGCCTTAACCGAGGATGTCACCGCGATCTGCCCATCAGCTCCTACCGGGGCCAGGACTAACGCTGCGTAGCGCGTGTTCGCCACCACCGGAGCCGATCGGGTCGCGGGTGGCTGGCCGCCGGAAGCGTAAACCGTGACCGTCCCGTCCGTTGGACTCTTTTTGGTTTGCACCCTAAGTAGCACCGCTTTAAGTCTCTTGACCCCTGGGAGCCCCCACTGCTTTGCCACCTTGTAAGTCTTGGTTTCGCCTGCTTCAAATCGGCCAGCGAATATCAACTTTGGTGACACCGCGATCGCCCTGCTGGGTGTCGCTCCAGTGCCGTAACCCAAAACCTCAACCCGCAGATTAACCGCTGGGTTCTTGGACGCCGCCAAGTTAACCGAGCCGCCAGAAACCGGCACCAACATGACCGCTTTGTGCATTCTCGCGCGTGGAAAGCGGAATTTAGCGGACGCGGTCTTATCTGTTCTACCAATTCGTACTGAACCGCGGCTAGTGGCATCTTTGCTGGTTATGAAGATCAGGGCGGAAGTCGCATCGGCCGGCACTCCGGCCAGACTCACCGTGCGCTCCTCTCCAGGTTGCAGAGAGCCATCGGTTGTTGACTCATAGCTCACGATCGACCCGACCGGGAAGAAGTCCACCGGGCCCACGGGCACGTTGGGCGCTGGTACAGCAGGCGCATTGTTTGCCGGCGGCTCAACGCTCCAGCCAGCCCCGCCCTTGCTCTTGGTGTAGTACCCAACTACGTCAACGCTTAAGTCGGTAGCGCCCGAGGTGGTGGCAAACACGATGGTGCCATCGGATGAAACTGGAAGTGTCGCTGTGCCCGAGGTGTCACCGTTCATGATCGTATTCACGACGGTTTGGCTGGCCTTTTGGCCCGGTGACCACACGCGAACACGCGAGGCGGAATTGGATCCAAGTGATGAAACATTAATTGCTACACCAGTAACACCGGTTGCCGGTACCCCGCCGACGCCGGTCACTTTCACGTAGATTCGATTACTGTCACCCGAATACCGATCCTGCAGCAATCGGCAACGGCCCTGATCGCCGACACCAATGCGCGTATTGAGGGCATTGAATGGGGCGATTGCGACCATCTCGCCCGTGGGTGTTATATCACCGGTGGTCGCACTCGAGGATTCCCCCTTGCAAAATGGGGCGTCGATTGGTGACCCATCCCAAAATGAGCTTGTCGCGGTCGCGCCATCCCACGTTAATGAAATATGGATGTGGTTGCGGTGGCACACGGTGTCGTTACCCTGCTCAGGTTTGCTGAAGCAACCCTTAAGTTCGCTCCAGCCGCGATTGATGTCGTATCCGCGCCAGATGCGGTCATTCCAGGCGATGTACATCACGCCTAGGCGAATAGCGTTGCCGTAGGGCGTCCCCACTTGATCGGGGCCAAGTAACCAGTTCAAGAAAGTCTCGGCATTCGCCCGCTGCTGCGCGTTACGTACGCTGGTCATCCAGTCGAGGGCGCGGCCTTCCTTATGTTCGCTCTGCCCACCAATATCGCAGGCGCGCGGAATCCAAACCGTTTGATCGGCGCCGTAGGTCCCTTTGATCAAATCTGCTAGCCGCTGTGTTCCTGGCTTTACCGTCGGATCACATTGAGCCTGGCCTTCGTACTCAGCACCGATGTCATAGCTGGGCGGCAACGCCACCGGGTAACCCGGGACTGCTGCTGGTGGTAGCCCCTCGCCCGGCACCGGAGCCCCAGCAAGTGGTCCCGTCCAATTACTTGGTTGCCAGACACTATCCCCAGCTTGGGCAATTGGGATTCCAATAACTACCGCCACCGCGACCAAGCCCGCGACGAGACTGACCCGGGAGGATCGAGCACCTCGACCCTCGGGTCGGTCAGTCGGCAGGGCACAATGGCCTCTACGGCGGGGAAGCACCCGCCTATCGTGTCATGGGCGTGACGGAAGTTACGCATGGGACATGGAGAATCCGCGAATAACAAGGGTGTAATTCACCTAGACGATGGTCAAAATCCCACAATGAGGGGCTTAACAGGGAGACACATGCTTGACGAAAGTACCGTGGAACGGGTTCTGGTCATTACCGCCCACCCCGATGACGTGGATTTTGGGGCTGCCGGCACCATAGCCGGCTGGGTGGCCCACGGTATTGCTGTCACTTACTGCATCATCACCGATGGCGACGCCGGTGGCGCCGACCCAACCGTGCCACGCGGTGAGATCGCCGGGATCCGCCAAGCAGAACAGCGGGCCGCCGGCGCCGTACTGGGGGTGAGCGATATCAGATTTCTTGGCTACCGCGATGGCGAGCTAACCGTCAGCCATGAATTGCGCCGAGACCTGAGTCGAATAATTCGCCAGGTCCGCCCCCAACGGGTACTCATGCAGTCACCAGATCGCAACTGGAAACGCATCTATTCCTCACACCCAGATCACCTCGCAGCCGGCGAGGCCGCAATTTTCGCCATCTACCCAGATGCCCGCAACCCCTTTGCCCACACCGCCCTATTACAAGATGAGGGCCTCGCCGATTGGGCGGTACCAGAGGTTTGGGTAATGGGATCGCCAACCCCAAATCACTATGTCGATGTGACTGACAAGCTTGATTTCAAACTCGCCGCATTACACGCGCACATCAGCCAAACCGCCCACCTAGAAGACCTTGCCGGACGCATCACCGGCTGGCTGACAATGCAGGCCGCTGAAGCTGGGTTACCCGAGGGCCGGATGGCCGAGGCCTTCATGGTGGTAGACACCGCCTAAAGTGCCGAATCCGGCCAGGCCCACCATGACCACACCTGTCAGGATCTGAAGCAGCGCGCCAGCGAACATCGCCCGGACTACGCCCTTGTTCGGCGATTTAATCTAAATATCAACCCCCAAAAGGCTGGCTAAACCAACAAAGTTCACGACAAGAATGAGGATGTAGAGATAAAGTGATTAGGTTCACTCCCACTCAATCGTGCCTGGCGGCTTGCTAGTTACATCTAAGGTAACGCGGTTTATCTCTGGAACCTCGTTGGTGATGCGTGTCGAAATCCGAGCAATGACCTCATAGGGCAGCCGAGACCAATCGGCGGTCATGGCATCTTCACTTGAGACCGGACGAAGTACAACCGGATGGCCGTAGGTTCGGCCATCACCTTGCACCCCGACCGAACGCACTTCAGCCAGCAATACCACCGGGAATTGCCACACGTCACGATCTAGGCCCGCCGCCGTCAACTCCTCGCGGGCGATGGCATCAGCAGCACGCAAAATTCGTAGGCGATCAGCGTCTACGGCGCCGACAATGCGGATAGCCAAGCCCGGGCCCGGGAACGGGTGGCGCCAAACTATGGCTGGCGGCAAGCCCAGATCTAATCCGACTTGCCGCACCTCATCTTTAAACAGGGCGCGCAAAGGTTCGACCAGATTGAATTTCATGTCATCGGGCAGCCCGCCCACATTGTGATGGCTCTTAATATTAGCGGCCCCACTCCCCCCGCCGGACTCAACGACATCTGGGTAGAGGGTGCCCTGCACCAAAAAGTCGACCGGCTCACCATCAGCGGATTCAACGATGCCACGTGCCGCCTCCTCGAAGACTCTGATGAACTCGCGCCCAATGATCTTGCGCTTGGCCTCCGGTTCACTCACCCCGGCGAGCGCGTTTAGGAACCTCTCCGCCGCATCAGCAACAACAAGTTTGATACCGGTAGCGGCGACGAAATCGCGCTCCACCTGCTCAGCCTCACCCTTGCGTAACAACCCGTGGTCAACAAAAACACAGGTCAGTTGATCACCTACCGCGCGCTGCACCAAAGCTGCAGCAACCGCTGAATCAACGCCACCAGATAATCCACAGATCACCCGACCACTACCAACCTGCTCGCGGATCGCCGCCACCTGGACGTCAATGACATCGAGCATCGTCCAGGTCGGTGCAATTTTGGCTATGTCATAAAGGAATCGGGTTAAAACAGCCTGGCCGTGGACACTATGTAGCACCTCGGGATGGAATTGAACCCCAGCCATCCGGCGGTCCAGGTTCTCGAAAGCCGCAATCGGGGCGCCGGCCGAAACGGCGCTGACAGTGAACCCCACCGGGGCAACCGCTACGCAGTCACCATGTGACATCCAAACACTTTGCTCACTTGGTAAGTCGGCAAAAAGAGATCCGGGCTCGGTGACTTGCATTATGGTGCCACCGAATTCGCGGAGCCCTGTCTCCTCGACTATGCCGCCCAATGCCTGGGCCATGACCTGGAAGCCGTAGCAGATACCGAATACCGGCACCCCCAAATTCAAGATTGCCTCATCGAAATGCGGTGCACCGACTTCATAGACACTTGACGGGCCGCCGCTGAGCACGATCGCTGCTGGCGCTCGTGCCGCTAACTCTTGGGCAGACATGGTGTGCGAGACAACTTCAGAGTAGATATTTGCCTCGCGCACCCGCCGGGCAATCAGCTGGGCGTACTGCGCACCAAAGTCAACTACTAAGACTGTTGGTTGCACATCGGTCACCGCTGAAGCC
>NSHP01000022.1 GCA_002737125.1 Actinomycetota bacterium | reverse complement strand
CCCCTGGAAATCCAGGTCGTTACTGGTACTAACTGGATGGTGCCCAACTCCTGGACTCCGATTTCGGTCAGTTTCGCCACCAAATCATTCGCGGACTCCCGAGGAATATCGGCCCAGACCACGTCGCCGACCGGTTTGGCGCTAGCCCCCCGCCAGATGGTCAAACTGCTGACGGTCGAGTCAGCCTCCAAAACGGCGATAGCCGCGGCCGCTAGGTCGGTCGGGCACGCCAGGCGCAAAGTGAGCACCCTCTACTCTGGCACCTATGTGCGGAATTGTTGGGTATGTCGGCAAGAAGCAGGCCCTTGAAGTCGTGGTGGCCGGCCTGCGCCGAATGGAGTACCGGGGTTACGACTCCGCTGGTATCGCGGTTATCTCCGCCGGGTGCCTAGAAATTCGCAAGAAGGCCGGAAAATTAGTCAACCTAGAAACTTTATTGGGCTCGGACCCACTTCCAGATTCGACCACCGGCATCGGACACACTCGGTGGGCAACCCACGGCGGCCCGACCGATTCAAATGCGCACCCCCATGTGAGCGAAGACGGCACCGTGGCCGTAATCCACAACGGCATCATCGAAAACTTTGCTGAACTCCGAGGAGAACTAGTCGCCGCTGGTGTCACCTTGACTTCGGAGACCGATACCGAAGTGGTGGCGCACCTAATCGCGAAGACTTTGCCGGACTCTGGCGATGATCTAGTTGAAGCCATGCGCAGAGTTTGTGGGCGGCTGGAGGGCGCGTTCACCTTGGTAGCCATTGATCCGCGGAAACCAGGCCTTGTGGTGGGAGCTCGACGCAATTCACCACTGGTCGTCGGTGTTGGTGTCGGTGAAAACTTCCTGGCCTCGGATGTTTCAGCTTTCGTTGATCACACTCGCGATGCCCTCGAACTTGGGCAAGACCAAATTGTGGTCCTAACCGCTGAAGCTGTTCAGGTAATGGATTTTGACGGAGCAGCTGTCCAGGCGCGCCCATTCACCGTGGATTGGGATGCATCGGCCGTTGAAAAAGGCGGCCACGATCTTTTCATGCTCAAGGAAATCGCCGAGCAGCCGAAAGCGGTCGCTGATGCACTACTGGGTCGCGTTGGCAGCGATGGTCGAATTCAACTTGATGAGATGGGCTTAGAGGATCAAGCGCTTCGCGACATCGACAAAGTAATCGTGGTGGCATGCGGGACCGCTGCGCACGCTGGAATGGTCGCCAAGTACGCGATTGAAAATTGGACCCGGATACCTGTCGAGATGGAGTTGGCGAGCGAGTTTAGGTATCGCGACCCAATTGTCAATGAGCGATCCTTAGTTATCGCAATTTCGCAATCCGGTGAGACCATGGACACTCTGATGGCGCTGCGTCACGCTAAAGAGCAGGGGGCGAAAACACTTGCTATTTGCAATACCGTCGGATCAACAATTCCGCGCGAGTCCGACGCGGTTGTCTACACCTACGCTGGCCCGGAAATTTCGGTTGCATCGACAAAGGCTTTCTTGACACAGATAATTGCCGCATATCTGGTCGGGCTTTATCTCGCACAGGTTCGCGACGTGCTACCCGCGGCCGAAATTAGTGCGGTGATGGCCGATCTTGCTGATATGCCAGGCAAGGTGGATCTGGTGCTCGATACCGTCGAGCCGGTACGGGCGCTGGCGCGTGAGTTCGCAGATGCGCCTTCGGTGTTATTCATCGGCCGCCATGTGGGTTTCCCGGTGGCTTTGGAAGGTGCATTGAAACTAAAGGAACTCGCCTATATGCACGCCGAAGGCTTCGCGGCCGGTGAGTTGAAGCACGGCCCTATTGCCTTAATCGAAGATGGAGTACCTGTGGTGGTGATCGTGCCGTCGCCAACTGGCCGGGCGATTCTTCACGACAAGATCATTTCGAATATTCAAGAGGTTAGGGCACGCGGTGCTCGAATTATTGCGATCGCCGAAGAAGGCGACGAGAAAATCTCAGACTACGCCGACTATGTCATTCGGGTGCCGGTGGTGTCGCCGCTCATGCAACCCTTAGTTTCAACAGTGCCTTTGCAGGTCTTCGCCTGTGAAATGGCTACGGCCAAGGGTCATGATGTTGATCAACCGCGAAACCTCGCTAAGTCTGTGACCGTTGAGTAACTCATGATCGCGGCATTTGATGTGGTGGCCGTTCTAGCTGCCGAGCAGGCGCATCAGCACGACCTTGAGTCTGGCGTCTTGATGGATCGAGCCGCAACCGGTCTGGCGCGAGCGGTTGTTAGCCTACTTCAAGAATCGCGTGGCCAAGTGCGCGGTGCGCACATTGCCATTGCCGTCGGGGGCGGTAACAACGGTGGTGATGCACTTTTTGCTGGAGCAAAATTGGCACAGCGCGGTGTTTCGGTCACGGCGGTGTGTGTAGCCACGAGTGCCCATAATGCAGGGGTAGCAGCGCTGCTCCGGGCAAATGGGCGAGTTGTGCAGTGGCATGAAGTCGAAAGCGATTTATCCCAGCAAAATATATTCCTTGACGCCGACGTCATCATCGACGGAATTGTTGGTATTGGTGGTTCCGGAGTTCTGCGGCCCGCCGCCGCCGCAATGGTTGAACTCATTAATGCGAGTGGTGCCTTAGTCGTAGCCGTGGATCTACCAAGTGGCGTAGCTGCCGACACCGGTGAGATCGCCGAGATCGCCGTTGCTGCCGATCTCACCGTAACTTTCGGTTGCCTTAAGACGGGTTTGCTGGTTTCACCTGGCAGTGACTTTGCCGGGGGGCTGCGCGTTGTTGATATTGGCATCACCGACACCCTTGGTGAACCTGCGCTAATTGGTCTTGAAGCTTTGGATGTGGTCACTTTTGTGCCCGAGCCAGATGTCGATGATTACAAGTACCGCCGGGGGGTTGTCGGTATAGCCGCGGGTAGCCGCCAGTATCCAGGCGCTGCGTTGCTTACCGTCGGTGCGGCACGCATGGGTGACGTCGGGATGGTGCGATATCTAGACCGAGGTGACGATGTGGCGCAGCAGGTACTCGCTACTTTTCCCGATGTAGTCGCAAGTGGTGACGACCCATGTGATTCAACCCGGGTGACCGCCTGGGCCTGCGGACCAGGGTTCGCGGCGGCCGGTGAGCTGGCCCAGGATGATCCCGCCATTGATGCGGTGCTTCGCACCTCGGTACCGGTGGTCCTGGACGCTGGTGCACTGATGAGCGTTGCTGGGTCAACCACCTTGAGAACCCAAATAGCGCAGCGGTCGGCGATTACGGTGATAACCCCGCATGCCGGTGAGGCTGCCGCCTTGGCGGCTGCCATCGGGCTCACCACCGACCTGGGACGCCTTGCCCTGGCCAAAAGCCTTGCTCAGGGCCTTAATGTGGTGGTACTTCTCAAAGGTCCGGCAAGTTTAATAGCAGCACCCAGTGGTTTGGTACTTGTTGACACCATGGGCGGGGCAGAACTCAGCACCGCCGGTAGCGGTGACGTACTCACCGGATTAGCGGCCGCTGTCCTAGCTGGTGCCAATGCCCGAGGCGATATTGATGGTCATGATGACGCGGCCGTCGCTGTGGCGGCTGCCGTGTGGCTACATGGTCAAGCCGGGCAACTAGCGGCCGCAGCTGGCCGGCCGGTGACCGCTGTCGATGTCAGAGACCATTTAGCCGCTGCCGTGGCGCGGGTGCGTCGCTAGATCTCGATGTCTTAGCCCCAAAATAATGTTCATTTCCAACAGGGGGCTAACCAAGTCGAGCGGTGTTTGGAGGACAATGCGGGCATGACAACCGCGACCGTCGATCTCGACGCCATCGCCCATAATCTGGATTTGGTTCGAACCGTGGTTTCTGGTGCTGATGTCATGGGAGTTGTCAAGGCCGACGCATATGGCCACGGGATGTTGCCGGTTGCCGCGGCACTGCGCACCAGAGGTGTCAACTGGCTCGGGGTGGCACTCCCAAGCGAAGCTCTAACTCTGCGAGATGCTGGTGACACCGAACGCATCCTGGCTTGGCTGTGGTCTCCGGGGGATGTAGATATTGAGCGGTGCGTAGCAACCGAGGTTGATCTCGGTGTGTCGAATTCGCGGATGCTAAAAGAGGTCTGCGCCGCAGCGGTCGCCACCGGCAAGAAAGCGCGAGTTCAATTAAAGGTAGATACCGGTGTCTCGCGCAATGGTTGCTCCTTATCGCAGTGGCCGGCGCTCATTACCGAGACAATTGAGGCAGGGCCTCTGGTAGAAGTAACCGGTGTCTGGTCGCACTTGGCTAATGCCGATGTACCTAATCACCCATCGGTCCACGAGCAGCGCCTAGTGTTTGATCAAGCCTGTGCCAGCGCGGAAGATCTGGGTTTGGTGATCCCAATGCGCCACTTGGCTAATAGTCCGGCCGCATTGCTATACCCGGAGACCCACTACGACCTAGTGCGAGTTGGCATAGGCCTTTATGGGGTATCGCCGGTTGAGGGTCGCGATTTTGGACTTCGCCCGGCGATGGCATTGGTGTCATCGGTGGCCTCGGTAAAGGCTGTCGATGCCGGTGCCTCCGTGTCCTATGGCGCCACCTGGACGGCAACCGAAGAAACTTCTATTGCACTAGTCCTCGGTGGATACGCAGATGGGATTCCTCGGTCAGCGAGTAACAGGGCTGAGGTGTTTATCAATGGCCGACCGCATCCGATCGTGGGTCGGGTGGCCATGGACCAATTCATGGTCGCCCTGCAAGGCGAAGCCCGGGCCGGTGATGAAGTTATTATCTTTGGAGTTGCGCCAACAGCAAATGATTTTGCCCGCGCATGCGAGACCATCGGCTACGAGATCGTCACTCGAATTGGCCCGCGGGTTCCACGTGTTTATGTGGGTGCCCCGTGAGTAGGGATATGAGCAATGCGATTCGGGTGGTGGGCGGTGGCCTACTTGCCGCGGGGGTACTTGCGGCTGGCGCTGCGGCCGGGGCGGCAGTTGAACGCATCGTGCTTTCGCGCGGATCAAAACCTGATGCTAAGTGGTCTATGGATGAGTTCGACTCGATAGAACGCGATGTTATTACCGAAGACGGTACGGCGCTTCATGTCGAAATCGATGAGGCCGATTCGCCACTCACAATTATTTTTTGCCACGGTTACGCCCTGAATTTAGATTCTTGGTATTTCCAACGCAAAGCCCTTCAAGGTAAGGCGCGATTGGTATTTTATGACCAGCGCAGCCACGGTCGCTCTGAGCGGGCGGACTTCGATTCACACCATGTTGATCAATTGGGTGAGGATCTTGGCGACCTAATCGCGGCGATTGCTCCGAGTGGGCCGCTGATGCTGGTAGGCCATTCGATGGGCGGCATGAGCATCATGGCATTTGCTGAGCAGCAGCCGGATGTTATTCGTGATCGGGTTTACGGCGTCGCACTGATTTCAAGTTCGGCAGGTGGCCTTACCGAAATAACTCTTGGCCTGCCCGCCCCATTTGGGTATATCTTCAATCGGGTCGCCTCACCGGCGGCGGCAGCGCTGGCACGTCGACGTAATTTGGTTGAGCGTGGCAGGCGATCAAGCAATGACTTGGGTATGTTGCTGACTCGGCTGTATTCATTCGGATCGGTGGCGTCCGAACAAGCTGGCCAATTGGTTTCCAACATGATTACCGCCACCCCGATTGATGTGCTTGCTGAATTCCTGCCGGCGCTCCAAGATCATGACAAGCGCGACGCGTTGTCGATACTTCAACATGCCGAAGTCCTCGTAATAGTCGGGGATTCGGATCGACTCACTCCGAAATCCCATAGTGAAGAGATAGTCAGCCGCATTCCGGGGGCGGAGTTTGTCGTAATCAAAAACGGTGGCCACATGGTCAATATTGAGCACCACGAACAAGTCGATGAATTGCTGGAGCAACTCCTTTCACGCGCTAAGCGAGATTTCACTGGTGCATCTGGCCATGGCGTTGCATGATCGAATTAGAAGTAACGACCGCGGGTGCAATGCAAGCCCTGGGCGAGCGGATCGGGTACAAATGTCGAGCCGGAGATCTGGTAATACTGGTAGGAGATCTAGGCGCCGGTAAGACCACTTTGGTGCAAGGACTCGGGCTGGCTTTGGGAGTGGCTGAACGGGTTACGAGCCCAACATTTGTTATTGCTCGGGTCCATGTCACTGCCCCCGGGTTTCCTCAACTTGTGCATGTGGATGCTTATCGCCTTGGCTCCGCACTCGAATTCGATGATCTTGATTTGGCTGCTGAAGTCGATGACAGCGTCACCGTTGTTGAATGGGGAGAAGGCAAAGCCGAGCAGTTGGCCAGGGATTACCTCGTGGTGACGATATGCCGATCCGATAATGGTGTCGATGAGACCCGCCATGTTGCGATTAGTACCGTCGGTGAGCGGTGGACAAGAAGTGATCTTGCAGTGCTGGCCAGGGCATGATTATTTTGGCTTTGGACACTGCTTCGGCAGCGACCTCGGTGGCCTTGGTTGATGGTGATGTCATCTTGAATTCAGCTCAACATGTTGATGCGCGCCGTCACGCCGAAGTTCTCGCACCGATGATTGCTGAAGTCGTGGCCGGTCAGGCCGTTGACGCAGTCGTTTGCGGGGTTGGCCCGGGCCCTTACACCGGGTTGCGAGTTGGGGTGGCTAGCGCGCAGAGCCTCGGGTTGGCTTGGGGGGTGCCGGTGGTGGGTATCTGCTCACTGGATGCCATCGCTTATGAGGTACGCGAGGCGGGGTTCGTCGGCGAGTTCATCGCTGCCTTGGATGCGCGTCGAAAAGAGGTTTATTGGGCTCGGTATGACGAACGCCGACTGGCGGGGCCGTTTGTGAACCGGATCGATGATCTTGACCCGGAATTGCTCACCATGCACTGGGTGGGAGTTGGCGATGAACCCCGATATCCCGAGGCCTCGGCATTGGCTCGAATTGCGTCGCCGCTGCTTAGCGCAGGAGCGCCCGTCGCAGAGCGAATCACCGACCTAGCCTCCCACGGGACAGATGATGGTGCTACGGCCAATCAGTTAGGGCAACAGCAACTACTGCCACCCTTTCCGCTCTACGTCCGCAGACCTGATGCCGTGGTGGGTGTCAAGTCGTGACCTCGTTCGAAGTACGCCCCATGCGCTGGTGGGATATCCCTGCCGTGCATGCGATTGAAACGTCAATTTTTATGCCAGACCCATGGAGTGTTGAGCAATTTTGGTCTGAGTTATCGCAGCCGACCCGAAAATATTTTGTCGCCGCTGTTGGCGAGACCATTGTTGGCTACGCGGGTAGTTTTGTGCTCAGCCCCGAAGCCGATGTGCAGACCATCGGTGTGGCGGTAGATCACCAAGGCCAAGGTATTGGTGCGCTATTACTTACGACCTTGATCGAACATGCAATTAGCGCCCAAGCTACCCAACTAATCCTTGAAGTGCGTTCGGATAACGGCGCTGCCACTGCGATGTATCAAAGATTCGGCTTCGAGCGAATTAGTTCTCGCCCCAATTACTACGCACCTGATGTCGATGCTCTGGTAATGCGACTTAGACCACTTGCCGTGGCGGTGGGTCATGAGTAATGAGCCGCTGGTACTTGGGATCGAGACCTCATGTGATGAGACCGGAGTCGGCATCGTTCGCGGAAGAACCCTGCTTGCTGATGAGGTGGCTTCAAGTATTGATGAGCATGCACGTTTTGGGGGAGTCGTACCCGAGATCGCTAGCCGGGCACATCTGGAAGCCATAGTGCCAACAATTGAACGGGCCTGTCGGGTTGCCAAAGTTCAACTAAGTGATGTTGACGCGATAGCGGTCACCGGTGGTCCAGGACTCGTTGGCGCACTACTCGTCGGCACAGCAAGTGCGAAAGCTTTGGCTTTTGCCCTTGGTGTGCCGCTGTTCGCTGTCAATCATCTGGCCGGACACATAGTTGTTGATGAACTAGAGCACGGGCCACTGCCCGATTCGGTCATTGGGCTTTTGGTATCTGGTGGTCACTCATCCCTAATAAAACTAACCGGGAGTGACTTTCATGCTCTCGGTGCCACCTTGGACGATGCCGCCGGTGAGGCATTCGACAAAGTCGCGCGCCTGCTCGGGTTGCCATTCCCCGGCGGGCCGTGGATCGATCAACTGGCCCAATCTGGTGACGGAGCCGCGATCGCCTTCCCGCGTGGTTTGACTTCCCCCCACGAGGGTGAAGCAAATAGGTTGAACTTCTCCTTTTCAGGTTTAAAGACGGCCGTCGCACGGTGGGTTAAGCAGCAGGAGCAGGCGGGTAACACCGTCTCGATACCAGATGTTGCCGCGAGTTTCCAAGAAGCTGTGGTCGACGTCCTCACCCAGAAAGCATTCAATGCTTGCCAAGACACCGGCATTGATCATTTGGTGATCGGTGGTGGGGTGGCGGCGAATAGCAGATTGCGGGCCTTGGCTTTGGAGCGTGCCTTGCGGCTCGGTATTTCGGTTCGAATACCGCGTCCAGGGCTATGCACCGATAACGGGGCAATGATCGCGGCGCTCGGGTCGCGGTTACTGATGGGTGGGGCGGCCCCTTCTGACTTGGCTTTCTCAACTACGTCGGTGCTGCCGATCGAAACGGTTGTTCTCAATGAACTTGGTTGATCGTTCAGTAATCAAGGTCGTTGACGGTGGGCTCTCAACTCAACTTGAAGCAATGGGCTACGACATTTCTGGACCACTGTGGACCGGCCGCGCCTTACTTGAGCATCCAGAAGCAATCGAAGGCGCGCATCGAGCATTTGTTGATGCGGGCGCTGATGTCTTAATCACTGCGAGCTATCAGGTCTCGCGTAAGGGATTTCTCGCTGCGGGTCTAAGTGCGGACGATGCGGATAGGTGCCTGTTAAGGAGTATTCAGGTAGCGCGGGCTGCGGGTGCACCGTCGACCATCGTCGCGGCGAGCGTGGGTCCCTATGGTGCGATCAGTCACGATGGCGCGGAGTACCGGGGTAACTATGGGCTTAGTGTTAAGCAACTTAGGGAATTTCATCGACCCCGCATTGAAATACTTGCCAGCGCAGCACCAGATGTGCTGGCGATTGAAACTATCCCCGATGTACGCGAGGTTGAAGCGATTGCGGAGATTCTCACTGACTTCCCGAATCTGCCGGCTTGGATAACGTTCACGGCAGCCGATGGCAGCCATACTTGTGCGGGCCAACCGATTGAAGCTGCTATCGAGGTAGCTGCTGGGATCGCCAGCGTGCAGCTGGTCGGTATCAACTGCACAGCACCACAGTTCGTCCCAGAGTTGCTGGGACGTATCACCTCGACTACCGATAAGGCGGTCATTGCCTACCCCAATGCCGGCGGGGTGTGGTCGGCCCAAACCCAGGCGTGGCAGCAGGTGCCGGTAGCTTCCGTCGCGGCGGCCGCAGCCAGGTGGGTGGAGTTGGGCGCCACCTGGATTGGGGGCTGCTGTGGCACTGATGCCGCCCAGATCGCCACGATTTTGGCGTCGGTAGCCAAGCCCGGTTGACTCAGCGGGCAGATCTCCCGCCGCCAGGCCGCTGGCACTCAAGTTGACAGAGTGCTAACGGACCCGTAATGTTCCCTCTGGCACTCCCCACCGGGGACTGCCAACTATCAGCCACTCCCGCAAGGGAGCCATCCAACTCCTTCGGAGGGACGCCACAGTGTCGGTCTCCATCAAGCCGCTCGAGGATCGCATCTTGGTCCAAACCCTAGAAGCCGAGCAGACAACTGCTTCTGGCCTCGTTATCCCAGACACCGCCAAGGAAAAGCCCCAAGAGGGCAAGGTCATGGCGGTTGGCCCAGGTCGTTTCGACGAAGACGGTGCCAAGCGGATTCCGCTAGACATCAAGGTCGGCGACGTAGTCATCTACAGCAAGTACGGCGGCACCGAGGTCAAGTACAACAACGAGGAGTACTTGATTCTCTCAGCCCGCGACGTGCTGGCAATCGTCGAGAAGTAGTTCGACCCAAGCATCGTCTTTGACGTAAGCCGCCCCGGTCACCGGTAGTACCGGGTGCCGGGGCGCTTATCTTAGGCGGTCGCAGTACCTGTAGCACCTATAACTTCATAACCCCATCTTTAAACCTTGCTCAGCCAAACCAGTAACGAAGGAAACCCATGGCCAAGATCCTGGAATTCGACGAGGACGCCCGCCGCAGTCTCGAGCGTGGAGTTAATGCCCTCGCCGATGCCGTTCGCGTAACGCTGGGCCCACGTGGCCGCAACGTCGTCATCGACAAGAAGTGGGGCGCCCCCACGATCACCAATGACGGCGTGACAATCGCGCGTGAGATTGAGCTAGAGAATCCGTACGAGAATCTAGGCGCGCAGTTGGCCAAGGAAGTTGCCACCAAGACTAACGATGTGGCCGGCGACGGCACCACGACAGCGACTGTGCTTGCCCAGGCGATGGTCCGCGAAGGCCTGAAGATGGTTGCTGCTGGCGCATCGCCTCTTGACATCAAGCGCGGCATTGATAAGGCCGTGATCGCGATGACTGACAAGCTCATCTCGATTTCGCGCCCGGTCGCCGGCAAGGAAGAAATTGCAAATGTTGCAACCATCTCCTCGCAGGACCGCGAAATTGGCGAATTGATCGCTGATGCATTCGACAAGGTCGGCAAGGATGGCGTGATTTCGGTTGAAGAGTCGAGCACCACATCGATGGAACTCGAGTTCACCGAAGGCATGCAGTTCGACAAGGGCTACATCTCGCCCTACTTTGTTACCGACGCTGAGCGCATGGAGGCTGTCATCGAAGACGGCCGGGTGCTGTTGGTACAGAACAAGATTTCCAGTGTTCAAGAACTATTGCCCCTCCTGGAGAAGGTTGTCCAGGCCGGTAAGCCGCTGCTGATCATCGCCGAAGATGTCGATGGTGAAGCGCTTTCCACCCTGGTGGTTAACCGCATTCGCGGTACTTTCTCTTCGGTCGCGGTTAAGGCCCCGGCCTTTGGTGACCGGCGCAAGGCCATGCTGCAAGATCTTGCAGCTCTGACCGGCGCAACCGTGGTAACCCCAGAAGTTGGCCTAAAGCTTGACCAGGTGGGCCTCGAGGTTCTCGGTTCAGCTCGCCGGATCGTTGTCACAAAGGACAACACGACCATTGTCGATGGCGGTGGCGACCATGCACTTGTTGCTGATCGGGTTGCCCAGATTCGTAATGAGATTGAGAACACTGATTCGGATTGGGATCGCGAGAAGCTGCAGGAGCGGTTGGCCAAACTCGGTGGCGGCGTAGTCGTCATTAAGGTCGGCGCCCACACAGAGGTTGAACTTAAAGAGAAGAAGCACCGTATTGAAGACGCAGTGTCTGCAACGCGTGCAGCTATCGAAGAAGGCATTGTCTCTGGCGGCGGTACCGCGTTGGTGCAAGCATCGGCCTGCCTCGATGGTGACCTCGGGCTGACCGGTGACCAAGCTACCGGAGTCGGTATTGTGCGCCGCTCAACAAGTGAGCCGTTACGTTGGATTGCTGAAAACGCGGGCGAGCAGGGCTATGTCGTAGTTGCCAAGGTGGCCGAACTACCTGTTGGCCACGGCCTGAACGCTGCCACGGGTGAGTATGTGGACTTGATGGCGGCAGGGGTTATCGATCCGGTTAAGGTCACGAGGTCAGCGCTGCAGAATGCGGCTTCAATCGCCGCTATGTTACTAACCACCGAAGCGCTAGTTGTTGAAAAGCGCGAGGAGCAGCCGGCTGCTCAAGGTGGCGGCCACGGTGGTCACGGCCACAGCCACTAGAACTAAATAAAGTAGGGGCGCCGCGCAATGCGCGGCGCCCCTACTTTATTTGCTAGTAGTTTGAATTTGACTAAGAGGCAACCCTGCGCCGGGCGTAGATAACCTCACGGTCTTCCTCGGAAAGTCCGCCCCATACGCCATATGGTTCGCGCACCTGTAGTGCATGCTCTGCACATTTAATCTTGATGGGGCAGGACCCGCAGACAGTTTTTGCAGCTTTTTCTCTGGCAGTGCGGGCTTGGCCGCGCTCACCGTCTGGATGGAAGAAGGTAGCTGGGTCCTCGCCACGGCAGGCAGCAAATAACTGCCAGTCCCAAAAGTCGCTATTTGGGCCGGGAAGCCTCGAAAAATCAGCCATTAAAACCTCCGAAGAACGCTAGAGCACCACTCTACAAAGCGGCCACAGCTTAGTCAAGGACATAGTATGAACATGGTTTGAAGCGTTCGTTAATTACTCGTAAATCGCCGCTGGTGGCTCAAAACCCATCCGATTTGATAGGGGGATGTGGTGGGTTTCACACTGCAATTTTTGTGATCACAGTGGAGAATACGGTATGGAAAATTCAGCCTCAGGCCAGGATCCGGGGCTGACGGTGGCGGCGGTGGCGCGGCGCCTAGGGATTGCTCCGGCGACTTTGCGGACTTGGGATCGTCGCTACGGCCTCGGACCAGCGCAGCACCAGGTGAGGGCCCACCGCCGTTACTCGGCAGCAGATCTAGCCCGGCTGGATCAGGTTCGGCGCCTGATTAATACTGGGGTGACACTCGGTGATGCGGCGCGGGTGGTGCTGGCCGCGGAACCGGATTTGCAACGGGAATCCTCCCCGGGGCCAATTCGGGTGCCGGCGAACATCGCGACGGGTCCTGAAATTAACCAACTATTGCCGAGCCGGACTGCAGCACGGGGGCTAGCGAGGGCAGCGGACTCCTTGGATTCAGTGGCCTGCCGCGAAATCATCACTGCTTCCTTGGAGCGACGGGGCGTGGTCTGGACCTGGGACGCCCTAATTGCGCCGCTTCTAGTTGGTATCGGGGACCGCTGGCATTCAACTGGGCGTGGCATTGAAGTCGAACACGCTTTCACCCAGGCAATTGAGTTTTGTCTTGGATCGGTAAGCGGGCAGTTGCGTACCCCGATAAATGTGCGGCCGGTTCTACTGGCCGCTGCGCCAGAGGAACTACATGCGCTAACCCTAAATGCACTGGCCGGCGCATTGGCTGAGCGGCAAATTGAAGTTCTCATGTTAGGGCAGCGGGTGCCCTCGGATACGCTAATGGCCGCCGTGCAGCGTTTAGGCCCGGTGGTGGTCTTTGTGTGGTCCCAAGCTGCTGCAACTGGCAATCCAGCCTACCTGGCAGACCTGCGGAAAATCCGCCCAGCGCCAGCACTCGTAGCAGGAGGCCCAGGATGGTCTGAGTCGATGCCTGCCGGCGTAATCCGAGTCCGTGACTTAGCCGAGGCGGTGTCCAAAATCGCGCGGATCGTGGCCGAGTAGCCTTCGGGTATGTCGACACAAGGGTTACCGGAGAAATTTGCTTATCTGGGCCTCACTTTTGACGATGTTTTGCTCTTACCCGCGCAATCTGATGTGGTGCCAAGTGAAGTAGATACCACCTCGCGAGTTACTCGAAATATCAGTGTAAGGGTGCCGCTCGTATCCAGTGCCATGGATACCGTGACTGAAGCGCGCATGGCCATCGCGATGGCACGCAGTGGTGGAGTAGGGGTACTGCACCGCAACTTGCCAATCGAAGAGCAAGCTACCCAAGTTGACCTAGTTAAGCGCTCCGAAGCCGGCATGGTTACCAATCCCATCGTTTGTTCGCCAAATGATTCACTCGCCGACGTTGATCGACTCTGCGGGCGGTACCGCATTTCGGGTGTGCCTGTTGTTGACGACTCCGGAGTGCTTGTCGGGATCGTCACTAATCGTGATATGCGTTTCGAAGAAGACATGGGTAGGCCGGCGCATGAAGTAATGACGCGCATGCCGCTAGTGACCGCTCAGGTGGGTATCTCACCGGAAGCCGCACTGCAGCTCCTTGCGACCCGCAAGGTCGAAAAACTTCCGCTCATTGACTCCGACGGCCACCTGCGCGGGCTCTTCACGGTCAAGGATTTCGTAAAGAGTGACAAATACCCGTTGGCTACCAAAGATTCGGGTGGCCGGTTGGTGGTGGGCGCGGCTATCGGTGTGGGTGACGACGCCGATAAACGCGCACGCGCCCTAGTTGAAGCTGGTGTTGACTTTCTCATTGTCGACACCGCACACGGTCATTCGCGAGCTGTCATCGACATGGTTCGCCTGCTAAAGCGCGAGACTTCAATTGATATCGTCGGCGGCAACGTGGCCACCCGAGCTGGAGCGCAAGCGTTGATCGACGCAGGTGCCGACGGAATCAAGGTTGGCGTTGGCCCCGGTTCAATTTGCACCACCCGCGTGGTCGCTGGCGTTGGAGTCCCGCAGGTTTCAGCCATTTATGAAGCATCATTGGCTGCCGGCCCAGCCGGAGTACCCGTCATTGGAGATGGAGGTTTGCAATACTCCGGAGACATTGCAAAAGCACTGGTCGCCGGGGCCGATACCGTGATGCTCGGATCATTGCTGGCTGGTTGTGAAGAAGCGCCAGGTGATGTCGTTTTCGTAAATGGCAAGCAGTTCAAGTCGTATCGCGGTATGGGTTCACTAGGTGCGATGCAATCACGTGGGCAAGTGCGTTCCTACAGCAAAGATAGGTATTTTCAGGACGATGTATTGAGCGATGACAAATTGGTGCCCGAAGGCATTGAAGGGGTGGTCGCGTACCGGGGTCCCCTCAGTGCGGTCGCGCACCAATTAGTGGGTGGTCTGCGCGCGGCTATGGGTTACTCGGGTGCGGCCACAATCCCCGAATTACACGAAAAGGGATCCTTCGTACGTATAACCGCAGCAGGCTTACGCGAGAGTCACCCACATGATGTCGAAATGACGATCGAAGCCCCTAACTACTCCAGCCGATAGGACTCAAGTGACCGACATTCAAATAGGTGGCGCCAAGCGTGCCCGCCGTGCCTACTCATTTGATGAAGTTGCTATTGCACCAAGTCGGCGGACTCGCGACCCCCAGGAAGTTTCTACGACCTGGACTATTGACGCCTACCGATTCGCGTTGCCCTTTATTGCTGCGCCGATGGATTCAATCGTCAGCCCGACTTCGGCGCAAACCCTAAATGACCTAGGGATGCTTGCGGCCCTAAACTTAGAAGGCCTGTGGGGGCGCTACGCGGATCCATCAGCTTTGCTCGAGGAGATCAAGCAGTTACCAGAAATCAATGTCACTTCGCGGATGCAAGAAATTTATGCTGCCGCCCCTGTCGATCCTGATTTGGTTACGCATCGGGTAATGCAGATGAAGCAGGCAGGTGTCACCGTGGCTGTCTCGGTCAGCCCCCAGCGCACCGCCGATCTAGCACCAAGAGCCGCAACTGCCGGGGCCGACATCATTCTCATTAGAGGCACGACCGTGTCGGCCGAACATGTATCGGGGGCCGGCGAGCCGCTAAATTTGAAGGAGTTCATCCACCAATTGGATGTGCCGGTGATTGTTGGTGGGTGTGCGACTTATCAAGCGGCATTGCACCTGATGCGCACCGGTGCGGCCGGTGTGCTCGTTGGCTTCGGCGGGGGTTCTTCTATGACAACTTCGGATGTCCTGGGAGTTCGGGTTCCGATGGCAAGTGCGGTCGCTGACGTTGCTGCGGCCCGTCGTGACTATCTGGACGAATCCGGTGGCAGATATGTGCATGTTGTTGCCGATGGATCCATGGGCCAAAGTGGAGACATCGTTCGGGCCTTCGCATGTGGTGCCGATGCCGCCATGCTTGGCTCCGTGCTGGCTCGAGCGACCGATGCTCCAGGTGGCGGGGCGCATTGGGGTGCGGAAGCTTGGCATGGCCAACTACCTCGCGGTCAGCGCAATGTACTGACGCAGGTCGGCACCTTTGCCGAGGTTCTTAATGGGCCCTCGACCCATGCGGCCGGAGCCATGAACATTGCGGGCGCCCTGAGAAAGGCGATGGCTACAACGGGGTACAGCGATCTGAAGGAATTTCAAAGGGTAGAAATGGTTGTCACGGCCTGAGGGGATGCGGATGAGTGTTGCTGTGGGGGTTGGAATGGATCCCGTTGTCACCCGGCGGTTACTCGCGCATGCAGCCGTTGGCGCCAACCCCGAACGACGTGAGGTAATTTCACCTTTTACCGGCGCTGTCCTTTATTCGCTGCCGATATCTACCGAAGTTGACGTTGCTGCTTGCGTCGCCACCGCGCGCAAGGCCCAAGGCTGGTGGGCTCAGCGCCCGGTTCAAGAACGTGCTCGAATCTTCCTGAAGTTCCACGATTTAGTCATGCAGCGACGCGATGAGGGCCTAGACATCATTCAGCGTGAGACGGGTAAAGCCCGGCGCGATGCCATGGAAGAAATCCTTGATGTGCTTATCGTCGCTCGGCACTACGCGCGTGATGCGGTTCGTTTAATGAGACCGGTGCGCCATCGAGGTGCGCTTCCTGTGCTCGTTGGGGTGCAGGAGTTGCGACATCCCAAGGGCGTAATTGGCATCATTTCGCCGTGGAACTATCCACTTACTTTGGCAGCTAGCGATGCGATCCCGGCGCTGCTGGCTGGTAATGCGGTGGTGCTGAAGCCAGATTCACAAACGTCATTGACCGCCCTATGGGTTGTTGATTTGATGATTGAAGCTGGGGTACCAGAATCGGTGATCCGTGTTGTAACTGGCGAGGGTCAAGATGTTGGGCCGATGGTCATCGATCGGGTGGATTATGTGATGTTCACCGGTTCGACTCAAGTGGGCCGCGAGGTGGCACGGAGATGTGGTGAAAGACTCATCGGTTGTTCACTGGAGCTAGGTGGCAAAAACGCGATGATCATCCGAGCTGATGTAGATGTTCAACGCGCTGCCGAGACTGCAGTGCGAGCCTGCTTCGCTAATGCCGGCCAACTGTGTGTCTCGATTGAACGGATGTATATCCACGAAGAAGTAATGCAGCCGTTCTTGGAGCTATTCTTGCCGCGCGTAGCCGAGATGCGGATGGTTGCTGAGCTTGGCTGGGGCGCCGATATGGGCTCGCTGATTTCACAGCGGCAACTTGATCGGGTGCAGGTGCACCTTGCCGACGCCATCGCGCATGGTGCTCGGGTGCTTGTTGGTGGGCGGGCGCGGCCCGACGTAGGCCCGTACTACTTAGAGCCAACGGTCTTGGCTGGAGTCACCGAGGATATGGAGTTATGCCGAGACGAAACTTTTGGCCCGGTGGTCGCGGTTTATCCATTTAGCTCCGATGAGCAGGCGGTGGCCATGGCTAACGACACCTTCTATGGGTTAAATGCGTCGGTCCTTACCCGCGACACCCGTGCGGGCCTGAAGATTTCCGCCCAACTCAAAGCGGGTACGGTAAATATCAATGAGGGTTACGCCGCAGCCTGGGGGAGCGTTCGGGCGCCGATGGGTGGGATGGGCGACTCTGGGCTAGGGCGCCGCCACGGCAGCGAGGGTTTCTTGCAATACACCGAGGCGCAAACCATCGCGACGCAGCGGGCATTTGGTTTCGGTGCCCCGTTCGGGTGGTCAAATGAGCGGTGGGGTGGCACCCTTGCGAAAGCGGTTGGAGCCATGAAGAAGTTTGGTTTCAAATAGCACCCACAGATTAGGAAAATGTCATGCCTGGTAGTGAAATGGATTTCGATGTCGTCATAATCGGGTCGGGTTTCGGTGGCTCCGTCTCCGCTTTGCGCTTGGTCGAAAAGGGCTACCGGGTCGGTGTCCTGGAAGCCGGCCGCCGATTTGATGAAACTACCTACCCCAAGAATTCGTGGCACCTCTCGCGGTTCCTGTGGGCCCCAAAGCTGGGCTTGACGGGGCTGCAACGCATACATGTGCTGAAGGATGTGGTGGTACTAGCCGGGGCCGGAGTCGGCGGTGGCAGCTTGAACTATGCGAATACCTTGTACGTACCGGGCAAGCAATACTTCACGGACCCGCAGTGGGTTGACATCACTGACTGGGCCGATGAGTTGACACCTTTCTACGATCAAGCAGCCCGAATGCTTGGGGTCACCGAGAATCCGACAATGACTCCGAGCGATGAGATCATGAAAGCCGTCGCAGACGACATGGGAGTGGGACACACCTTTCGGCTCACCCCGGTCGGTGTTTATTTTGGCGCTGGCCACGGGGTCACAAAGCCAGATCCTTTCTTTGGCGGCGTTGGCCCAGATCGCACCGGGTGCATTGAGTGCGGTGAGTGCATGACCGGGTGTCGCCACGGTGCCAAAAATACGCTACCTAAAAACTACTTGGGGCTTGCAGAATTAGCCGGCGCAAGGGTGCACCCGCTAACAACCGTGACAGGTATTACTGAGCGCTCCGGTGGTGGATATGAAGTCACTACCGTTCGGACCGGGCTCCATTTAGGTAAACGCACCAGGTCATTTAGTGCCGCCCATGTAATCATGGCGGCGGGCACATTTAATACCCAGAAGTTATTGCACCAAATGAGTGATTCGGGTAAATTGCCGCGCCTTTCGAAGAGGCTGGGCCGCTTATCTCGGACTAATTCAGAATCAATTCTTGGTGCCATTGCAAAATCCCCAGACTCCGACTACACGCGAGGGGTCGCAATTACTTCTAGTTGGTATCCGGACCAAAATACCCACGTCGAACCCGTTCGGTACGGCAAGGGCTCGAATTCAATGGGGCTATTGCAGTCGGTAATCACCGTTCCGCAATTAGGTAGAGCCCGCTGGAAGACCTGGGCCGGTGAGCTGGTTCGCCAACGGCGCAATGTGGCTTCATTGCTCAATGTGCACCGCTGGAGCGAACGAGCGGTTATCTCATTGGTGATGCAGCCGGTCGACAATTCGCTAACCATTGTTGGCAAAAAATCACGTTTTGGCCGTTGGCACCTAACAACTAAAAAAGATGAGTCCAATCCGGCCCCTACATACTTGCCGGTTGCCCATGAGGTAATCAAACGGGTTGCCGAAAAAATCGGTGGGGTTCCGGGTAGCAGTGTTTTCGAAAATTTTGATGCTGCGGTGACAGCGCACTTCGTTGGAGGTTGCGTAATCGGTGCCGATGCTGAACATGGGGTTATCGACGCCTACCATCGGGCTTTTGGCCACCCGGGCCTTCATGTTGTTGATGGCGCTGCCATCACCGCAAATCTTGGCGTCAATCCCTCCTTAACCATCACCGCGCAAGCTGAGCGGGCGATGGCCCTGTGGCCTAATAAGGGCGAAGTGGACCTGCGTGCAGAACTTGGCCAGCCCTATGTGCGCGTCCAGCCAGTACCGCCGAAAAACCCGGTGGTGCCGGCCGAAGCCCCGGGTGCGCTGCGCTTACCGATTGTGGCCCTCTAGCTGCCAAGATGGGTAAGCACAGCGCCCTAGCTTAAATACCTGATGCTTCTCGGACCGCACGCGCGGTGATTACCCGGGCCAGATGCTCCCGGTAATCGGCCTTGGCATGGAGGTCACTTGTTGCCCGAGTGCCATCGGCCGCGTGCATGGCGGCCGCGGTGATGTCAGCCGCCGATGATGCGCCGACGAGAGCAGCCTCCACCGTGCTTGCACGAACCGCGGTTGGTGCCATATTTGTTAGGCCAATGCGGGCCTCCTTGATGACTCCACCTTCGACATTGACAACCGCTGCCACGCCGACAATTGCCCAAGCTTGCGCCGTGCGGCTGAATTTCGCGTAGTGGCTGCCCCAGTCGCATTTGGGAATACTAAAACTCACCAGGATTTCATCCGGGCCAACTGCTGTGGTGAAGTAATCAAGGAAAAAGTCTTTGGCGGCGACCGTTCTCCGACCACCAGGACCCGCAATTACGAAGGAAGCGTTAAGTGCCAATGCCGCCGCCGGGACATCCCCTGCTGGGTCGGCATGGGCGAGAGCCCCACCAGTAGTACCGCGATGCCGAATTGCCGGATCAGCCACGGTTGCCGTGGCCTGCGCCAATAAGAGCGCGTGTGTTTGAACCAGTGGGTTGTTCATGACGGCGTGGTGCGTTGTCGCTGCCCCTATGGTGATCGAGCCACCATCGTCTCGGACCCCGAGCATTTCGTCGATACCACCGCAGTCTACAAGCACAGACGGCTCGGCCATTCGCAATCTAAGTACGGGTACGAGCGATTGCCCACCTGAAATTATCTTGGCATCCTCGCCCCCTGACTTCAAAGCGGCAAGTGCTTGATCGATAGATGTCGCCTTCACGTAATCGAATTCGACGGAAATCATTTCGTTCCTCCCTTAGCCGCCTGGATTGTTCGCCACACGGTTTGTGGTGACGCAGGCATTGCGACATCAGTAACTCCGAGGTGCCGAAGGGCATCGACTATGCCGTTGATGATCGCCGGTGTTGACGCGATAGTTCCGGCTTCGCCAACGCCTTTGGTACCTAGTGGGTGAGTCGTCGAGGGCGTTACCGTGGTCCCAGTATCGAATGAGGGTAGATCGGCTGCACTTGGGATTAGATAATCGGCGAGGCTTGCGGTCAACAGGTTTCCGTCCTCGTCGTACTCGGCGCCTTCAAATAATGCTTGCGCAATTCCTTGGGCAACACCACCATGAACTTGGCCTTCGACGATCATGGGGTTCACCTGCATGCCAACATCGTCGACGCATACGTACTTGCGCAACTTGACTTGGCCGGTTTCAGTGTCAACCTCCATCGCCGCGAGGTGGGTGCCGTGGGGATATGAGAAATCCGCTGGGTCGATGGTGGCTTCGGCCTGCAAGGTTGGTTCCACGCCCGCTGGCAGGTTGTGAGCGGTGAAGGCCTCGAAGGCGACTGCGCCCAGCGCCTGCGACTTACTCGGGTCACCCTTGACATGGAAAGTGCCATTGACGAATTCCAGGTCTGCTGCGCTGCACTCAAGTTGGTGTGCAGCAATGACTCGGGCTTTTTCGACAAGTCTTTCACTCGCAGCTTTGATTGCCTGGCCGCCAACTGCA
>NSHP01000021.1 GCA_002737125.1 Actinomycetota bacterium | reverse complement strand
CCCAAAAAAGTGGTCTCCGGTGTTAGGCGGTTGGCAATTTTAAGGGCGCGGGTTTCGTCCACGGTTGTGAGGCCGTAGCCGGACTTAGTCTCAAAGGTGGTGATGCCGCAGCGGTGTAGTTCATCAACTAATCGCAGGAGATTGCTTTCAAGTTCGCCATCGGAGGCACCGCGGGTCTTGGCAACCGTGCTTCGGATACCCCCCGGCTCGTATTGGCCACCAGCCATTCGCGCAGCGAACTCAGCCGAGCGCTCACCGGCAAACATTAGATGCGCGTGACTATCGACGAACCCAGGCAGTACAGCTCTGCCAGCGAGGTCGATTTGCTGATCGGTGACCGGGACTCGGGCGGCGGGCCCAACCCACGAAATTTGGTCTCCCTCGAAGACAAGTGCGGCATCTTTGATGAGGCCGAGGATGCCATCGCCCAAGGTCTCGTCATTGGTGATGAGGGACCCGATATTCGTAAGTGCGGTCGCGGACACGTTGCTTACTCCAAATCCGGCTCGGTATCGAGCATTGGGATGTGCACGTGGCGCTCATGGGCAACATCGACCGCGAGGTCGTACCCGGCATCCACGTGGCGAATGACACCCATTCCCGGGTCATTGGTCAGAACCCGTGCGAGCTTTTGGGCGGCTAAGGCGGTGCCGTCGGCAACACTCACCTGCCCCGCGTGGATCGACCGCCCGATCCCTACGCCACCGCCATGATGAATCGAAACCCACGAGGCGCCGGATGAAATATTTACCATGGCATTTAGTAGCGGCCAGTCGGCAATTGCATCTGAACCGTCGAGCATCGACTCGGTTTCCCGATATGGGGACGCGACCGACCCGCAATCAAGATGGTCGCGGCCGATGACAATTGGTGCGGACACCTCACCGCTGGCAACTAGGTCGTTGAAGGCCAAGCCGGCTTTGTCGCGCTCGCCATAACCTAGCCAGCAGATCCGGGCGGGTAGGCCTTGGAAGGCGACGCGTTCTTGGGCCATGGTGATCCAACGGCGCAGGTGGTCGTTATCGGGGAACAGATCAAGGACGGCGCGGTCGGTGCGGTGTATATCCTTTGGATCCCCAGAAAGTGCAACCCAGCGGAATGGGCCCTTTCCTTCACAAAATAGCGGGCGGATATAAGCAGGGATAAACCCAGGAAATGCGAAGGCGCGCTTATAGCCGCCTTTACGGGCTTCATCTCGAATGGAATTACCGTAGTCAAATACCTCGGCACCCTTATCCATGAAGCCCACCATCGCTTCTACGTGCTTGGCCATGGATGCTTGGGCTCGTTCGGTGAATTCATCCGGCTTCTTATCCGCGTATTCATGAGCATCATCAAAATCAATATCTTCGGGGATGTAGAAAAGGGGGTCGTGTGCTGATGTCTGGTCGGTGACAATGTCAATCGGAACGTCGCGGCGCAGTAACTCCGGCAAGATCGTGGCCGCGTTGCCGACCAAGCCGATCGAGAGAGGCTTGCGCTGCGCTTTCACGGCAAGTGCACGATCAATGGCATCATCGAGATTGTCTGCTATCTCATCGAGATAGCGGGTCTTGACCCGGCGCCGCAGGCGGGTGCCGTCGATATCGATGACGAGGCAGACGCCTTCATTCATGGTGACTGCAAGGGGTTGGGCGCCGCCCATTCCACCGCAACCGGCGGTCACGGTCAAGGTGCCGGCGAGAGTGCCGCCGAATTTCTTCTTGGCAACAGCGGCAAATGTCTCGTAGGTGCCCTGCAAAATACCTTGGGTACCGATGTAGATCCAAGAGCCCGCGGTCATCTGCCCGTACATTGTCAAACCAAGATGCTCTAGGCGGCGAAACTCCGGCCAGTTGGCCCAGTCACCGACCAGGTTCGAGTTCGCGATCAGTACGCGCGGCGCCCACTCGTGGGTTTGCATTACTCCAACCGGCTTACCTGATTGCACGAGCATGGTTTCGTCGGCCTTCAAATTAGTGAGAGTGCGCACCAAAGCATCGAAGCTGGCCCAGTTACGGGCCGCCTTGCCGGTGCCTCCATAAACAACCAGTTCATCGGGGTGCTCGGCTACATCTGGGTCAAGGTTGTTCTGCAGCATTCGTAACGCGGCCTCTTGCTGCCAGCCGAGAGCGGTCAAAGTGGTGCCGGTTGCTGCGCGAACCGGGCGGGGGCCACTGACCAAGGTTGAGTTCATAGGATAATTGGACTCCTGTCGGCGCCGGCCCGCGCTATCTTGGGTTGATTGATTGTCTGAAATACGAGAATTTGGAGCCAGATGGCCGGCAATGCCCCAGCCGCCACGCGCGCAATGGGAGTACTTCGGGCATTGGCCCAGGCCCCCGGCCCGGTAACCGCGGCTGCTCTAGGGGTTGCCCTAGGTCTACCTCGATCCTCGACCTATCACCTGCTAACGGCGATGGAGCACGAGGGATTCGTGGTGCACTTTCCCGAGGAACGCCGATGGGGGCTCGGGGTCACCGCATTTGAAATCGGTGCGGCCTACCTACGCCACGATCCACTTGAACGCCTAGCCCGACCGGTGCTTGTTCGGCTCGTTGCGCAGGCTGGCAATTCCAAGCCGCTGGCCGCCCATCTTGGCGTCCTGCACGGCCGGGAAACCTTGTACTTGCTGAAGGAATCGACTAAAAGGCCGATCACCATCGTCGCTGAGGTTGGAGTTCGCCTACCCGCATCATTGACGGCGTCGGGGCGGGCCATGTTGGCACAGTTGCCGACCGCGCAGGTGCGGGCATTGTTTCCGACCCGCGGTGCGTTTGTTGATCGCACCGGTATTGGCCCAATGTCATTACCGGAGTTGCGCCGGTTATTGCAGGAGGAACGAAATCTTGGTTACTCCCAAGAGCGGGGAATGGTCACCCCGGGCTATTCGTCAGTTGCGGTGGCTGTCCGCGACCACAATCGACGCCCGGTGGCGTCAATTGGTCTCACGTTTCCTGATGATGTGGCATCAGCCGCGCAACGCTCTAGGCTTGCAACTAGCGCTATTCGGGCGGCTGCGGAACTTTCGCGGCGAATTGGGATGAAGGAAGGCTCGCTATGAAGGCGAAGTGGGTATGAGCTCGGCGCCGCTTCCCAGTGATCCCCGCTGGCCGCGGGCAGGTGACTTATTTGTTTCGGGTAGCGAACTCATTGCCGATCTCACTTTGGTTGGGGTGCCAGCGTGGCGCACTTCAATCAGCCCAACTGGTGCTGATGCGACGCCCGCTGCCGTGCGTGAGGCATTGCTTCGCTACTCGACTTACTCAACTGAGCACGAAATCGATCTTGCCTCATTGCGGTTGGTCGATGCTGGTGATATTGCGGATCCGGATGGGCGAGCTGGCGAAAAGCGAGTGATGACTCGCCTTGCGCATTCCAGCCAACAGCAAGGATTTCTGGTGGCCCTTGGTGGCGACAATTCCATCACTTATTCAGTGGCGCTTGGGGTTTGGGGCGAAAAAATTGCGCAGGCAGGTTTAATAACCCTTGATGCCCATCATGATTTACGCGATGGCGAAAGCAACGGCTCGCCAGTGCGTAGATTGATTGAGGCTGGGTTAGCTGGGGCCCGGGTGGTGCAAATTGGCATCGCTGATTATTCAAACTCACCGGAGTACGCGGCCCGCGCTCGCGATTTCGGTATCACTGTGATCAGCCGCGCGTCCCTGCGGACTCGGTCAATGGTGGGCGTCATGGCCGAGGCGCTAGCAATTGCCGGTGCTGCCGGTGGCCCAATTCACGTCGATCTAGATGTTGATGTGTGTGACCGTGCGGTAGTACCGGCCTGCCCGGCCGCCGCACCGGGTGGGATCAGCGCCGATGAGTTGCGACAGGCAGCGTTCTTGGCGGCTGGCGATCCACGCGTGTCGTCACTTGATATCACTGAAGTTGATGCGAGGATCGATGCACCAGACGCGCGCACTGTGCGTCTTGCGGCTTTGCTGGTACTGGAAGCGGCGGCTGGTGTCGCTTCGCGCAATGGTTAGGGGAGTGTCAGGCATGAAGAAGCGAAATCTTTGGGTGGTGGCCGGCGGCGTAATCGTCCTGCTGGTCGGCGTCGTCTGGTTCTTCCAAGGGCTCGGCGCTCTCAAGGGGAGCCCCATGACCGGTGAAATCTTCTGGTCCTACATGGGTGCGATCGTCTTCATTCTCGGTATTGCAGTGCTGTTGCGAGGACTACGAGGCACCAAGCGGACTAACTCTAGGTAATTGGCCCGACATCTAGCCTAGTTTCAGTTATCGCCCCGTCTACCAGTTCAACGCGGTAGGCGGCTGGCCCAGCGTCTGGTGCACTTGGTGCATCCGAGATGACGGCGACCGGTTCGATGCCTTCGTAGAGGATCCCGACGCCGTCGTCGGTTGCATATGAAGTTGGTAGCGTGCCCGCGTTGACCAATTCATGCAGCAACGGGCGGCGCCCAACCTCGGAGTCGTAGTGCACCCCGTTGCCAAATGGGAGCAAGCCCAGGCCATTGTTGACAACCTGCAACGTAGAACCAAATGAGTCAGTTGGCCCACCAACGTGCCAGCAAATTGAGCCAGCGCTCACTCCAGCCAAGATGGTGCCGGCCTCCCAAGCATCGCGCATGGCCCCGCCCACCCCGTGCAAAGTCCAAAGAGCAAGTAAATTAGCGACGCTGCCGCCACCGACCCACACGAGGTCAGCTCGCCCGATAGCTTCGCCAACTGGTCGGTTCGGCTGGGTAAAGAGCGCAAGGTGGTCAACTTCGCAGCCGGCGTCGGCGAGGGCTGAGTACATGCCAGCGAGGTATTCGGGGCTGTCGCCGCTAGCAGTTAGCACCAGGCACACCCGCGGGCGATCTTTACCTGTTAGACGCAGCGCCTCGAGCATGATGCCGCCCGGGCGCAGGACCCCCCAGAGCCCAGGAGTGGAGACGAAACCGCCGCTGCTCGCCAAAATCCGCTTAGTGGTCACCTGGCTTAGCCTCCTGAGATGTGAAGTGAATAAAATAGTACATAGATTTGTGCAGTTAGGCTGGGGCACATCAATGCCGAGAGGGTTTGCGCAGTGTTTGAGCGGCTGGGCGTGGCGGTTTATCGCTGGCGCCGACTGGTTTTCATTTCTTCTTTGATCGGCATAGTCTTTTTTGCGGTCCTCGGGTTTCGGGTGCTACCGAAACTAGATAGCGGCGGCTTTAATGACCCCGGTTCGGATTCCGCGGCGGTGACCGAAATCCTCCGAACCCAATTCGACTCACCTGATGCAGATCTTGTTGTCGCCCTGAAGGGGGAGGTGCCCGCGGATGATCCAAGTTTCGCCGCCATGGGCAAGTCGCTCACCACGAAGTTCGCTGCGATCGTTGGAGTGAAACGGGTTACTTCCTATTGGCTAACACCGAGCCCGAGTCTGACCAGCTCGGACGGTAATGGGGCGGTCCTGCTGGTCACCTACAACCCAGCTAGTGCGGTGTCAAATAGCGATATCACCGATGAAGTGAAACAAATTGTTGAAACCACTGATCTAGGGGCCACGCAGGTGTACCTAGGAGGATCATCGGTGGTGAGTCAGGCGATCACGGGGCAGATTAGTGCGGATCTGGCTCGGTCGGAGGCGATTGCCATCCCGCTGACGATCATTTTGCTGTTAATCGTATTTGGTAGTTTGGTTGCGGCTGGAATGCCGCTGATTGTAGGTCTAGCATCGATTGTCGGCAGCTTCTTCGTCCTTTATCTACTAACATACGCCACCGATGTTTCGGTTTTCGCACTTAACTTGGTAACCGGCCTCGGCCTAGGTTTGGGGATTGACTACTCGCTACTTGTTGTGAGCCGCTTTCGCGAAGAACTTGCCAGCGGGAAGGAGGTCAGCACCGCGGTAGTGCGGACCGTTGCAAGTGCGGGGCGAACGGTTGTCTTCTCGGGATTAACTGTTGCGCTGACCTTAGCCGCGATGCTCTTCTTCCCGCAGTTCTTCCTGCGCTCATTTGCCTATGGCGGTATCTCGGTTGTGGTATTCGCGATGATCGGCGCGGTAATTGTTCTACCTGCGGTTCTTGGAATACTTGGCCCACGCATTAATTCACTGCGGATTCGCCGGTCGGTGCTTCAGCCTGATCGTGGTGCCCGCTGGGCGAACTTGGCCACGGCGATCATGCGCAGGCCTTGGCCGGTCGCGATCGGCAGTATCGCGGTGCTGATGCTCTTGGCTTGGCCCGCACTCGAAGCCAAGTTTGGCCAGATAGATGAGCGCGCGCTGCCCCGCGGTAATTATTCGGTACTGGATTCGGCAGCTCTCACCGAATACTTCCCGGGGCTGGGACGGGCACCAATTGATGTCATGGTTCCGGCAGGTACCGGTGCTGAAGAAATTGCGGCGTATGCCAGTGAACTGTCGAAAGTCGCAACCATCAAGGGAGTGGACGCACCCGCTGGGACATACGTTGGTGGTACGCGGGTCGGTGATCCGACGGGTCGTACCTCCTTGACTTCAGACGGTTATGTCAGATTAATTGCGACATCAACCGAACGCCCTCGAAGCCCCGAAGCCGAAGTTGTCATTGCGCAGTTGCGCGCCGTCCCAGCACCAAGTTCCCAGGTGCTGGTAGGTGGTTTCGCTGCGCAGTACACGGACTCGCAGCAGGGAATAGTGCGCGTCCTTCCTTGGGCGCTTGGCTGGGTGTTGATAACCGTACTGCTGCTGCTGTTTCTTTTCACCGGCAGCATTTTGTTACCAATTAAGGCGGTAATTCTCAATATTTTGAGTTTGTCCGCCGCGATCGGCGTGATAGTTTGGATTTTCCAGGATGGTCATCTCACCTGGTTGGTTGGCGACTTTGTTAATACCGGCACGATCGATACATCTACGATCGTCTTAACTGCGATAGTTGCATTCGGGCTTTCAATGGATTACGAAGTCTTTTTGCTATCTCGGATCAAAGAGGAGTACGACCGTAGCGGCGAGAACACCGCATCGGTTGCCCTTGGACTGCAGCGCTCGGCCGGCATCATCACTGCGGCAGCCCTTTTACTGGCTGTAAATTTCGCCGCATTCATTCCAGCCTCGGTCACCAACATCAAAATCCTAGGTGTTGGCGTGACGGTGGCGATCCTGCTCGATGCCACGATTGTGCGGCTACTGCTGGTACCTGCGTTCATGCGGATCGCGGGCCGTGCGAACTGGTGGGCCCCGACGCCCCTGCGACGACTACATGAGCGATTCGGCCTTTCGGGGCACTGATCGCTAGACTTCTTAAGGCGCCAGCTGGCAGATGGGCTGACGGCGCGCCCACCGTGTGTTTGTGCCATGGCGAACCGAGAGGTCACCACCGTGTCGCCTGAAATAAACCCTGACGTAGTTTCCGAGCCAATATTCCCGATCGATGCTGATCGAATGCATAAGTTCGATCCGGCCATGACCGAGTTGATGACCGATTACGTGAAGGAACGCTTAGCGATGACCGACACTTCGGTCGACGGCCTCGGGGATCGTCAGCATCTTGAAGGGGTTATGTCTGGCCTAATCGGTGATGGGCCGCGGCCGGCGAAGGAAGTCCTTGACATCTACGTCGACCACCTCGCTGAGACTATTTTGTCGTCGGATAGCCCACGGTTCTTCGCTTTCATCCCGGCGGCTCCAACTAAAGCCGCCTTACTGTTCGACATGGTGGTTTCGGCGGCGTCACTACAAGGTTGCTCATGGTTAGAGGCCGCGGGGGCGGTAATGGCCGAAAATCAGGCACTTCGAGTTCTCGCTGATATCGCGGGTTTACCTGCGTCGGCTGGGGGAGTGTTCGTTTCGGGTGGGTCCGCGGGCAATCTTTCTGCACTTGTGGTGGCTCGCGACACTGCGCGTTATAGGCGTAGCGCAGCTGGCCTTCCGGAGATGCGAATGCGCGTGGTGGTCAGCGATCAAGCGCACTCATCAATTAAAAACGCGCTCAACATTGTTTCGATGGATGCCCTTGTCGTGCCAACACTTGACGGACGGATGGCTGAAGAAGACATTCGCTCAGCAATTGCTAAAACCCCAGAAGTAGGAGACGTCATAGCAATTGTTGCAACCGCCGGCACTACGAATGCTGGCATCATTGATGATTTAGCGGGAGCCGCGAAAGTGGCTCAGGAGCATGGCTGGTGGTTCCATGTTGATGGCGCCTATGGTGGCGCCGGAATGCTGTCAAGGAATCTGCGGCACCGCTACGACGGGGTAGAGCTTGCGGATTCGTTAGTGATGGATCCGCACAAGTGGTGGTTTGCGCCCTTTGATTCTGCCGCGTTGATTTACCGTGACCCGCGGCTAGCGAAAGCTGTGCACACGCAAAACGCTTCGTACTTAGACGTAATTCACGATGATGCTGAAGATTTCAATCCGAGTGATCTGGCGTACCACTTGACCCGGCGTGCTCGGGGGATGGCGCTTTGGTTTTCGCTAGCCGTAAATGGCATTGACGCGTATCGTGATGCTGTCGACTACTCACTCGCGATGACAAAGTACGCGGTAAAGCGGATTCGAACCTTGCGAGATCTGGAGTTAATCCGTGAACCAGATTTATCAGTCATCCTGTTTCGGCGCCTAGGCTGGACGCAAGCAAATTACGAAGCGTGGGGCCACCAATTACTGCGTGATCAAACCGCGTTTGTTACCCATAGTGCCTGGCGCGGCGAAACGGTCGGCCGCCTTGTTTTATTGCATCCGGGTACCACCACCGAAATGGTCGATGACGTATTAGCGACGCTGGTCTAACCACCGTGCTGGTTGCTGCTACCGGCCGAGGCCGGCCTTATTCAAGGCCTTCCAGGCTAGCGGCAATAGGCCCGCCGCGGCCAACAGTTTGATTACGTCGCCAATAATGAAGTCCCGGACCCCATAAACCCAAGCCGAGTCAGCGCCAAACCACGGGATTCCAAGTGAGTACTTAAGCCAGGTGGCCCCGATCGCGTAAATGATGACGCTGCCCAAAACCATTAAGCCCACCGAGCGCAAAAATGACCGAGTTGCTCCGCTCTCAGCCAAGCGCCCAACGACGAAGGCGGCGACGATAAACCCAATGATGTAGCCGAAGGCTGGCCCACCAAAACCACTGGCACCTTTGGCAAACCATGGCAGGCCGATAGAGCCCAGTAAGGCGTATAGGGTCATGGCCGCTGCGCCACGTAATGAGCCGAGGGCCCCGGCGGTCAAGATGACGGCAAAAGTCTGCAGGGTTAATGGCACCGCGGGGTTCCAGGGCAGATAAAAGGCAATTTGGGCTGACAGGCCGACGAAAGCTGCGCCGCCACCGACGAGGGCGAGTTGGCGGATCCAGGTGCGGCCGACAACATCGGCCAGAACACGGGGTTGGGGGGCCGTCAGGGCCATGATGCCTCCTAAATTTAAAGGTGCGCGAGCCGTTCGCGGTATCCGAACCCTACCGGGTTATCCTTAGGGCACGCAGGCGGCAGGGCGGTCTATTCGAGGCACTTGGGTTCGAGGCGCTGGGGAAGGCGAACTCGAAACCAAGGAGGCACGATGACCGTTCACGTCACGATGGATAGTTCAGGCGCAGCTAGCGGGCCGACGGCAGCCGGCAATTACGCGCATGGCGTTGTTTTCATCCATGCCTGCGCGCGGGCGATAAGCCCGCACCTGGAGTGGGCGCTCGCCCGGGTTTTCGGCAAACCAGTTGGGATTGATTGGGCCGATCAACCCATTGACCCTGGTGCGGTGCGCGCCGAGATCCTCTGGCAAGGCCCGGTCGGTAGCGGAGCCAAGATCGCCAGCGCACTATTGGCTTTTCAGCAGGTTAGGCACGAGGTAACCGAAGACCCATCGCCGGGTCGAGCAGGTGAGCGGTTTGCCGCGACCCCAACCCTTGGCCTTTTTAGGGCTGATATTGGCGAAAACGGTGACGTCATGGTTTCGGAGAACCGCCTACGAAGTGCAATTTCACAGTCGGCGGCCGCAGGTGGCCTGGCCGAAGATATTGCGCGATTAATTGGCGAACCATGGGATGAGGAACTGGAACCCTTTCGCTGTGCCCATGAAGGGTCTACGGTTCGGGTTTTGCACGCGGTGGTGTGAGAGCTCTAACGCTCATTTTCTGCCATCGCCAAATGTGCAACTGACAAACGTAACAGTTCCCACCGAGGTCTATTTAGAGCGGGATATTACCGTGCAGACCGCGCACCCCTGGGGTGTCAAGGATGATCTTCGCAACTGCGCGTCGGGTAAGACTTGGTTCTACCACCTCATCGACAACACCAAGATCTAAGGCCTTGGTGATGCCGCCGGAGATAACCTCATGCTCGGCTGCAAGTTCAAGTTCAACCTGGGCACGGGCATCTTCGGGCACATCGGCAAGGCGTCGACGGTGAAGAATGCGAATTGCGGCGACCGAGCCCATTACCGCGACCTCGGCACTGGGCCAAGCGAATACGCGGGTAGCGCCAAGTGATGAAGAGTTCATCGCCACGAAGGCGCCACCATATGCCTTACGAGTTACCAAAGTAACCCTGGGGACGACGCACTCAGCGAATGCGTGGAGCAGTTTTGCACCCCGGCGCACCACGCCTTCCCACTCCTGGCCGAGGCCGGGTAGGTAGCCGGGCACATCGACGAGCACGATGAGCGGCACGGCGAAGGCATCGCACATGCGCACGAAGCGAGCGGCCTTTTCGGCGCTCGATGAGTCAAGGCAGCCACCTAGGCGCATTGGGTTATTCGCAACGACGCCGACGGTGCGGCCGCCGAGGCGACCAAGGCCGACCACGATATTTGGGGCCCACCTAGTGTGGAGCTCCTCGAAGCTGCCGGCATCGACGAAACCTTCGACAAGTGGATGGACGTCGTAGGCCCGACGCGCCGATTCGGGCAGTAGCGCACCCAGGTCAGTGTCTGCAATGGCGTCTAAATTTAGCGAGCCTTGGTGGCCAAGCAATGCGGCCAGCGTGCGCGCATGATCCAGAGCATCTTGCTCGCTATCGGCGACAATATGCACCACGCCACTTCGACGGCCATGGGGTTCGGGCCCACCTAGTGTCTCCATGTCGACGTCTTCGCCGGTTACCGAGCGAACGACTTCGGGCCCCGTTACGAAAATTCGACCGGCGGGGGCCAAAATCACAATGTCGGTGAGGGCTGGGCCATAGGCTGCACCGCCGGCAGCTGGGCCAAGTACCACCGAAATTTGCGGGACCTTGCCGGAGGCGCGTGTCATTGCGGCAAATACGCGGCCAACGCCATCAAGGCTCGCAACTCCTTCGCGCAGGCGTGCGCCACCCGAGTGCCAAATCCCGATAATGGGCGCCGAGTCAGCAAAAGCTCGGTCATATGCGGTGACGATCGCGCGGCAGCCCTCGCTACCCATCGCGCCGCCTTGGACGGTGGGGTCGGTAATAAAAGCGACGGCATTGGTGCCGTTGGCGCGGCCCACCGCTGCCAGTACCCCTCGGTCATCTTCTGGGGTGATAGCTACGAACTCGCCGTTGTCAAAGAAGTTAATTAGGCGGGCGCGGGGTGACCTAGGGTCTAGGGGAATGACGGCTACCTCGGTCATTTCACGCACTCCTGAAAACAAGGGCGACGTCGTGGCCACCGAAACCAAATGAGTTATTCAAAGCCGCGATATCGCCGGCGGGCAATTCACGTGGCTTACCGGCGACGACATCAAGATGTATCTGCGGATCAAGGTTATGCAGGTTTGCTGTAGCTGGAACAAGCCGGTCGCGCAGTGTGAGCACGGTGAAGATTGATTCAACGGCGCCCGCCCCACCAAGGAGGTGACCGGTCATGGATTTGGTGCCTGTTACCGCGACGTTGGCGGTATGCGCTCCGAGGGCAGCGATGAGCGCGGTACTTTCGGCAATGTCACCTTGTGGTGTTGAAGTGGCATGCGCGTTGACGTGCACAATATCGGTGGTGGTGAGCCCGGCGTCAGCGAGTGCTTCGTTGATTGCTCTTGCTGCGCCGCGACCTTCTGGGTCGGGTTGCGCAATATGGTGCCCATCAGAGGTCAAACCGGAGCCGCCGTAGACACCGTAGATCTTCGCCCCGCGTGCAGCGGCAAACTCAGCCGACTCGAGCACCATGATGCCTGCGCCTTCGCCCATGACGAAGCCGTCGCGGTCAATATCGTACGGGCGCGAGGCGGCTGTTGGGTCGTCATTGCGAGTTGATAGAGCACGCATCGCAGCGAAGCCGGCCATGGTCACTGGGTGAATGACCGCTTCGGTGCCACCGGCTACGACAACGTCAGCGCGGCCCTCTTGGATCATGCGGGCTGCGTAAGAGATGGCTTCGGCACCTGAAGCGCAGGCACTTACCGGCGTGTGTACACCGGCGCGAGCGCCAATTTCAAGGCCAACTTGTGCGGCCGAGCCATTGGGCATGATCATCGTGACCATATGCGGGGAGATCCGGGAGGCGCCGCGTTCAAGTAGTAATTCATAAGAATTAATAAGTGAGAGCAGGCCACCCATGCCGGTGGCAACTACAGCGCCTAAACGGTCTGGATCAATCTCTGGGGTACCGGCGTCGGCCCAAGCTTCGCGCGCGGCTACAACCGCTGCCTGCTGAGATCGATCGAGCTTGCGGGCCTCATGGGGCGGTAGGCAGGTGGCCGGGTCGACGGCCATGATTCCGGCTATTTTGGCCGGCTGGTCCTCGGGCCAGGGCTCATCGATTAAGCGGATTCCGGAGGTGCCAGCGAGAATTGCGCGCCAAGTGCTGTCGACATCTTTGCCAACGGGGGTAATCATGCCTAGGCCGGTGATGACTACTTGACGGGTCATGCGGTGTCTCCTCGTTCAGTCGATTTGCTGTGGTGTTTAACCGTGGGGCTGCCGGTGGCAACCCCACGGCCAGATGATTAAGAGTTTGCCGAGATGAAAGTGACGGCGTCGCCTACGGTCTTTAGGTTCTTGACCTCACTGTCGGGGATCTTCACGCCCCACTTGTCTTCGGCGGCGATAACAACTTCGACCATCGACAAAGAGTCGATATCGAGGTCATCAACGAATGACTTGTCGAGTTGAACATCGGCAACCGGTACCCCGGCTACTTCGTTAACGATGGCGGCGAGGCCCTCGAGGATTTCTTGGCTCATTTATTTCCTTTCGTGTTGTTGGTTCCGGTGGGTGATATTCGGGTGTTACTAGGGGTTATAGCTAGGGGAGTATGACAACCTGTGATGCGAAAGTGAGCCCCGCACCAAACCCAACAAGTAGTGCGGTGCCACCGTGAAGTATTTCTCCGGCTTCAAGCATTCTATCCATCGCCAAAGGCACCGACGCCGCCGATGTGTTACCCGTGTATGCGATGTCGCGGGCGATGGAAACATGGGCCGGTAGCTTCATGGCCTTGGCCACGGCGTCAGTGATGCGCATATTCGCCTGATGCGGGATGAACACATCAAGATCAGAAATCTGCACTCCTGCGGCAGTTAGTGCACGCTGCGCCACCTTGGGTATTTCACTGACCGCCCAGCGAAATACCAGTTGGCCTTGCATCACCAAGGTCGGGAAGCTCTCACCGCCATTGTTTCGGTAGTCAATTAATGACTGGGTCATCGTGATGGCGTCCTTTTGGGCACCGTCAGCACCCCAAATGGTGGGGCCAATCGCGGGTGTTTGGGAAGGCCCAATAACTACGGCACCAGCGCCGTCGGCGAAGATAAATGCACTGCCTCTGTCTGCTTGATTTGTCCAGTCCGAGAGTTTCTCAACGCCAATTACGATTACATATTTGGCGCTACCCCCGCGCACTAGATCGTTTGCGAGGCCGACGCCATAACAGAAACCAGCGCAGGCGGCAGCAATATCCAAAGCACCGGCATTTACTGCGCCGATTCGGTAAGCAATCTCGGCTGCTGCTGATGGCGTTTGGTACGGGTGGGTGACAGTGGCCGTAAGTACCATGCCAATTTCTGCCGGTGATACCCCTGAGCGCTCCAGGGCTTGCGCAGCGGCTGCGGACCCCATGTCGACAACTGTCTCGTCAAGTGCGGCGTAGCGACGTTCAATGATACCAGAGCGCTCGCGAATCCATTCATCTGTTGAATCGATACGCTCGCAAATTTCAGCGTTAGTGACATTGCGTTCGGGACGGTAGCTGCCGGTCGACAATATTCTTGCGAACTTTGCGCCACTTGCGGTGGTGATGGGGGCACTCATTCGGCGGCCTCTTGGGCGACGGGGTGCAAACGCACCAATGGCTGACCGGGGGAGACTGGATCACCGTCATGGACAAGCCATTCGACAACAACGCCACCATGCGGCGCCAACACTTCGGCGCTATCGCGCAATGTGTCAACTTTGCCGATAACAGCACCGGGGGCGAGAGCATCGCCAACAGGTGTATGCAGTGATTGCTTGAAAGTACCTTTGACGGGTGCGATAAGTAGGCGCCAAGTTGGTTGTGCACTAATAGCTGAGACCGAACCGTGCTCAGCGATGATCGCCCACGCCTCCTCGAGATCGTCGGGGGTTTTAACCGCGAGAGTTTGTACGTTCGGCAGTGCGCGCTTGATTAAGCCGGTCAAGGTGCCAGCGGGTGGAATCTCAATCACCGCGGTGACACCGAGGTCGCCCATGGTTTCCATGCACAGATCCCAGCGCACCGGGTTACTTACCTGCGTTACCAGCCGACGCAGTACTTCGCGGCCATCATGGATTACTTGGCCGTCAGCATTAGAAAGTAATTTCAACCGAGGGTCGTGGGTGGAAATTGATTTGGAGTAGCGGCTCAGTAACGCGACGGCGGGTGCCATATGGGTCGTGTGGAAAGCCCCGGCAACATCAAGTGAGCGCACCCGCGATCCTTCGGGAACGTCATCACTAAATGCTGCAAGTTGAGCCATGGTGCCGGCAACTACAATCTGGCCCGAGCTGTTGATATTTGCCGGGGTAAGACCATGCGCCTTAGCTTTTGCAAGAACTTCTTCGGGGTCGCCCCCAAGTACCGCGGACATCCCGGTCTCGGTAACCGCTGCCGCTGCCGCCATCGCCTTACCGCGCTCGCGCACGAAAACCATGGCCTGCTCGGCGGACAGCACCCCGGCGCCAACGGCAGCGGTAATTTCACCGACGGAATGCCCCGCGCCAGCGCCGATCTGGGTGAATCCGGTCGAGGGGTGCGGAAATAAACTCAACAAAGTCACCAAGCCGGAGCCGACGATTAGGGGCTGGGCAATTGCGGTATCGCGGATGGTGTCGGCATCAGAGGTAGTGCCGTGGGCGATGAGGTCTACGCCACTGACGGCGCTTAGCCACTCGAGGCGCTCGCGGACTCCAGGAGCATCGAGCCAAGGCCATAGGAAACCTGGGGTTTGGGCGCCTTGACCGGGAGCGACGACGACGAGCACGGGGTAAGCCTTTCGTTAAAGCGTTGACCTTCGCGCTGTTGGCTGCGCCAATGTCGAAGACCGATTCTTGTAGGAATCCTACAAAAGTCGACCTAAAGTCAAACCGAGTCTAATAGTGTAGTTACCCCGGTTATCGGTTGGGCTAAAGCCGGTTAGGTCGGCAATTCGCCGCAGTCGGTATCTGACGGTATTGGGGTGTATAAATAAGGCGCGGGCGGTGGCCTCAAGTGAGGTGGTTTGCTCTAGATAACTACTTGCGGTTGCCATGAGGGCGGCGTCGGCGGCCAGCGGGGTGTAAATGAGCCGGATCAACTCCGCAGCGGCTTCCTGGTCACCGGCCAACGCACGTTCTGGGAGTAACTCCGAGGTGGCGACCGGGCGGGGAGCACCGGCCCAGCCGGGGGCAGCTCGCAGTCCCGACAGGGCGGCCCGGGCCGCTTCGGGTACTTCACCAAAGGTGGTAACGGCACTGCTAAAGACCACCGGGCCGGATCCGAAGTGTGGGGCCAGGAGGCGGGCTGCTTTGGCCGGGTCAGCAAGTTGCCCGGCGACCGCCAACAAGGTGGTGCCATGGATGCCGGTGAGCAAATCAATGCCGTAGGTTTCGGCAGCGCGCCGCAGTACAACAAGTGCGGTTTCTGGATCACCGGCGGGTGACGGCCCGGTGATCACCACCATCGCGGTGCCACCGGACCAGCCAAGTGCGGTGATGCGGCCCAGCACCGACTCATCTAGCTCATCGCGCAGCAGGGCATCGATAACAAGTGCCTCGAGTCTGGCATCCCAAGCTCCACGGGCTTCGGCAGCGCGCGCATAAACCTCAGCGGCCGAGAAGGCGATTTCTCTGGAGTAACGCAAAATGGCTTCGCGCAGTGCCGGCCGTTCTTCGAGCGGCACAATTTCATCAACCGCCGACTCAACGACCGCAATGGTGGTTCGGACCAGAGCCACCGTTTGCTCGAGAGAGATGACCCTGGCTAACTCACGTGGGGCCGCCCCGAAAACATTGGTGGTGAGGGCGGGCTGGCTCGTTGGGTTTTCGAGCCAGGTGATGAAAGCGGTGATGCCGGCTTGGGCGACCGAGGCGACCCAGGCCCGCTCTTGAGCGCCAAGATCGTGATACCACGGCAGGCCTTCCTCCATCAGCCGAGTGGCGGCGGTCGTTAGGGAGCCGGTGGCCTGGGTTAGGCGTGGTGACGTATTTGCTGTAGGGGACATCCGCGCCTGCCAACGTTAACCGATTGAGATGCCGACGAGGCGGCCGACGAAGAAGGTGATCAGCGCGGCCCCGGCGCCCCAGACAAATTGACGAAGTGCGGAGAACACAACTCCGCGTCCTGAGAGTCGCCCGACAACACCGCCAACCACCAGCAGTGAGAGCACAGCCAAAGCGATTGCTAAATAAAGCGGTGCGGTGGTGGATGCACCTGGCGCGGTGAAGAACAAGTAAGGAATCACCACGACACAAGCCCCGACGGCGAATGCAATAAAACTCGAGAGTGCGACCTTGATCGGGGATCCGAGCTCATCCGGATTAAGCCCAAGTTCCTCGCGCGCAAGAGTGTCAAGGGCGCGGTCTGGGTCAGCCATCAGTTGCGCTGCGGTGGCCGCGGCAGTTTCTTTGGTCAGCCCCTTAGCTCGGTAGATAAGTTCAAGTTCACGCTGCTCCTCTTCGGGTTTATCTCGAAGTTCACTGGCCTCCATGGCTATCTCGCGGCGGAAGAGATCGCGCTGGCTGGCAACGCTGACGTATTCACCAGCGGCCATTGAGAAGGCACCCGCCAGTAAACCGGCCAGGCCGGCGAACAAAATCGTGCTGTTATTGGGCGCCGCACCGGCGAATCCCATCACCAGCGCCGTATTGGAGACAAGGCCGTCACTGATTCCGAAAACCGCAGCGCGGGTCGCGCCGGATCTATCACCACGGTGCCAAGTTTCGGCGAAGTCGGGCATCCCGGGGGTAAACTCGGGGACGCTCGCCCCGCGCATCGAGCGGAATGTCTCGGCGTGCTCGCGTTCATCAGCCGACATCGTCGCGAGGGCTTCGGGTTCATCGTCATACATGCCGGCGCCGTCACCTTCGGCCTTTTCAAGGTGGGCGAGTACCCCATCGAGCCCGGCCGCTCGAGCGCGCTTGATAAGGCCCGCATCCTTTGCGTCCAAGGTAGTGGGTGCCGGTGGTACTTCTACCCCGTACTCCTCGAGCTTGGCGATCCAATGCGCCGCATGCTCATCTTCAACGTCGGCCAACTCGATAAGTGCCTCTCGGCGATCACCGCTAACTGTTTGTGCCAAAGCGCGGTAGAGCAGTGACGCTTTGCGCTCGGCATCGAGATAGGCCAAGAAACGTTTCGGATCCTTTGTCATCCTGATCCCTCTGTGCTACCTGAATCTGCTGCAGCCGGGTCGTGTAATTGATAGCGCTCAATGGCCTCGCTCACCCGAGCAGAGTCAATCTCACCGCGCTTGGCAAGCATGGCCAAAGTCTGGGTGGTAATTGATTCGGCGTCAACCAGAAAATGTCGGCGCAGCGCCCCGCGAGTATCGGACATCCCCCAGCCATCGGTACCAAGGGAGATGAAATCGGCAGGTACCCAATCGCTGATTTGATCTTGGACCGCGCGCATCCAGTCCGAGACGGCGATGACCGGGCCGGGCCGGCCACTTAAGCACTTAGTGACATATGCCTGCTTGGGCTCTTCGGCAGGGTGCAACAGGTTATGTCGATCGACCGCAAGGCCATCGCGGCGTAACTCATTCCAGGAAGTAACCGACCAGACGTCGGCGGGCACTCCCCAGTCATCGCGCAGCAACTCTTGGGCACGAAGGGCCCAGTTAACCCCCACGCCACTGGCAAGTAGTTGCGCACGTGGGCCTGCTCCGGCGGCTTTGCTGATCAAGTGCATACCGCGCAAGATGCCTTCAACGTCGACGCCTTCAGGTTCGGCAGGTTGCGGATAAGGCTCGTTATAAATAGTCAGGTAGTAATAGATGTTCTCAGGATCTGGGCCAAACATTCGGCGGAGGCCATCTTTGAAAATGTGCCCAATCTCGTAGCCGAACGCCGGGTCATAGGCCACCACCCCTGGATTGGTGCTTGCGAGGAGCAACGAGTGACCATCTTCATGCTGCAGGCCCTCACCATTAAGAGTGGTGCGGCCAGCGGTTGCGCCAAGAACAAAGCCCCGAGTCATCTGATCCATTGCGGCCCAGAGCGCGTCGCCGGTGCGCTGGAAACCAAACATCGAATAGAAAATGTAGAGCGGGATCATCGGCTCGTTCTGCGTTGAGTAGGAGGTACCCACGGCCGTGAATGAGGCCACCGAGCCGGCCTCGTTGATACCTTCGTGCAGGATCTGACCGGAAGTTGACTCCTGATAAGAGAGCATCAACTCGCGGTCAACCGAGATGTACTGCTGCCCGTGCGGTGAATAGATCATCGCCGTCGGGAAGAGTGAATCCATTCCGAAAGTGCGCGCCTCATCAGGGATAATCGGCACGAATCGGTTGCCGATATTTTCATCTTTGAGTAGATCCTTCACCAAGCGCACGAAGGCCATGGTGGTGGCGATTGCCTGCTTACCTGAACCGCGCTTTACAACTTCGTAGGCATCGTCACCGGGCAAGGTGAGCACCTTGGCGACGGTGCGGCGAGTTGGCACCGACCCACCTAGCTTGCGGCGGGTCTCGACCATGTATTGCAGGGCTTCGTCTTGCGGGCCAGGGTGATAGTAAGGCGGAAGATAAGGGTCCATCGCACTATCGGGGATCGGAATACGCAGGCGGTCGCGAAATACCAGTAAATCTTCAAGGGTGAGTTTCTTCATCTGGTGGGTTGAGTTGCGACCTTCGAAGTGCGAACCAAGAGTCCAGCCTTTTATGGTCTTAGCCAAAATGACGGTCGGTTGCCCCTTGGTATTCGAAGCGGCTTCATATGCCGCATACATCTTGCGGTAGTCATGGCCGCCGCGTTGCAAGGCCCAGATCTCATCGTCGGTCAACGATTCAACAAGTTTTGCGGTGCGCGGATCTCGGCCGAAGAAATTCTCGCGGATAAATGCGCCGTCCTCGGACTTATATGTCTGGAAGTCGCCATCGGGTGTGGCATTCATTAAATTGACGAGCGCGCCATCGCGATCGGCTGCCAAGAGCTCATCCCATTTGCGACCCCACACAACCTTGATGACATTCCAGCCGGCTCCGCGAAACAAACTCTCGAGTTCTTGGATGATTTTTCCATTGCCGCGTACCGGGCCGTCGAGGCGCTGCAGGTTGCAGTTCACAACGAAGATCAAATTATCGAGTTCTTCGCGGGCGGCAAGGCCGATGGCGCCTACTGATTCAACTTCGTCCATCTCGCCGTCACCCAAGAACGCCCACACTTTTTGCTCGGACGCATCCTTGATGCCTCGCTGGGTCAGGTACTTATTGAAGCGGGCTTGGTAAATCGCATTAAGTGGGCCAAGGCCCATCGACACGGTGGGAAATTGCCAAAACCACGGCATCAAACGCGGATGCGGGTATGAAGGTAGGCCACCTGAGGGATGTGAGACCTCTTGGCGGAAACCATCAAGTTGATCCTCGGTTAGTCGGCCTTCAAGATAGGCGCGGGCGTAGATGCCAGGGGAGGCGTGGCCCTGAAAGAAAACTTGGTCGCCGCCGGTGGGATGGTCTGGCCCCCGGAAGAAGTGGTTGAAGCCAACTTCGAACAAAGTTGCCGAGGAGGCGTAGCTTGAGATGTGGCCGCCGACACCAATACCGGGGCGCTGGGCCCGATGAACCATGATCGCGGCGTTCCAGCGAATATAGCCTCGGATTTGTCTTTCGATGGCTTCGTCACCGGGAAACCAAGGTTCGCGTTCGGGTGCGATTGAGTTGATGTAGTCGGTGCTTCGCAGGCTGGGGACTCCTACATTTCGCTCGGCCGCCCGCCGAAGCAGCGACAGCATCAAATAGCGCGCGCGGTAATTGCCCGAGTTGTCGACCAGGTTATCGAAGGATTCCACCCATTCGGCGGTCTCGTCGGGATCAACATCGACATATTGGGTGGGGAGCCCACCGGCGAGGAGCCGGTATGGGTTATGCGCGGGGGCCACGGGAGCACCCTTTCGCCGGGGGCCGGCCGGGGTCACCGGTGGCCGGATCGAATATTTGGTGTGCGCGGGTAGCGCTGGCGATATTCTCTCGTATTCGCGCCACGCAGGGGTCGGGTGGGGGATGAGGCACGAGGGACCGCTCCCTAACCAAAGCAGTCATTCAGGCAACTTTAGGAATCGTCTTAGTCGAATTTTCCCCGTGTCCGGGCATTCTGATTCATGATGGCCTCCTACACCTAACGCGGCTAGCCGCGACCAGACGCAACGACGACCCCTAGGAGGCCACGATGCTCGCAGCCCGCTTTCACTGTTGGGACCCGACCCCCATTGTCGAGGAGGTGCCGAATCCCTCTCCGATTGAGGGTGAATCCCGAATCAGGTTGCAGACCGCTGTCGTCGATCGTCTGGGCCTATCCATAGCGGGGGGTCACTTCCCGGTGACCCCGACGCTCCCATCTGTGGGCAGCGTTGAGGGGTATGCCGTCGTAG
>NSHP01000020.1 GCA_002737125.1 Actinomycetota bacterium | reverse complement strand
GACAACTGCCGCGAGGTTAGGTAGGTACCCGGGCGCATGACGACCTCGCCCATCAGCACATCCTCGCCGGCCAATCGGACATTCGCGCCAAAGCTCACCGGTTCATTTATCTGCACCGAACCGGTTCCACCATCGGTCTTCTCAACCGGCACCACCGCATCAGCACCATCGGGCATTGGCGCTCCGGTCATTATGCGAATCGCAACCCCATGGGTCACCACTTCAGTTGCTCGAAAGCCCGCCGGCACGTCGTCAACCACCGTCAACCGGGCCGGGTGCTCATCGCTCGCGCCGACCAGGTCACCCGCAATGACCGCATAGCCGTCCATCGATGAGTTGTCAAAGGACGGCAGCGGCCAAGGAGCCGAAACTTCGGTCGCTAGTACGCAGCCATGTGCATCAATAAGCGGCATCTCAATCGGAGCCAGCGCGGTGACTCCGGCCAATACCTGGTCACGGTAATCCTCAACGCTGAGCATGGGAGAAGCCTATGGGTATAGCCGTGGACTCAAGTTTTGGTGCTCGGTCACCCGCCGAGGCGCGAATTGCCCACACGACATCCTCCAGGGCTCGCACCGAATGCCCACTGACAAAGGTGTCGATATAGGGCAATGCTGCTGCCATCCCGCCGGTCAAAGGCTCAAAGGACGCGACTGCTTTTCGCGGATTTACCCAGATAATGTGATGGGCCAGCCGCGAAAGTCGTTCCATAGAAGTTCGCACCAAGGCTGGGTCCTCGATCTCCCACCCATCGGAAATTATCACCAAGACGGCCCCACGCGCCACCCCACGTCGACCGTACTCATTAATGAAAGCCATCAAAGTCTCACCTATCCGAGTACCGCCGGACCAGTCTGGCGCCGCCGCGGCCGCTTTTCGATAGGCAATATCTGGATTACTTACTGACAATGCTCGCGTGAGCCTAGTAAGTCGGGTTGCGAAAACAAATGCCTCCGCACCAACAGCGAGGACCCCACCCCTTGCTAAGTGCAAATACACCCGGGCGTACGGCTCCATGGATCCGGATATGTCTGCGATGAAGACGATGCGCCTCGGGCGTGGAACCCGAGCGCGCTTGACCAGCTTTACCGGGTCACCACCGGTTCGATGGGAACGTCGCAGCGTCTTACGTATATCTAAGCGCCTGCCGGCAGAATGCGTCCGTTCGCGTCGTCCTTTGCGCATCGGCGGCACCAACGGCAACTGTTCGACCAATTTTCTGATTAGAAGTAACTCCTCCTCGGTGACCGCAGCGAAGTCCTTATTCGAAAGCCGCTCGTCGGTGCTCATCGCAGCGATCATGCTGGCCTCGTCGCTGTCATCATCACCATCATCGCGGGCACCGGGGGTGGCGCTGGTTCCGCGGGGGTTGTTATTCGACTCCCCGGTACGTTCTGAGTCTCCTGGCCTGCGCTCACCGGTGGGCGCGGCGGCCGGTGGTGCTTGATTTGCGCTGTCGCCCCGAAAGTCAGCCATGTCGATAATTCCACGAAATACCTGAGCAAAGACCCGATCATAAATATCAATTTGATCATGAGCAGTGATTAGGTTTACCCGGCCCAACCAGTACAATTCCGTGAGGCTCTGCGGCTCTGCGAGGATAATGGCGGTCGCAAATCTTGCACTTCGTTCGGGAGTGACCGGCACCCCTGCCGCATGAAGTAGGTGACCGAAAGACCCCGCAATTTGCGTGAGCTCAGGCACCCGCGACCCAGGCAAAGCCTTGCTCTCGCACTAAGTCCTGATCTTCTCGGTACTTTAGAACTGAACCCAAAGTCTGCGAAACCGATTCAGCGCTCAGATGGTCAACGCCCAACAGCATAGATGCGTGCACCCAGTCAATAGCCTCGGCAACGCCCGGCGGTTTTTGTACATCTAAGCTGCGCAGCCGCTGCACTGCCCCTGCTATTTGCGCCGCAAGTTCAGGTGATGCAGCTGGCACCCGTAATCGAACAATAGATATTGCGTGCTCAAGATTCGGGTAGTCAATCCAGTGGTAGAGGCAGCGTCGCTTCAGTGCATCATGTAGATCGCGAGTTCGATTAGAAGTCAAAATCACAACCGGAGGAATTGTGGCCCGCAGTGTGCCGAGCTCCGGAACTGTCACGGTCGACTCGGCCAGCATTTCAAACAGGAATGCTTCAAACTCCTCATCAGCCCGATCGATTTCGTCGATTAGCAAAACCGCAGGGTTTGGGCCTTGGTGTTCCAAGGCTTGTAAGAGGGGACGCTCGACCAAGTACTCGCGACTGAAAAGGGATTCTTCGGCAAGATCTGATCCGCGGGCTTCAGCAAGGCGAATCCCAAGGAGTTGCCTCGGGTAGTTCCACTCGTATAGGGCTTCAGAGGCATCTATCCCTTCGAAGCATTGCAGTCGAATGAGCGGGGTATCGAGCATCGTCGCGAGTGCTTTGGCGGCCTGGGTTTTCCCTACCCCCGCTTCACCTTCCAGCAACAAAGGTTGTGGGAGGCGAACCGCGCAAAATAGCGCCGTGGCCAGGCCGATTTCGGTCAGGTAATCATGCGCTGCAAGCCCTGCGATCAACTCTTGCGGTGATGAAATTTGGTCGGCGACGTTCACGCGACTCCCACGAACTTGGCCGGATCACTCAGAAACTTCTCCCGCGCGTATTCAACTGGCGCAGGTGTTTGCATCCCTACCCCTTTCCCTGTTCTATTAGTTCCAATGGAGTGCCACTTAAAAAAACTGTTACCAGTCAGCGAGCTACGAGCCACCAGATAATTGCAACTACCACAACCACGCCGATAAGAACCGGAATCGCGCGCTTCAGAACCGGTGCGCCCGCGGTACCTAGTAGATCGATACTTTCTGCGGCTTTGATAATCGGAGGAGCCGCCGCGGTAGTAGTTTCACCGGACGCCACGGCGGCGGCATGGTCGCCACGCGCACCGATGACTTGCTCGAGGTTGCTCGAAAATTGATCGATGATTCGCCCCGCGACATCTTGCATGACACCTCTACCGAACTGGGCAGCTTTACCGGTGATGGTCAAGGCTGTGGTCACGTCAACACGGGTTTGGTCCGGGGCTTCAGCCACCAAGCTGGTGGTGATAAGCGCCTCAGCAGTACCGGCACCGCGGGTCTCTTTACCCGTGCCTTCGATGACGGCGGTGTGACTTGCCTCGTCCTTACTTAGAAAACGGGCCTCACCTTTGTACGTCATTGATACCGGGCCGAGCTTAACTTTCACACTCGCAGTGAACTCATCACCGTTTACTGACTCCAGGGTAGCCCCAGGCATGCAAGGTGCAATTGACTCCACGTCCAACAATGTCTTCCACGCAGTATCAATATCTGCCGGTACTGTGAAAGAGTTCTGCAGATCCACGCATCCTCCACCAGTAGCCCGGTCGGTCGGCGCCATCCCCCAACTTCGGCCCCACGGGTAAGGAACTTCACAATAGGGCCAAAAGACCTTCGGCGCATCCACAAATCGAAAATCGCCTTTCCCCGCGAAACTCGAATTCAACCGCGTAACCTCAGCCAGATGGGAAACAGCCAGATGGGAAACATCGAAGTACACCTCTTTGCGGCAGCTAGATCAGCGGTTGGGCACCGCACCGTCACCGCGTCGGGAAAAACTTTGGCCGAGGTGGTGGCTTCGCTAATTGCCGACTACCCGGCGTTCGCCGCAGTGGAGCCACGCTGCAGTTACTTGGTCAACGGCTTAGCAGCACGCGGTGACCTAGACCTGATTAACCTCGCCGCGGGGGCTCGGGTAGATGTGCTGCCACCCTTTGCGGGTGGCTAGCCACCGATTGCCGACATGGGCCGATCTGGCTGGATGAACGATGGGTCATTGATGCCATGGCCCGGTAATTTTGCCAAAACCGAACTCTGGAATAACGACGCAATGCTCGCGCGGCGTTCTTGATCGGACAGCGATTGGTTGCGCAAGGTGGCTCGAACATCGGTTTCGTCACGGGCAAACAGGCAGTTACGAATTTGCCCATCAGCGGTAAGGCGCAGTCGATCGCAAGAGGCACAGAACGGCTTCGAAACACTCGCGATAATCCCAACCGTGGCTGGGCCCCCATTGATCAAGAATTCTTCCGCCGGCGCCGAACCACGATTTAACATCGGAGTTAGTTCAAACTCTGTCGATAGCCGCTCGAAAATCTCCGCCGCGGTAACCATGGACGACTTCTGCCAGGAGCCACCAGCATCAAGTGGCATCTGCTCGATGAAGCGCAAGCTCCAGTCGTTAGCCAAACTATGTCGCAGCAATGGCAAAGCCTCATCATCGTTCACGCCACGCATCAGCACGCTGTTGATCTTTACCGGCAGCAGGCCGGCCGTCTTAGCCGCATCTATCCCCGCAATTACGTCATCAAATCGATCACGGTAGGTGAGTGCCTTGAAGCGATCGCGCATCAAGGTGTCGAGGCTAATGTTGACGCGACCAAGACCGGCATCGGCGAGATCTTGCGCCATCTCCGGCAATCGCAAGCCATTTGTTGTTAACGCGATTTTAGGAGCCGATGGCAGCGCCTTAATTCGACGGACTATGTCAACGATGTCGGGGCGAAGGAGCGGCTCTCCACCTGTTAGCCGAATGCCGGTTATTCCTTGCTGGGTTGCCACCTCAAGCACCGTCATCAATTCATCGGTGCTCAACAGATGATCCCCTGGGATCCAGTCAGCAAAATCGTTCGGCATGCAATAGGTGCAGCGCAGGTTGCAGCGATCGGTTAGTGAAACCCTCAGATCACGATGAGCGCGACCAAAGGTGTCGATGAGCATGCTCATGCGCAATTCACCCATTCATCAGTGCCATCGATAAAGACCTGATGCTTCCAGACAGGTAGTTTAGCCTTCGTCAAATCCACCAGCGCTTGGCACGCCAAGAAGGCCTCCCCACGGTGCCCGGTTGACACCACGGCAACCAACGCGGCGTCAGTAATCTGCAGCTCGCCCACGCGGTGGGCTACGGCCAAGCCAATGAGTTCGAATTGCCCGGCGATCTCTTCGGCCACCTGCCTTAGCACCGCGGCCGCCGTCGGGTGCCCCTCATAGGTAAGCGTCAGTACCTCCCTGCCATGGTCGATGCCCCGCACATCGCCGCTGAAAGTAACTACCGCACCAGCCGCTGGATCTGCCACCAGCGCCTGCATCGCACGGGCGTCAAGGGGTTGCTCGGTAACCTCGACCAGCCGAATGACATCCACCCCCCCATTATTAAGGGGTTCCCCGAGCGGCGTTGCACCGGATGCGCGAAAGTAGTCCCGTGCGAGAAGTGCTAAATGATTTGGTATCCGCCACCAGCGACGGCGGCAGCGCCGCCATGGCCACCGTAGTGCGCACCTGGCGCTCTGCCCCCAGACCCGCCGGTGCCTCCATGCTGGTCACAGATACCGGCGAAGCTGTCGGCTCGGTAAGCGGTGGCTGCGTTGAAGGCGCACTTTATGAGCTAGGCAAGCAGGTCTTGGCCGATGGCGCACCCCGCTACGAAACTTACGGAGTTAGCGACGACGATGCGTTTGCCGTGGGACTCACCTGCGGCGGCATTCTCGAGGTTTTTGTCGAAAAAGTTGATAATCAAACCTGGCCTGAACTTGCCGGAATCGCGACCAGTATCGCTGAAGAATTACCAGTTGCCGTCGCAACGATCGTTCGCGGACCACGCTTTGTCGGCCAGCATCTCGTGGTGCGACCTGACCATACCGAAGGGTCATTGGGCACCTCCAGACTCGATGACACCGTCCGCGAGGATGTAATAGGCATGCTGGCATCTGGTATCACCGGATTTTTACATTACGGGCCGGCGGGTGAACGACTCGGCGAGGGCCTCGACGTCTTTATCGCGAGCTACGCGCCTGCGCCACAGATGTTCATTTTCGGAGCCATCGATTTTTCAGCAGCACTCGTTCGCGTAGGAAAGCTACTTGGATTCAAGGTCACCGTTGTCGATGCCCGCCCGGTTTTCGCCACCAAAAAGCGCTTTCAAGAAGCTGATGAAGTTGTCGTAGACTGGCCGCATCGTTGGCTTGAAAAACAGCAGGTGGATTCGCGAACCGTCATCGCAGTTCTTACCCACGATGTGAAATTCGATGTCCCTGCTCTGACAATCGCCTTGCGAACTAATGCTGGATACATTGGGGCTATGGGCTCTCGCCGAACCCACGAGGATCGGCTAGCACGCCTGAAGGCGGCTGGGTTAACGGATGAAGAACTGGCACGACTGCATTCACCGATTGGGCTTGATCTAGGTGCGCGCACACCGGAGGAGACCGCGATTTCGATCGCCGCGCACATGGTGCAAAGCCGTTGGGGTGGTACCGGTGCATCACTGGCGAACACCGACGGCCCAATTCATCCAGGGGCACCGCGCTGAACGGCTTAACGGACTCAACAGCAGGGCTCATCCTGGCCGGCGGCGCGGGTAAAAGATTCGGCGGTCCAAAGGCACCAGCGCTGGTTGACGGCGAGCGGCTGGTTGATCGATCGGTTCGAATCTTGCGGGAAGCCGGCTGTGCACCAATCGTGGTCGTGCTGGGCGCTTGGATCGACGAGGTGCCAGGCGCAATTCCCGTAGTCAACGCGAACTGGCAAGAAGGCATGGGCTCATCCCTGCGCACCGGGCTGGAGTATTTGCTAAACACACCAGCAACCAATGCGCTCATCACCTTGGTTGACCTACCAGGACTCACCGCACTTGGTTGTGCTCGCATAGTCAGCTCAAGTGCTGGGGTAGCAGCGGCAACTTTCCAAGGCGAGCGCGGGCACCCGGTGAAGTTCAGCCGGGAACACTGGGCGGACATTATCGACAGCGCACATGGTGACCAGGGAGCTCGAGCCTACCTACTGGGACGAGACGATATTGAACTCATCGAGATTGCGGATGTCGCGTCAGGCGATGACCTTGATTTTAAAATTGAATAATACGTAAGTCATTCAACCGATGAGATTTGCACACTAACTCTGTGCATGTGCCCGGTTTCGGCTCCGCCAAGTACCTGCACTGTGCTCGCTATCAGGACGACGGCAATTCCGCTGACACGTAGCGCTACCGCACCAACGTGTGGCGATTTCTCCCAAATCATAAATGCTGCGAGTGCCAGCATCGCGAACAGAGACAGCACTGGCTGCATGCCTGCGAGAGTTACCACCCCGATCACCATCAGCGAGAGGCAGGCGCTCACACAAGCAAGCCCCTCGTTTATTCCCAAACGAAAAGCCGGGTCAGCCGCATGCAAGGACCGACATCGGCGCAGCGCTCTTTGTGTCCACGGAGTTAGTTGATAAAGACCGACCACGATCCAGCCTAAGCAGACAAGTACCCCAGACCAAGGGACTGCGTTCACGAGAACTATTGCCGGGACCGCCATCGCAATCCAAATAGTCAGGTAGCCAATCACGAAAGTCCACGCTCGCACCGCGGAGCTGCCAGCAATGCGAACCATGGGTCGCAGAACGGTCAAAATCATCATGGCAAGCGACATCAGTGCCCACATCGTCAAAAATCCCAATTGGGTGTGATTCATCGGCAGGACCGCCACTGCGCACCACGAAACCGCAATGGCGCCTGATCAATTACCTAGACATATCAGGGTCTTTTGACGGAGTTCGCGATGCCAGCCGCGCCCATATTCACCACTAACACCCGGACAGGCGCATCCGTCTTGTTTGAGCCGTTAAGCCAAACGTTCATCGCATCAACGAGCGCTGTGCCCGCCGCGTACTCCTTAATCACGCCCGCGTCGTATTCAACAGTCAATGTGCCTTCGAGGATGTAGGAATAAATCGGTGTTCGATATTTGTGCCAGCCGGTTTCCTGGCCGGGGTCCAAAGACAGAATTGAACTCGAGATTTGCGCAGCTTTCTTCTTCGGATACCGCACCGGTTGATCAAGCACGGTTAGGGACTGTGCATCAAGCAAAACATCTGCGTCCCCTGCCGCACCGGTCACTGCGATAACTGCACTTGGGGCTGGCGATACAGCCGCCTCGCCACCTGATCCGCAACCAGCAATTAAAAGCACTACGGTAGCTAACCTAGGGGCTAGCCGAACCCTGCTTTGCACTTGTGCTTTCATCAGACCTCCATGGCTTCAAACGCTATATCCTCTAGACCACCGATAAAGGGGTGTTCACTATTTCCGACATCATGAGTTGGCTGAAACCCTCACGTACCATCCCGGTGACTAGATGGCGAGCCCCTTCACGCTGGCGCACCAAACCCTCCACTTTCGCCATCCTCATCATCGGTCTTTGGCTATTTGGGACCGGCGATGGAATGCTCGTTGCCGCCGGGCTAGGGGTTAGCCCTTGGACGGTGCTTGCGCAAGGCCTATCTACTAAATTTCCCATGTCAATCGGACTAGCAACTTTCCTTGTCAGCGTGCTCGTACTGCTACTTTGGATCCCATTACGGGAACGCCCAGGTCTCGGCACCATCTGCAATGCGATCGTCATCGCACTCGCTTTGCAAGTCTCACTTCTATTCTTGCCGCGGCCCCAGATATTCGCGCTGCAATTGGTAGAGGTGTGTCTCGGAATTGCCGCGATCGGGCTGGGCAGCGGGTTGTACCTGACCACCAATCTTGGGCCCGGACCCCGGGACGGCTGGATGACCGGCATCCATCAACGCACCGGGTGGCCGGTGCCTACCGTCCGACTGTCAATTGAAGTTGTGGTGCTGGGGATTGGCTGGCTATTAGGTGGCATCGTCGGGTTAGGGACCGTGCTCTTCGCCCTACTTATCGGCCCATCGGTCGGATACGGACTGATGTTCGTGGGAACTTTTGGACGTGACCGCACAAAACCCACCGCGGACACCAGCGATGATGCATTTCCTGAACTTGATGCCTGAATCCGGCGGATAAATGCCCCGAGCTGCAAGGAAGCAGAACCGAAAACAAGTCTTGCTGAGCGGCGAGTTCTCGCAGCATTTTCGATTGCACTATCGCTGACCGCCGTGCCGCTAACTCCCGGCCTCTTGGGCAAAGTCGATGAGGCACTCGTAGCCTTACTAATTGGGTTCCGCCCCGCTAGGCCAAGCGGTTTAGCCGCAGACCTAATCTGGCTATTGCCTCGGTTCGTACCCAGTTATTGGTTGGCCTTGACGCGCTCGGCCTTCATTGGTGGGATCGCCGGCGACAGAAAAAGATCACCTACCTGCTGACGAACGCCTTATCTAGAGCTTTGCTTACTGCTGCGTGCGGTACCGCTCTTGGCCGCTTTGCGATGCCAGCCAGTCTGGCCACCAGAACTCCCGCCTGAGGAACGATCAGTTGTGTGCTGACGGGGGCCACGCGGTCCACGGGGTCCACCCCGGCCTTGGCCTTGACGATATGCCGGCTTGGCCGGCTTCTCCTTGGGCGGGAACCAAGCGATGCCCGACGGCTGTTGGGCACCGGTAATCGAAATCAACTGGGCATCGCCTGGGCGTACTCGAGCAACTGCCGGCTTTACACCGGCCTTAGAAGTCAATGCGCTGATATGACGTTGCTGCCGCGGCGAACCCAACGTGACAACCGTGCCGGATTCTCCAGCGCGCGCGGTGCGGCCGGCGCGGTGCAGGTAATCCTTTGGATCATTAGGCGCATCAACGTGGACAACCAAACTGATGCCGTCAACGTGGATGCCGCGGGCAGCGACATCGGTTGCAACGAGCGCTGGCGTAATGCCGGCACGGAAGTCAGCCAAGGTGCGCGTGCGCACGGCCTGCGATTTGCCACCGTGTAGCGCACCCGCTGCCACTCCCTGTGACGTCATGTATTCAGCAAGTCGATCAACACCGGCTTGAGTTCGAACGAAAAAAATCGTGCGGCCATCACGTGCGCCAATTTGCGTAACAACCTCATTTTTGTCAGCAGGGTGCACCAGCAACACGTGATGATCCATGGTGTCAACCGAGGCTTGAGCCGGTGACAGTGAATGCCGAACCGGATCCTTCATGTAGCGCTTGATAATCGCATCTACATCGCCATCTAGGGTCGCGCTAAATAATAAGCGCTGACTGCCACGGCTGGTGAGGTCGAGGATTTCGCGAACGATTGGCATGAATCCCATGTCGGCCATCTGGTCTGCCTCGTCCAGCACCGTGAAAGTTACGTTCGAAAGGTCAACAGAACCTCGATTAACAAGGTCTACCAGGCGGCCGGGGGTGGCCACTAAGTAATGCACACCTCTATCAAGGGCTTGGATCTGCTTGATATACGGCATGCCACCCGCAATCAGCCGCCCGCGCACACCGCATGCATCAGAAAGCGGCTGCAACGCATCGCTGACCTGCATTGCTAGTTCGCGGGTCGGTACCAAAATCAGTCCAAATGGCTTGCGGGATTCGGCGCGACGTCCGCCAAGCTTGGTCAGCATCGCGAGGCCGAAGGCCAGGGTTTTGCCAGAGCCCGTTTGGGCGCGTGCCAACACATCTCGACCCGAAACCGCATCAGGAATCGTTGCCGCCTGAATGGGGAAAGGCTCTTTGATACCAGCCCGTTTAAGGACATCGACCAATACTGAGGCGATGCCCAGGTCGGAAAATTGCACAGCACTTTTCGAAGACTTCGAACTCATCAAAAAAATCCAATCGAGACGACAAGCGCGTCTCGATTGTGGTCCGGATTCGACCTCGATGGTGCCAAGACTCGCGTGCAGATGTATTACGGACTCATGAATGTACGGCATTAAGCCGAAAACGCGAAATCCGCTGATTTAGATGGCGTGCCGCTCCCTTGTTCCACCATCTTTGGTGGGCACTAATGCTGGATCAACAACACCTGGCTTTCGGTACCAAAAAGGTGAACCAGATGCTCGCGAGGCAACCATGAAAATAACGCCCATCGCAAAAATAAGGACTCCGATGACAAGTGGCGGGCCAACCCCGAACCAAGATTCACCCGTGGCCGAGTTTGCCGGGTCCGCCATGCTTATTGCTGAAAGCACTAAGAGGCCAAATAAAAGTATCGACCCAATCACCGGACCCAAGCCAATTAAGAAGAAGGCGCGACGGCTATGGAACACCAGATGCCGATAGTAAATTGCGCAGGCCAACCCGGTAAGTGAGTAGTAAAATGCGATCAGCATTGACAGTGCTGTTACCGAGTCCAGTAGCGCATCAGTGCTGACAAGATTGACTCCAACGTACCAAATTATTGCAATCACCGCGACCCACCATGTTGACACACTTGGCGTTTGATGATCCGAGGAAATCTTCCCGAAGTAACCTGGGATTGCTTGATTGCGTGCCATGGAAAGTGCAGTTCGAGATGCCGGGATGATTGTCGTCTGCGTTGAAGCCAAAGCTGAAGTCGCAACCGCAGCTAGAACAATTCACTTCCAAGCGCCAAGGGCATCGCCGGCAACCGATGCAAAAATCATTTCCTGCTGATCGGCGTGGGCTTCCAGAAAGACCGGACCAAGGAATGCGAGCACGGCGATTGCGGTACCGACATAGGTGATTAACAAAATTACTGTCGAGGCCAAGCCAGCTAGGCCAGGAATACGCGATTAATCCATAGTTTCTTTACTTAGATTGAATGCTGATTCCCAGCCCCAATATGCAAAAACACCCAGCAGTAACCCGCCGGTTAGTGGCCCTGCGCCTTGCCCAAATGGGTTGAGCCACGCCCAATCCGGTGTAGGTGCACCGGCCACACCCGATCCGGTGAACGAGCGAATTAAGGCGACAACGACCAAAATTAGGAGCCCACCAATTTGGGCAAGCACCAACACGTTTTGGATCTTTGATGTTGCCTTCGTGCCCACAACGCAAATCCAAGTCATCACGATTATCACGACAACCGCTATTGCCATAACTAAATAGCTGTTCTCGGCCAACTCATTTTGGCCAAACATGAGCAAGGTGAAACGAACTGCGACATCAGCTAAGGACCCGACAACGAGCACTCCGGTCATCGCGATGGCCCAACCGCCTAGCCATCCCAACCACGGGCCCATGGCCCGCCCAACCCATGAGAAAGTAGTTCCGCAATCTTGATCGACCTTGTTTAAGTAATTAAATGCCGAAGCAATGAGCAGCATGGGCACAAATGACGCGATCAAAACCCCCGGTGCATTAACGCCCACCAACACCACAATTGGCCCTAGTACTGCAGCCAGCGAATAAGCCGGCGAAGTAGAATTAGGCCAATGGCGAGTACATCAACGAAGGTAAGTGAGTTAGCCTTTAGCTCGGGTTGAGCCGAGATACTTGCGGTCGCAGCTGCCACGATGACAGGCTAGCGGCATGATGGGCAGAGTATGGCTAATTCGACATGGTGAAACACAATGGAGCCGCGACCTGCTGCACACTGGGCGCACTGACATCCCGCTCACCGTGCTCGGTGAAGATCAAGCTCGAACTGCCGGCCAAAAATTAGCGGGCATCACCCCGAGTTTGGTGCTGTGCAGCCCACTTGCTCGCTGTCGTCACACCGCTCAACTCGCCGGATTACAACCTGACGCATATACCGATGATCTCTTGGAGTGGGATTACGGTGCCTGGGAGGGGCGAACCACCAAGGAGATTCGTGCTGAGCTCGGTGATCCAAGTTGGTCGATTTGGCAAAACCCGATCCCACCTGGCCAAACTCCTGGTGAGCAGCTTGTTGATTTGGCCGACAGAGTAACGCGCATTATCAACAGGTGCCTCCCAGAGGTTTTGGCGGGCCGCGACTGCGTACTTATCGCTCACGGCCACATTTTGCGAGTCCTAACAGCCACTTGGCTGGCCTTGCCACCTGTCGAAGGTCGACTCTTCGCTCTGGATCCAGCGAGGCTATCGGCACTTGGTTTTGAACATGAACAGCATGTCATCCGGCAATGGAATTCATAGTTCCCCGTGGAGCCACAACAAGGAATTGGAACGCAGTACGATAACGCCGTGGATCCAGTAACCCGTAGGCAATTTCGCTTCTCCCTCTTCCTGCAGGGCTTCGCAGCGCTAATGATCGCCCTTGCGCTCGGAGTGCGTATTGTAAATCAAATGTTTGATGTTTGGAGCGTCGCGCTCGTCGTCGCGCTCGTGGCAGTTGTAATAGTCTTTCTGGTTACCCAACGTAAGTTACGGAGCTAACCAAATTGGCTGACAAAAAGGATCTGGCATTGCGCTCGGGGCCCTGGGACGAGGCTGAAATCCGTTCTTATCTCGAGGCCGCTTGCATCCCAATAAGGCTTGCAACCAATGGCATGGTGAGCCCTCTGGTGCAATCACTTTGGTATCTCTTCGCCGATGACGCTCTTTGGTGTTGTACCCAGGCCGATTCGATTGTTGCCAAGCGCCTACGTAAGGACTCGCACTGTGGGTTTGAAATCTCGGCCGACCAACCGCCGTATCGAGGCATCAGGGGCACCGGCTGCGCGGAACTCTTTGCTGATGGTGCCGCCGAACTGCTGCCAAAATTATTCGAGCGCTATTCGATAGAGCGAGATTCGCATCTGGCGACTTGGCTGCTCTCACGCGTCGACCATGAAGTCACAATTCGGATTGATCAACTCACGATTGCGTCTTGGGACTACTCAAATCGCATGTGAGCACCGATGCTTGCTATGGCCGAGCACTTAGCCCACCGTCGAGGATAAGTAGCTGCCCGGTCATGAATGATGACGCATCACTGGCTAAGAAGAGTGCCCCCTCGGCGATCTCATCAGAGCGACCCCAGCGCCCCATCGGCACTTGGCTGAGCACGCTTTGCTCAACAGAGTCCTCTGTTCTCAAGAAATCCGTGAGGTCAGTTTCAATCCACCCCGGTATAAGCGCGTTGACCCTAACCCCTTGGGTCGCCACTTCGATTGCCAAACTTTGAGTTAGCGATATCAAAGCGGCTTTCGCCGCGCCATAATGTGACATCAATGGCGCACCGCGCAGGCCCGCGACCGATGAGACGTTGATGATTGATGCATTGCCACTTCGGATTAGGGCGGGTAGCGCAGCCTGAATCAATAGCACAATCGAATCGACGTTTAGCATCATAGTTTTTTGCCAACCACTGAAGTTCATCGATTGCAGTGCTACCGAAAAGCTGCTACCTCCAGCATTATTAACCAAAATATCAAGGCCGCCCAAGCCGCGCTCGGTGCACTCAACGATGCTGGCGGCAGCGCCCTCTTGGGTAACATCAGCGGTGATAACAACGCAAGTTCGCCGGAGCGCCTCGATCTCACCTTGCAACTCGAGCAGTGCTTCCTCATTGCGGGCGGCAATCGCCACATCGGCCCCGGCCCGCGCAAAATACAAAGCAATGTCGCGTCCGATCCCACGCGATGCTCCGGTCACGAGGGCGCGTTTACCGCGCAGACTGCCGGCTGACGAATCCATGCGACTCCTCCTAGTGAATACCTGAACAGTCGAGACTCTACCTCGCTGAACTACTTTGGTGGCATTCACACCGTGCGCTTGCCGGGAAACTCCCTAGCACCTGCTCGACGTGCTCCCCACATCCGGTGTAGGTGATCTTCTTACAGGTTGGACAAGTTGCCGGGCTACACACGGGCCTGCTCCATTCTCCTCGTATTGGTTACTTAGCTTAAATTGTTGCTTGGGACAGACTCCCGATATTCACTCCGCCTACTGTGCCACCTATTCGCACCTAGACCTCCTTAGGCCAAAATTAGGAAGAGCCGTTGCAATTGCGCTGAAACTACATCCGCATCGGCTCGATCTTCTTGGATGCACTCCTTCAAGCTTGAAGAAATTAAGGTGAAAGCTGCGGTATCGATGGCCTTGCCCACAGCCGAGATCTGCGTGATCACTTCACCGCAACTGCGCCCGGCTTCCAGCATCTTCACGATGCCACCAAGTTGGCCCTGGGCCCGGTTGAGCCGCCTAATTATCTCTTCCAAGCGCTGCTTATCTGACAAAACGTGTGCTATCGGCGCAACTACCTTCTTGTCAGCGACAGTCTTGGTCACCATCCAACCTCCTGGAGTCCGCGATTATTTCCTCCAGAGGATACCCCATAGGGTATATGAACAGCAAATTACCCGGTCGGTTGGTGTTTCAGATAGGCCGACTCAAGTTCACTTCGCAGGAATTCGCCAAATACTAAAGGCGGGGAGGCAGGCAATTCGCCCGGAGCCAAACAACTTGGCAGCGGTTCAATAACGGTGCTGACGTGTGGGTCAAAAAAGAAGGGCACCGAATAACGCTCTCGACCGCTGCGATTGGTCACCCGGTGCGGGGTTGAAAGCAGCCGCCCGTTGCTCCATCGGCTGAGCATGTCGCCAACATTCATCACGAAGGATCCCGCCATCGCAGGCACTTCGGCCCATGTTTCTCCAGCGGTACGAACACTTAAGCCACCGACATCGTCTTGGGCCAACAAAGTGATGGCGCCAAAATCCCTATGCGGCGCTGACCCGTATTCATCTGCAGGTGCTAAAGGCGTTTGCGGTGGATAGTGCAACAGTCGCAACCAGGTCGTCGGGGAATCAAAGGACGACGAAAGAAGTCCGTCATCACCCAGTGACTTTGCTATGACATCAATTATCGAGCGCGCCAGCCTACTCATGGCATCGTGGTACTCAATGAGAGTTTCCTTGAAATCAGGGATACCTTCTGGCCATTGGTTAGACCCCGCTAAGTACGCGCCCGCGAGCACATCGGGATGATCATTCCCAAGCTCATTCATCATCATGAACGATTCACTTTGATTGGGCTTCGTAACTTTCTCGAGGCTGGAATTTACGTCCGTCGATGTCTTAAATGGTATGTATCCTCGATGTTGAGAGTTGAGCTCGATTGCCAGCTTGCGCTCTAACGGTTGGCCATGGAACCTGCGAGATAGCTCGAAAACCGAGGCTACTAAGTCAGGTGAAATCCCGTGATTTACCACGTAGCCAAAGCCAACCTCGCCATAAGCTTGAACCACGTCCAGGCCAATTTGAGCATCTGCACCAGCGGAGGTTCCCAAGCCGCTCAGATCAATGACCGGGATTTCAGGCACGGCCTGATTATGACACTAATTGAGAGTCTTAGCTTGCGCTTCACCCATGCCAGCCGAGCTGCGGCCGAGTTTCATCAAGTGCTAATCGCCCTGAGTTCGCCGGGCAATGAAACCTCAAGAAACTGAGTATCCCTCGCAATATCTGTCAGCGCATGCTTTTGGTCAGCGGGCATCACGAATGAATCCCCCGCCTCTAGCACACGATCTACTTGCCCAGGTATCACCAAAGTGACCGAACCATCCATCACAAACGTGAAGAAGAATTCGTTTTCAACTAATACCACCGGTGTTTGGGTTGCAGTTGTTGGCCTAATAACTCGCGCACCTGCCAGCCCGAAAGTGGCCTCAGCAATACCTAGGTCTCTGAACTCGAAACCTTCATATCGCCAAGGCAGCCAGGTCGCCAAGGCAGCCTCATGCCTAACAAACAATTGACCGCCAAAAATTCGATCCGGTTTCACCTGTGCGGTCGGTAACGTGATTAACCGTTCTACGAGCGTGTCGTGTTCAGCCGGACAGCTGATTTCAATTACCTCAAGGCCTGAGGAACTCTCAAGAACGCGATGGCGAATCTCTGGGGGCTGCAACACGCAGTCACCGGCCTGCAAAACAAATGGCTCCCCTTGATCCTCGTAAACAACTTTGACCCAACCGCGGTAGCAGAAGATCAACTGAAAGCGCACTTTATGGAAGTGAACGTAATCTGGCACCGGGCCACCATCAGGGATTCGAATATGCGAAGCGATAAAGCGGCCACCTTGACGCCCGGGCTCAAGATCTCGGTACTCCATACCTGCCCGTCCAAATCCCCACTTAGCGTTCCCTGAGATTGTGCTGACAACTAGCGACTGCGCCAGCGGAGGGATATTAACTTCCGGATTTGACTCGATCAAATTGATGCGGGTGCCGTTGGGTGCTATGAGGTTGAGCTCTCCATTAAACAGCTCACCTGGGTCCGGGCTCATCAACTCGAGATGACTGGGAGCACAACTACCAGCAACAACTTGCAGGCGAATCCGCAACCCGTAACCTGCTAGCACCGCCATCGACGGATCATCTGCAGGAGAAATGACCTCAAGCTGGAACCCCAATTTGTCGGCAAAAAAATCTAGGGTTCCATCAAGCTCATTGCACTCAAGGACAACTAGTGCTGATTGGATTGGACCAGTAATCGGCGCCCAGGTCATACCCGGAGTTTATTCACCTGTCCCCGCCAAATGTTCAACGTGGTGGCCTAGCCTCAGGATCCCGGTAGGTTTCCACTCAGACCGTGAAGACCCTCTAGCGAGTTGGCCAAGGGACTTGCAGATGAAATCAAGACTCCGCCAAAGCACTATGTCAATTAGAACAAGAGGTGAGACGCGGAATCTTACTGCGCCGGCGTTCATCGCGGCATTGGACGGCAAAGTAACGCTGACTCCGTCACCGTCAGCTACTCCGACTGCCAGCACCCCAGCCGGCACTTCGGCCCTTGGGATCACTGTCTCGGTGTCATAGGATTGTGGTACCAGACGCACCATTGATCTGGTTATCACCAATACCGGTACGCAGTCAGTGCCAGCTTGGTTCGTGACCATGCCATGGACGGGCACCGCGATAGAAATGTGGAATGCCAAGGGCACTCTCGCCAGTGGCAAATTAACAGCGGCCAATACTGACTGGAATGGCCAACTGGCACCGGGTGCATCAGTTACCGTTGGTTTCAATGATGTAGGCACTTTGACGCTGCCAACCGCCTGCACTTCATCGGTGGGCTCATGCTCCATCAAGGTCGGAGCTTTGTAGCCGCAACAACGAAGCGAGGGCGGGGTAGGGGTTACTCCCCTACCCCGCCCTCGCTTTACTTCTAGTCAGGCACTAGCAAAGAACAAACGCGCCTTCCCACCGTAGAGCAGATAGAGAATGATCAACGCGATGATGATGTCGATCAGGCCGTTGACAAGAATTTCCCGGCCAGCAAATAGATATGACACGCCTTTGAGCAAATTGATGACTGTCAGGATTGCAACAATCAACCGCGAGATTCGGTTACCGTCAAAGATGCCCTTTGCAACCAGCAGGTAGATAATCCCAACGATCAGCGAGACAATGACACCCCAGATGCCGGCGCCAATCGAGTCATTGAGATTGAAGATGCCAAGTACCCCAAGGAGCACTCCAAGCAGGCCATCGATGACGATGATGACCCCAACCAACGTCACTCGCATTGGGCGCGATATTCCGTTTGCCATTGCTAACCTCATTTCGAATTTTCACTTGGGATTGGTACGTTTCGCCCAACCTTGGCACGATCAGCCCGCTCCTCGTGGCTGCCGCGCCGCAACTACGCACCGCGCTGGGCGACAATTATGACCTGATCGTCGGGATTGAAGTTGGTCACTTCGCCCTTTGGCGTATTAAGACGGAGACTATCCGCCAAGAAGCCCGGTTGACCTGCAGCCGCGGCACATTGATATCCGATGGCTACCACCCCCCTACTTCGCGCCTCGGCGATTACCTCACCAAAGGTTGCCGACCCACCCAGTGCGTACCGCACATAGGAGTGTTCGGTGGCACTTGACCCGGCCCATCGCCAACCAGACACCTTCGGGGAAACTGGTGGGCTCATCGGCCGGGCCCAACTTCAATACCCAGGTGAGAGTCGATACGAGAAGCACAAGCACGGCAGTAACTGCGCCAAGCCAGATCAGGACAACCCAAATACCCTCGCCAGCCCGTTGTCGAAACGGTAGCGCAGGCGCTGTTTGAACGTGAATCGCGCGGCCATCGTGGATCCTCACCTTACATATCGAATTTTTCTACAATATCGAGTCACAATTTAGCCACTGAGGTTCTCCGGGTCGGTTATCACGAGCACCCGAAGTGGTATCGAACCCGTGTTCACTAAATCGTGGTCAACCCCGGGTGCCGCGAGCGCCGCATCCCCGGGCCTGAGCTCAACTGACTGACCGTCAAGAGTCATGAGCCCACTTCCTTCAATCACGAGGTACAGCTCAGACATTGCCCCGTATTCTGGTTCAGAGTCGTCGTGGCGATGTGAGCCTTCCGTGCCCCCGACCGGTAGCTCCCAAATTTCGACATCCATTTGCCATGGATGCGCTCCTTCGAAATAGCGCTGCACCGAGATGTCGCCGACCCCGCCGTGCAACTGTTCATACACGAAGGTTTTGTCTCCCGAACGCTCAATAGCGGCCAAGGTGCTCTCCGATCGAAGTTGGTCCCGCGGAAATCCCTATTTTAGTCGCGCACGCGCCCTCGCGCATCAATAGACTTCACGGGTGTACCCAACACTTTTCGCGCCGCTGAATGTTGGTTCAATTACGCTAAAGAACCGGATGTTTTCCTCGGGCCATGACACCGTTATGGCTGAAAATGGACGTGTCGGGGATCAGCTGATTGCCTATCAACGGGCGCGAGCCGCCGGCGGGGTCGGTCATATAGTGCTCCAAGTATCTGGAGTTCACCAGACTGCTGAATACACAGACAGCGAGTTAATGGCGACCAGCGATGACGTGATACCCGGGTATCGCAAAATTGCTCAAGCAATTCATGAATACGACTGCCACGTATTCGCACAGCTATTTCATGGCGGGCGCGAAGTAATGACCACCCCCGATGGGTTACTCGGTGTTGCCTGGGCACCATCGGCCGTACCCAATGAACGATTCCACGTAATGCCTCGGGAGTTGCCAATCACCTTGATCGAGGAGATTGTGCACGGCTTTGGCCTGACCGCCGCGCGAATGGCAACAGCAGGGATCGACGGAGTTGAAATAGTTGCAAGTCACGGATACCTGCCTTCGCAATTCATCAACGCGCGTGCCAATATTCGGGAAGACATTTACGGCGGGTCATTTGAGAACCGCATGCGCTTTACCCGCGAGATAATTGAAGCAGTACGAGAGGCCACCCCTGACGGCTTCGTTGTTGGCTTACGCATCAGCCTCGGCGAAAGAGATCAGGACGGTCTCACTCCTGCAGAATCGATGACCGCCTGCCAACACCTTGCACCATTAGTTGATTATCTGTCGGTTACTGCGGGTAGCAGCGCAACATACGCAGGGAGCGTGCACATAGTGCCGCCGATGAATTATCCACCCGGCTATCTCGCGGACTTATCTTCGCAGTTACGCACCACCGTAGATGTCCCGGTTTTTCTAACCGGTCGAATCAACACCCCCGCCGAAGCCGAGCGGATCCTTTCCAACGGTAAAGCCGATGCGGTAGCCATGACCCGGGCCCTGATTTGTGACCCCTTACTGCCACAAAAAGCGCGTACAGGTAAAACCGATGAAATCCGACTTTGTATTGGCTGCAATCAAGCCTGCATCGGACATTTCCACATGGGCGTGCCCATCTCATGTATTCAGTACCCTGAGAGTGGCCGCGAACTTGAGTTCAGCGATCTGTCCGTCGCCAAAAACCCGAAGCGAATTCTCGTAATTGGTGGTGGGCCAGCTGGGCTGAAAGCCGCTGCTGTTTCCGCTGCACGCGGTCATGATGTTGAACTTTGGGAGAGCGCGCCACGCGTTGGTGGGCAGGCCCTCTTGGCGCAGTTGCTGCCAGGCCGAGCCGAGTTCGGCGCCATTGTGACAAATCTTCTTGGTGAGGCAACACGCGCTGGAGTGCGCATTTCCATCAACAAGACTGCGGACGTAAACTCAGTCGCGGGCCATAACGCAGATCTTGTGGTAATCGCCACTGGAGCGTTGCCATACGCACCGCTGATCGAAACCCTAGCTGGTGAGGTAAACAGCCCCGTAGTCAATTCTTGGGAGGTACTTAACGGAGCCGAGTTACCCGCTGGCGAAATCCTCGTCGCTGACTGGCGTGGGGACTGGATCGGGCTTGGGGTTGCAACGCTGATCGCACAGCGAGGCCATAGCGTCACGCTGGCGGTTCAAGGTTGGGCCGCAGGTCATGCACTTCAACAATATGTTCGCAACGAGATGTTGGCCGATGCCATCAGACATAAAGTTAGTGTCCGTACCGATTTACGAATCCGGGGCATCGCCGGCAACACAGTTCTACTGGGCCACACCTTGACGGGTGCCGTAATAGAAATCCCTGGGATGTCGGCCATCGTGTTAGCAACCGGCCACACCTCAAATGATTCGCTATTCGATGAGCTCGTTGGCCGCGGAGCCAATGTGCACCTAATCGGCGATGCACTTGCCCCGCGAACGGCCGAGGAGGCCGTACTTGACGGACTTCGAGTCGCCGCGGAGTTTTAGCTAGGCGACATTGATATTTGGCTGGCGACTTACTGTCTTAAGGAGCCTAGCTCGCTCTTTGGTCCAAGACTTATGTGCGCGATCTGTCGCCTCACCAATGATCGAAACAATGCGGTCTAGCGTCTTCGCGTCTGAAACCAACGGGGGCGAGAGTTGAATAACAGGTTCACCGCGATCATCTAATCTGCATAACAGCCCAAGCTCGTCCATATGCCCCGATAATTCGTCGCGAAGCAGCCACTGTGCCTCTACTTCATTGAACATCTCGCGGGTCTCGCGATCTTTGACAAGTTCAATGGCCCAGAAGAAGCCGGCACCGCGGATATCGCCAACGAGTGGATTGGCGCGAAGCTCCTGCAACCTGCTTTCGAAGTGCCCCTCTAGGGCACGCACATTCTCGAAAACCTGCTCACGGTCATAAATATCCAAGACCTTTAGGGCGATGGCGGTTGAAAGTGGGTGCCCACTAAATGTGAGCCCATGCA